>DAHVRW010000007.1 GCA_027322215.1 Marinimicrobium sp.
CATGGCTTCGATCAAGTCATACTTCTCTTTAGCGCTGCACTCGGTGTTGATCAGGCGGGTGAACTGGTACAAAGAGGTAGCGTCGCTTTGCTCGGCGAGAGCCAGCTCCTCGAGTTCGTCCAGTTTCTGAGGGGACAGTTTGAATTTGCGCTCCAGAATGGTGCGCAGAGAGGCGAGTTCACTATCTTCTAAAATATGGTCGGCAATGGCGACTTCGATGAGCAATGCCGCCACGGCCAACTGCTTTTGCTCGAAGGACAGCTCCTTGGAGCCGTCCTCGCGCTGCAAATGCTGATCAAAAAAGCGTGCAATTCGATTAAGCACGTTCTTTCAGCAGGTTTTCCAGCTTGATCTGATCCGCCGCAAAGTTGCGAATGCCCTCAGCCAACTTCTCAGTCGCCATGGCGTCATCATTCAACGCGAAGCGGAAGGTGGACTCGGTATCAATCACTTTTTCGATCTTTTCACCGGTATTCTCGGGTGACAAGCGACGCTCCAGAGTGCCGGTGTCTTCGCTCAGCGCTTTCAGCAAGTCGGGGCTGATGGTCAGGCGGTCGCAACCAGCCAGCGCTTCAATTTCGCCGGTATTGCGGAAGCTGGCACCCATGACAACGGTCTTGTAATCGTGCTGCTTGTAGTAGTTGTAGATCTGACGTACGGAAATAACGCCGGGATCTTCGTCCGGAGCGTATTCGGTTTTTCCAGTGCTCTTTTTGTACCAGTCCAGAATTCGGCCTACAAATGGGGAAATCAGGAATACGCCAGCGTCGGCACAGGCGGCGGCTTGGTTAAAGCTGAACAGCAGCGTCAGGTTACAGTCAATGCCTTCTTTTTGCAGGGTTTCAGCGGCACGGATGCCTTCCCAGGTAGAGGCCAGCTTGATCAATACGCGGGACTTGTCGATGCCGTTCTGTTCGTACAGCTCAATCAAATGGTGAGCTTTTTCAATGCTCGCCTTGGTGTCGAACGACAGGCGGGCGTCCACTTCGGTGGAGATGCGTCCGGGCACCAGTTTCAGGATTTCGGTACCAATGGCCACCGCCAAGTGATCGCTGGCATAGCTAATTTGCTCGGCGCTGGTTTTGCCTTCTTTTTTACCGGCTTCAACGGACTTACCTACAAGGTCGCTATAGGCGGGAATCTGCGCAGCTTTCAAAAGCAGAGATGGGTTTGTGGTGGCGTCCTGAGGTTTGTAGAGCTTAATCGCTTCGATATCGCCGGTGTCTGCCACCACGTCGGTCATCTTTTTTAGCTGTTCAAGTTTGGTAGTCACTATGCTATTCCTATTGACGAAAGGTTGGTTGGTCTAGGTCTGTCTATTTCTGGCCTATTGTACTCCTTTTGGGGGTATTTTTCACGGGCTATGCTGCTTTCGAGACGGCAGAGGGGCACGGTTTGCCGCAAAACGGAGGGCGATGAAAGGGAAGTTCTGGCAGGTGTGGCCGGGGCTCAGGCGGGGGCTAAGCAGGGATACATCCAAGATAGTTAAACTTCGGCAAACGGGTAGGCGGTGGCGCCTTCCACAATCGCCTGTCGAGCCGCGGCGAGGACTTCCAGGCCTGCGCCGGGACGGTGGGCCTGTTCGCTGATGACGCGCCGAAACTGCCGGGCACCGGGCACACCCTGAAATAACCCCAAGATGTGTCGCGTCATGTGCTTCAGGGCGATGCCGCGCTTGAGCTCATCGGCGACGTAATCGCTAAAGGCATCAAGCACGTCCAGCCGGGTAACCGCAGTCGTCTCGTCGCCGTAGAGTTGTTGATCGACCTGCGCCAACAGATAGGGGTTGGTGTACACCTCGCGCCCCACCATGACGCCGTCAAGCTCTTTCAGCAGTGCCTGGGATTGCTCAATGGTAGTGATGCCGCCGTTGATAACGATCTCTAAATCGGGGCGCTCGCGCTTGAGGTGTGTGACCCGGTCATACTGAAGCGGGGGAATGTCGCGGTTTTCCTTGGGGCTCAAGCCCTTCAGCCACGCTTTTCGGGCGTGGACAATAAACGTTTGGCACCCGGCGCTGGCCACGGTATCGACAAAGTGGCGCATGCTGTCGTAGTCGTCCATTTCATCGACGCCGATGCGATGTTTTACCGTCACCGGAATACCCACGGCCTCTTTCATGGCCGCAACGCACTCGGCGACCAAATGCGGCTCAGTCATCAAACAGGCACCGATCTTATTGTTCTGCACCCGTTCACTGGGGCAGCCGCAGTTTAGGTTCACCTCATCGTAACCGGCATCCTCGGCCATGCGCGCACACAGCGCTAGCTCCGCCGGGTTGCTGCCGCCTAGCTGCAGAGCCAGTGGATGCTCGGCCGGGTGGTAGTGTAAAAAGCGTTGCTGGTCACCGTGGATCAGTGCGCCCGTGGTAATCATTTCGGTATACAGCACAGTGTGCTTACTGAGCAGTCGCCAAAAATAGCGGCAGTGCGTGTCCGACCAAGACATCATGGGCGCGGCGCAAAAGCGGCGATTTAGGGGGCGGGAGGGAACGACGGACATGGATGAACAACTAACCGACAAAGTGGGTGCATCCTAACATTAAGCCTGTCTCAGAGCGAGTCCCTCAAACCTTGAACTCGGTCGCCTGCGTCGGTGCGATACCTCAGGTACAATAGCGCCCCGTCTGGCGTCAAGGTGAGTTTATGCGCCGGGCCCGTTGTTCAATGTTGAACGAGTATTCCGTATTAGACGAGCGATAAACGATATGCGATTGGTTCTATGTACCGTGTTTTTGGCGACGGGTGTCGCCGCACCTTTGGCGGTGGCTGAAGTAGAAGACGAAACCCGCCCGTGGAAAGTGTCGGCTGAGTTGGGGGCTATCGCCACATCCGGCAATACCGAAACCACAACCATACAGGGCAAAATCGAAGCGGATCACAACACCCTGAAGTGGAGCAACCGCTACACGCTGGGGGTGCTGTTCAAAGAAGATCAAGTCAATCAGCCTGACGGCAGCCAGGAAACGGTCAAAACCGCTGAGCGCATCGCCGTCTCCGCCCGTGGTGGCTATCGCTTAGCGCGCGAGCATTCCAATTTGTTCATCTACGGCTCCCACGTGGATGACGAGTTTGCCGCCTACAGCACCTATAGCACGGTCTCCATCGGTTATGGCGCTCGCCTGTACAACGGTTCACGGGCGCAGTTGGATATGGAAATCGGTCCGGGTTACTACTGGGCGGATCAGCGGCTCAATGACGGCAGCACCGTAACAGAAAGCAGCGCCATCGGCCGTGGAGCATTGCAGTTCGATTGGCAGTTGACCGACAGCGCCGACTTCCGTCAGGTGCTCAGTGTAGAAACTGGGCCGGATAATACCCGTACCGTTTCGGATACCTCTCTCAGTACCCGCATAAACAGCGCCATGAAAATGAAGGTGGGTTTTAACCTCACCAGCGACACCGACGTGGCGCCGGATATGGAGAGCACGGATACCATGACGTACGTCAATCTGGTTTATAGCTTTTAACCCGCGGAATACGGCAATGGGGTACTGGCGTCCACAGTTAAGGTGATACTGACAAGTAGTGATAGTATAGTCTGAGGATGTGTGGGTTAGCGGATCATGGTCTGGCCCAATTAGGAAATATCGAATCACATCGAACCTTCACCGGGAATACAGTGAGGCCGTTATGACTGACTCCTATCGCGTAACCGACACTTTGTCGGTTAATGGCAGAGAATATCGTTACTATCCTTTTACTCGCATAGCCGAAAAGTACCCGGTCGATAAACTGCCGTTTTCCCTCAAGATCCTCCTGGAGAACCTGCTGCGCCACGCGGGCACTCCCGCCGTAAGCGAAAGCGACATCGAAGCTCTCGCGGGATGGGACCCCGAAAAAGAATCGGTTCAGGAAATTGCTTTCGTCCCCGCGCGCGTTGTTTTGCAGGACTTTACCGGTGTGCCGGCAATTGTCGACTTGGCGGCCATGCGCGATGCGGTGACCAAACTCGGCGGTAAGCCGGAGCAAATCAATCCGCTTTCTCCAGTGGAGTTAGTTATTGACCACTCGGTCATGGTGGATTACTTCGGCGTCGACGATGCCTATGAAAAAAATACCGCCGCCGAGGTGGAGCGAAACCGGGAACGCTACCAGTTTTTGCGCTGGGGGCAGCAAGCGTTCGATAACTTCAAAGTCGTACCGCCGGGCACGGGTATTGTGCATCAGGTCAACCTGGAATACCTGGAGCGGGGCGTCTTTGTGCGCGATGGTGACGATCTGCCCGAGGTGTATCCAGACTCTCTGGTGGGCACTGACTCACATACCACGATGATCAATGGCTTGGGCGTTCTGGGTTGGGGCGTCGGCGGCATCGAAGCCGAGGCGGCCATGTTAGGTCAGCCCATTTCTATGCTGATCCCCGAAGTGGTGGGCTTTCGGCTCACCGGTGAACTGCCTGAAGGGGCTACGGCCACCGATTTGGTGCTCACGGTTACTGAAGCGCTACGCAACCTGGGTGTGGTGGGTAAGTTTGTGGAATTCTTTGGCTCCGGGCTAAAACACCTGAGCCTCGCGGATCGGGCCACGATTGCCAACATGGCGCCCGAGTATGGCGCCACCTGCGGCATGTTTCCTGTGGATCAGCAAACCCTGGATTATTTGAAATTCACCGGTCGCCCGCAAGATCAGGTGGAACTGGTCGAAGCCTATATGAAAGCCATGGGTTTGTGGCACGACGAGTCTAGCCCTGACGCCAAATACAGCGATGTGCTGGAGCTAAATTTGGCCGATGTGGAGCCATCTCTGGCAGGTCCCAAACGACCGCAGGACCGTATTGCGCTGAAAGACAGCAAAGAGGCGTTCCATCAGCTGATAATTGAGCGTCAGCTGCGGCGGGATAACACCATTGCCAGCACTACCGAGCGATATTTTGCCTACGATGGGGGTGCCGCCGTGGGCACCGTGTCGCCAGCCGAGTTGGGCGCGGTGCCGGTAAAGTATCAGGGCGAGGAGTTTATCTTGCGCCACGGGTCGGTGGTCATTGCCGCCATCACCAGTTGTACCAACACCTCCAACCCGGCAGTGCTTATGGCGGCCGGCCTGGTGGCCAAAAAGGCACGGGAGCGAGGCCTGAAAACCAAGCCTTGGGTAAAAACCAGCCTGGCGCCGGGTTCCAAGGTCGTTACTGAATACCTTGAAAAAGCTGGGCTCATGAAAGAGCTGGAAGCGCTCGGTTTTTATCTGGTGGGCTATGGTTGCACCACGTGTATCGGTAACTCGGGGCCGCTGCCGGAAGAGATCTCGCGAGGTATATACGAAGCGGATCTCACCGTGGCTTCAGTCCTGTCCGGTAACCGCAACTTCGAGGGGCGCATTCACCCCGAGGTGCGTACGAACTATCTCGCGTCTCCCCCGCTGGTGGTGGCCTACGCCCTGGCCGGTACCATGGAGCTGGACTTAACCACCGAGCCGTTGGGCGTGGATGCAGAGAATAAGCCCGTGTACCTGAAGGACATATGGCCTAGTAGCCAGGAAATTCAGCAAGCCATTACGGATTATGTCAAGCCGGAGATGTTTACCGAGAAATACGCCGACGTGTATACCGGTGACGAAAACTGGCGGAATTTGCCGGTCGAGAAGAGCCAGTTGTACGGCTGGCCCGAGTCCGGCTACGTCCGCAGACCGCCATTTTTCGATGACATCACCATGGAGGTGGACGAAATCCAGCCCATCGACAAAGCGCGCTGTCTGGTTAAAGTGGGCGACAGTATTACCACCGACCACATATCCCCGGCGGGCGCTATTATGCCTGACAGCCCCGCTGGCCTTTATTTGCAGGAGCAGGGTGTATCGCCCTTGGATTTCAACTCGTACGGTTCACGGCGAGGGAACCATGAGGTTATGATGCGCGGCACCTTTGCCAACGTGCGCCTTAAGAACGAAATGGCGCCTGGGACCGAGGGCAGCTGGACCACGTATTTGCCCGAAGACAAGGTCATGAGCATTTATGATGCCGCCGAGCGTTACCGGAAAGAGGGAACGCCACTGGTTATTTTAGCGGGTAAAGAATACGGCTCTGGATCCTCGCGGGACTGGGCCGCTAAAGGACCGTCGCTTATGGGCGTGCGGGCGGTGTTGGCCGAAAGTTACGAGCGTATTCACCGCTCTAACCTCGTGGGGATGGGTGTATTGCCGCTGCAGTTTAGCGATGGTGAAACGGCCGAATCGCTCGGCCTTACCGGACAGGAAATGTTTTCCATTCCTGCAATAAACGCTGACACGAAAACCCTGAAAGTTACCGCCGAGTGGGGGGATGGCCAGAAGACGACCTTTACCGTAAAGGTGCGCATTGATACACCCAACGAGTTCAGTTATTTCCAGCACGGCGGTATTCTGAACTATGTGCTGCGCAGCCTTGCTCAGAAATAACATTGTGATGTTTTCATGAGTTTAAGTCACACCGACGAACAGGGTAACGCCAGCATGGTTGACGTGTCTGGCAAGCCCGCCACTACACGAGAAGCCTGGGCCCAGGCGTGTCTGCGGATGCGCCCGGAAACCCTGGCATTAATCCGCGATAACGCCCTTAAAAAAGGCGACGTGCTGGCGGTAGCGCGCATCGCCGGTATCCAGGCCGCGAAAAAGTGCTCTGACCTTATTCCCTTATGCCACCCTCTGGCGTTGAGCAAGGTCGCGGTGGAGTTTGAGCTGCAGGAACAGCCCGCAAGTGTCATCATTTCAGGTTACTGCAAACTTACCGGCCAAACCGGGGTAGAGATGGAAGCCCTAACCGCGGTTAGCGTGGCGGCTCTCACTGTGTATGACATGTGCAAGGCGGTGGATATGGGTATGGTGATTGAGCAGGTACAGTTGCTGGAAAAAACCGGCGGACGCCGCGGCCACTACAAACGCGAGACGGAGCTATGATCACTGTATTATTTTTTGCCCAACTTAGAGATCAGCTCGGGTGTGAGTCCGTGTCCGTGCCCGCCCAGGACATCGGCACTCTCGCCGCTCTGCGTGGACACCTGGTAGCCCGGAACCCCCATTGGCAACCCCATCTAGAAGCCGACTCTGTGTTGTTCGCTGTAAACCAAACCCTGGTTAAAGCAGAGCACCCGGTACGTGCCGGTGACGAGGTGGCCTTTATGCCTCCGGTGACGGGTGGGTAAAGCCAAATGAGTGAAATTTCTGTCCAGGTTGACCGTTTCGATGCGGGACAGGAGTATGCCGCTCTGATTGCGGATGATACGGATGGAGGCGCGGCGGTTTTTTTCGTTGGCCGGGTACGCGCTCGCAGCGAAGGTCGCCAAGTTACCGGCTTGACCGTGGAACATTACCCGGGAATGACGGAACAGGCATTGGAACGTATCGTCCAGGAGGCCCGACAGCGTTGGCCCCTTCAGCGGGTGCGGGTGGTTCACCGGGTCGGCGCGCTGGCTCTGGGAGAGCCAATTGTATTTGTGGGCGCGCTCAGCGCTCACCGGGCAGCGGCCTTCTCCGCGGCTGAGTTTATTATGGATTACCTGAAAACCCACGCGCCTTTTTGGAAGAAGGAACGGACGCCAGAGGGTGATGTCTGGGTAAATGCTCGCGACTCTGACCAGCAGGCGGCACAGCGTTGGTGAATTGGTCGGCGTACACCATCAGATCCCTTCAGAAATAGGGTTTTGGCTGTTAAAGGTTCACAGCCTGCTAGTACTTACGCCGGTGTTCCTCATCGGCTTGATGTTGTCGATTGATCTTATTTCTCCGGTCATAATCATTATGGCAGGGGCATGTAGCGTGTAGAGAGAGTGTCGAGAGTGGTTGTATAGGTTTCTCGTGCAGCACGGATGTCTGCCCAGACATGCCCACAGATAATGTGCCTACGCTGGAAAGCGAATGGCTACACTCTGTGGCGTGTGGGAGGCATTACGGGCGCGATTATGAAGGAAAATATAAGTGAAGCTAAAAGAGTATCCCCAATCACTATTCACGGCTTATAAACTCCTTGCGTTGAAGCCCGAGCGGCTTCATGCGGTCCAAGAATCGCTGCCGATCATTGTTTCGCTCACGTCGATCCCGTCCCGGCTGTCGACAGTTCACCTGACCATTCGAAGTCTTTTGGCTCAGAGCCACAAGCCCCAGAGGATCGTCCTGTGGCTGAACGAAAAACTGCGTGATCAGGTCCCTGACACCCTGACGGATCTGGAAGGCGAACTGTTTCAAATCCGCTATGCCCAGCTGGAATGCTCCCACAGAAAGTTGGTGCACGCGCGCTCGGCTTTCCCCGGCGAGCTTGTGGTCACCTGCGATGACGATGTTATGTATGATCATCGTTGGCTGGTAAACCTCTACCAAGACCATATTCGCCATCCGCGATCTGTAATCGCCCATGAATGCCGCCGTATCCAGCTCGACGCTAATGGTGCGGCTCTGCCTTACAAACTATGGCCGGTGGAGCGTCAGCCGGGGGCGTGTGGGCGGCAGCTGCTGCCTATTGGCTATGGGGGCGTATTGTATCCACCCAATAGTCTGCACCCGGATGTGGATAATGCCGAGCTGTATTTAAAACTGGCCCCGAAAGCGGACGATTTATGGTTTAAGGCGATGTCTTATCTGGCCGGCACCGAGACGCGGCGCGCCAGCCAGCCCAGCCATAAACCCATCCCGGTTATACGCTCGCAGCGCGATTCCCTGCAACGATCGAATGTTAAACAGGACGCAAATCGGGTACAGTGGCATGCGATCTGTGAGCATTACAACTTTACAATTGATTAGCGAATGTCCTGGGGTATAAGCATGAATTTTTGCAAACCTGCGGCGGTGCTGTTGACAGCGCTGCTGGTTGCGGCCTGCCAGCCGGGTTACCAGCACGAGTCGGTAGAAACCGTCGCAGACCGTACGATGGAGCTCTGGTTGCCGCCGATATTGGCAGGGGATCACCGCTCTGAGGCCAATAAACATCGCGATCAATACCGGCACCCATTGGAGACTTTGAGTTTTTTTGGAATTTCAGAGCATGATCGAGTGATAGAAATCAATCCCGGCGGCGGATGGTATATGGAAATATTGGCACCACTGCTGTTTGCCCACGGTCAGTATGTGGCCGCAACACCAGACCCCCGCATTGAGGGGCTGCCCAGGTATTTTGTGGCCCATGCCCGGCAAATTCAGGCGCGCATTACCGAACAGCCTCAGCTGTATGGGCAAGGGGAGGTGCAGTTCTATGACCCGGCCAACCCTGTACTGGGTGCCCCTAACAGCGTGGATAAAGTGCTGACGTTTCGCAATATACACAGTTGGATTAATGCCGGCACCGCCGAGGTAATGTTTGAGGCGTTCGCCGATGTGCTCAAACCGGGTGGTGTGCTGGGGGTGGTACAACACCGCGCACCGGAGGGCATAGCCCCGGATGTCTCAGCGCCAGAAGGGTATGTGTCCGAGGAAGCGGTGATCGCACTGGCAGAGGCGGTTGGTCTAACGTTTGACGGAAGCTCTGAAATCAATGCCAACCCCGAGGACTCCCGCAAACATCCCTATGGTGTATGGACCCTGCCGCCGAGCCTCCGTTTAGGCGACTACCAGGCAGAGCATTATCTTGAGATCGGGGAAAGCGATCGTATGACGTTACGTTTTGTGAAGGAAGAGGCGGTTGAGTAATTCCAGCGTTTCGGGTCTGCAAAATAGCCGTTTGTCAGTCCTGTTTATAAAACGAAATCTTGATCAGGCCGAGCTTGCGTTGGTTTTGGCCCTGGCCGCAAAAGGTGTACATATCAAAGTGCTGACGGCGGCCACGTCAGTGGGGGTGGACAAACTACGACGGGCGGGGATTTTTATTGAGTCCCACCCGTACACCACCAAACTGAATCTGAAGTTCATTCGTCAGTTACGAAAAATCGTCGTGGCCGAACAGATCGGCATCATCCATGCTCCGGACGGACGCTCCCTGGCCAACGCCCTATGGGCCACCTACGGCTTGCCCGTTAAAATCGTCGGTTACCGGGGCACTTTGGCAAAGATTCGCCGCTTAGATCTCTCCTATTGGTTGAGTATTTTGCACCCGCGCGTTGATCGGGTCATCTGTGTTAATACCGCCATTTATGAATACATGCATAAGTTTTACCCTCCTGAGCGCCTGCTCTTGGACTACAAAGGCTACGATCCGGCGTGGAGTACAGAGTTGGCGCTGCCCGATGCCGATCTGCCAGAGCTTCCGGACGACGCAGTGGTGGTCATTTGCGTGGCCGATGCAAAAGGTCGGCCTCACAAAGGTGTAAACCTGCTATTGGAAGCAATGCACCGCACCGGGCGGGAGGATATTCACTTGCTTTATGTGGGCACCTACGATCAGGCGTCACGGCGCTTGGCCGAGCGTGGCCCAGCGGCCTCCCGTATTCACTTTCTCGGCTTTCACCGGGGCATCGCCAAGTTTCTGCAACGGGCCGATATCTATGTGTTGCCCTCTCGGCGGGATGGGCTACCCCGGGCGGTTAAAGAGGCTATGGCTGAGAGCTTGCCGATCATTTGTGCAGAAATTCCTGGTCCCACAGATCTGGTAGTCAATGGCCAGACGGGCCTATGGTTTGAGCCAGGCTCGGTGAGTTCGCTCACCCGGGCGATTCTGACCTTAAGCGATGACGCCGATCTACGTCGGCGTATGGGCACGAAGGGTAAGGAGAGGCTGATCCGTAACTTTTCACCGACGGCGTCGGCGGACAAAGTCCTGGCTCTGTATCACGAGTTGCTGCCATCGGATGATTTAGTCGGCACAGAGTCGTCGTGCGGCTGATATTCTGAACGGCCCGGCTGGACAATGCCATTGGGCGTCCAGCTCCGGCCGGTTTTTCTAACTTCCCGGCGGATAGCGTAGTTCTTTTTCCATGTTTCTGGATTGTCATAGCTGCGTGGGTGGTCTAAGTGCAGACACGAAACGCTATAGCGCACCTGTTTGGGCTTCAGTCCGTAGTTACATAGCCGCTCGCCCAGCTCTCGATCCAGCCCGCCGTATTGCATGTCTTCGTTAAACCCATTCACGGCCTTGAGTGACTCCGTCCACGTCGAGCTGTTCATACCGTTCCAGGTGGCCCCGGCGGGGGTCACGCGATTGAGAAACGATTTTAGCCAGGGTGTATTCACCAGTTTCCACAAGCGGGTACTGGCTGGTTGGCCCTGCTCAATCAGCCAGCGCCGATCGAAGGCGCGACCGGTGACGATATCCTGTTCGGTGATCAGCTCAGAAACCGGTAGCGTCAGTTTGACGTAGCCGCCAGACAGAAAGCGGCCGGGCTTGGCCAGCTGTTGATGAACGGCAATAAATGTTGGCTCTGGAATGCAATCCCCATCGGTAAAAATAAGGTAATCGCACGGGGTTTGAGCAATGGCCTTGTTGAGGATCACGCATTTTTGAAAGCCGTTGTCCGGGTGCCAGACATGATCGATGGTCAGCTTGCCGCGCGCCTTGAAGCGTTCAATAAGCGCTTTGGTTTCAGGGCCTGAGCCATCGTCCGCTATGATTACTCGAAAGTGTTTGGCGGTCTGCGACTCATAGCCAAGCAATACCTTTTCCAGCCAGGCGGGCGCATTGTAGGTGGTAATGACCACCCCGACATATTTCGGCGCGCTCACGACATTTTCTCCTGAAGTGCTTGCCACACCTGCGCGGCGTTAATTTCTTTCAGGCAAGGGGGTGTGTCGATGCTGTTGGGTGGCAGCAAGCGACATTGCCGCTTGTGGCAGGGCATGCAGGGCAGGGCTGGATTCAGCGTCATATTTACGGTGTGCTCGCCGATCAGGCCCACTTTGGCCGGCGAGGTGGGTCCATATAGCGCCACTGTGGGCGTTTCCAGTGCACCGGAAAGATGGGAAAAACCCGTATCCATGCCCACCACACCCGCGGCGCTAACCAGCTTCTCCGCCACGCGGGTAATGCTTTGCCGCTCCGCTGAGCGCCACGCTTGAGGCTGGCTGGCGGCAATGCGATCGGCCATTTGGCGCTCGGCCTCACTGCCCCAAATAATCTCTACCTGATAGCCCTGATCCGTTGCCAGAGCGGTCAACTCCTCCCACGCTTCCACTGACCACAGCTTGGTGTGCCAGCTGCTGCCGGGGATGAAAATCAGCTGTTTAGAATCCGCGCTACCACCGGTAAAGTGTTCCTGGATACCAAAGCGAAAGGGTTCACTGAGTGTGTATCCAAAGGTGGCCGCAAAGAGTTTACGGGTACGTAGCACCGCATGCTGATCGGTATCCACGTGATGCTTGGTATGGTAAAACCAACTGGCGATGGCTTCGCGTGCTGAGTCCCGGTCGTAGCCGTGGCGCACCTTGGCGTCCGCCAACCGGGTAATCACGGCGCTCTTGAGCAAACCCTGGGCGTCGAGTGCCACGTCGTAATGTTCCTGTTGCAGCTCACGGCGCCACGCCTTGAAGGCTTGAAGGTCTTGGCGTCGCTTCTGCTTCACCCACTGACGCAGGTTGACGGGAACGACCCGGCGCACTGCCGGGTGCCAGGCGGCGATTTCGGCGAAGCTCTCTTCCACCAGCCAGTCGATTTCGACGTCGGGGTAGTGCGCCTTTAAGTCAGTCAAGGCGGGGAAAGTGTGAAACAGATCCCCCATGGATGACATTTTGATCAGCAGGATTTTCATGGGTGCGCGTTAGCGGTAGGCCCTTATGGAGTCCCGAAGCTGGAAGCCGTGGGCCCCACTGCAGGGGCTATCCGCTTCGGTATATTTAGCTGTAGCTCTGGTAGGACTTTTCTTCCACGAGTTCCGAACCAAATGCCACGTTAATGTCTTTTTTAACCTGCGCGCGCTGGTCATTGGTGAAGTAGACGGAGCGGGCAAGTTCGATAAAAGTAGGTCCGAAATCGCTCTCCCGCTCGCAGTCGCGGATGCGATCTTCAATATCCCACAGTTTTTCGTTAATGCTTTTCAAGCTTGCTTTCAGTGGTTGCAGTTTCTCCGTCTCGGATTCATCGAGCAGCTGCGCCACTTTGGCGTCCAAAATAGTTAATTCGTGATCGACGTTGCGCAACTTGTCAGCGTCGCGGATGTTCTTTTGCTTAATCTCAAGGATGGTGATTTTGTCGATCAACTCACCGAGAGAGATAGGAGCCTCTACCAACATGTTGAAGTCTCATTTTTGAAGGGTGATGGTAAAAAACCACGGCCCATATTACCAAAAAAGCCAAGCCCCGGGGCCCATTTGGCGGTAAATATATCCCGGTGCGGCCAAATGGTCCCCGTGGCGATTCAAGAGTGGCCAGTTAAGGCGGACCAACAGCGCCGCCTTTTTGGGTTGGCTGTGGCGCTTGGTATACAATAGCCCGCCTTTATCTTCTGGAAAGTATTCTATGACTGTTCGTACCCGTATCGCCCCTTCGCCCACCGGTGACCCCCATGTAGGCACCGCGTATATTGCGTTGTTCAATCAGTGTTTTGCCCGTCAGCACGGCGGTCAATTTGTGCTGCGTATCGAAGATACCGATCAAACCAGGAGCACGGCGGAGTCCGAACAGGCCATTTTGGACAGTTTGCGCTGGTTGGGGCTGGAGTGGGACGAAGGTCCGGATGTGGGGGGCGACTATGGCCCTTACCGTCAGAGCGAGCGCTTGGCCAGCTACCGCCAATACGCGGAGGAGTTGGTGCAAAAAGGCCATGCCTTTTACTGCTTCGCCACTCCGGAGGAGCTGGACGAAATGCGCAGGGAGCAACAGGCGCGCGGGGAGACTCCTCAATACGACGGGCGGGGTCTGGCCCTGTCCGCGGACGAAGTACAAGCGCGTCTGGCGGCGGGGGAGCCCCACGTAATCCGCATGAAAATTCCCGAAAGCGGCCACTGTACCGTGCCGGACATGCTGCGCGGCGATATTGATATCGAGTGGTCCCAGGTGGAGATGCAGGTGCTGCTCAAGGCCGATGGTATGCCCACCTACCATTTGGCCAACGTGGTGGATGATCATCTGATGAAAATCACCCACGTGATTCGCGGTGAGGAATGGATCAACTCGGCCCCGAAACATCTGAAGCTGTACGAGTACTTCGGGTGGGAGCCGCCGGTACTTTGTCATTTGCCGTTGCTGCGTAACCCGGACAAATCCAAGTTAAGCAAACGCAAAAACCCCACCAGCATTCTGTATTACCAGCGCATGGGGTATCTGCCCGAGGCCATGCTTAACTATCTTGGTCGCATGGGTTGGTCCATGCCCGATGAGCGCGAAAAGTTCTCCCTGGCGGATATGCTGGAGCACTTCGATATCAATCGGGTTTCCCTGGGCGGGCCAATTTTTGACGTAGAGAAGCTCTCCTGGCTCAACGGTTTGTGGATTCGCGAGGACTTGACCACAGAACAACTGGCGGATCGGCTGCGTGATTGGGCGCTCAATCGTGACAACCTGCTGCAAGTGCTGCCCCATGCGCAGTCGCGCATGGAAACTCTGAGCGATTTCGCCCCCCTGACGCAGTTTTTGATCAGTGGCATGCTGCCGTTAACCGAAGCGGACTTCGCCGCCAATAAGCTGGATCTGGATGAGCAAAAGCAAGTTCTGCAATTCGCGCTATGGCGGATGGAAGCGCTAAGTAGCTGGCAGCGTGACACGATATTTACCGAGCTGAAGACCTTGTCGGAGCAAATGGCGATCAAACTCAAGGATTTCCTGGCACCTCTGTTTGTGGCGATCGCCGGCACTACGGCCTCCTTCTCGGTGATGGATTCCATGACCTTGCTCGGACCGGATATGAGTCGCGCCCGGCTGCGTCACGCCGTGAATGCGTTAGGCGGCGTGGGTAAAAAGCAACTCAAAAAGCTGGAGAAACAATACCAGCAACTGACGCTGGGCGGGGAGGAATAAGGCTCAAGCCACTGATTCTCGTCATAAAATAACACCGGGCGGTGAGGCTGTTGAATGCGCAAAGTGGATATTGGCTGTTGACAGTTCGCCCGGGGGTGCTACAATGCGCCCGCTTCCAACGAAGCGTCTTTTGAAATGGGGCCTTAGCTCAGCTGGGAGAGCGCAACACTGGCAGTGTTGAGGTCAGCGGTTCGATCCCGCTAGGCTCCACCAAATACAAAAAAACCCCTGTGCCGAAAGGTACAGGGGTTTTTTAATGGCCGCGGCCTTATTGCCAGGCTTTCAGGCGTTCCGCCATTTCCGAATCCACAAGCTCCAGAGACAGGCGTCGCTGCTCCATGTCCACGGCGCTGATGGCTACCATTAGCGACTGCTCCAACTGGTAGCGCTGACCATTGGCCGTTAGGGTCAGGCGGCGGGCGTCGAACTGGGGCTTGGGCGCATCTTTGGTGGCGAGCATAATGAAACCCTCCAGGCCGGATTCATCTAGGCGCATACCCAGGCCATGTGCGGTTACCAGGGTGACCGTGGCTGGGAATACGCTGCCAATTTTATCGGCGTAATACTCACACATGAGCCATTGCTCTTGCTGCCGACAGGCCTGACGGCCTTGAATCAGCTGTTCCTGCAGTGCCTGCACAGCGGTTTCGTCAATGGTGACATCGCTCTTGCCATTGAGGATTGCCTTGATCGCCAAATGGTTGTGGTAGTCGTGGTAGCGGCGAATCGGGGATGTCACTGTGGCGTAGTGCGAAAAGCCCAGGCCGAAGTGCGCGCTGGTGTCTAATGATAAAGCGCCTGCCTGCAGCATGCGCTGCAATACCGGCAGCAGCTGAGCAAAACGTTCATTGCCATCGGCGTTGCGACGCAGCGTTTTGAGCAAACGTTGAAAGTCGGCGAGGTTTGTCAGATCGCCTACCGGGTAGTCAGGCGCGTCTTCCTGCAGCAGGCTCAGCACGTCCTCGAGCCGCTCGGGACGAAAGCCCACATGGCTGGAAAAGATGCCTAAGCCCGGATGTTCGGCCAGAAGTTGTCCCGCACAGATGTTGGTGGCGAGCATCGCCTCTTCCACAATGCGATGGGCAGGGGTGCGCTCGCGTTTTTCAATCCGCTGGATTTTCTTTTGTTCGTTCAATACGTAGCAATAATCGGGACGCTCGTCCATGACCAGCGCGTGCTCCTGCCGCTGCTGATGCCGGGCGGTGGCACACAGCTGCAATTGCTCTAACATGGTCATAACCGGCGCCGGTACAGCGGCATCGGCCGGATTGTCGAGCCATTCGCTCACGCTTTGGTAACTGAGTTTGTGGTGGGAGCGGATCATCCCCTCATTAAAACGGAAGGCGCCGAGGCGACCATCCCGGTCAATGTGCATCGTGCAAATCAGAACAGGGCGTTGTTGCTCTGGCACCAGGGAAAAAGTGTCATGAGCCAGCTCGGCAGGTAATAAGGTGATGCTGTGGCCCAGCATATACACAGTGCCAGCACGCTGCCGGGCGGCTTCTTCGAGCGGGGTGCCTTGGGCAATGTAACGGCTAGGGTCGGCAATGGCGACTTTGAGTTGCCACCCAGAGTCATCCGCTTCCAGGTACAGAGCGTCATCCATATCCCGGGTATGTTCTGAGTCGATAGTGACAAAGGGCAGGTGAGTCAGGTCTTCCTGCTCGTCTGATAGAGTAACGGGCGTTAAGTTGATGGCCTGGGTTTGTTCTTGCGCCCGGGTTGACCATTGTGTGGGCAATTCGAACTTAGCGATCAGGTAGCGCGCTTCAAAGCCGGGTGTGCCGGGGCTGCCAAGATCGGCGATGGGTTTGACCTGGCCCTTGCCGTTTTGTTTAAAAGGGTGGCGGCTAAGCTCGGCCTTCACGTAGGCACCGTGTTGGTACTCGCCACGGGCCTGTGGCGGGACGAACAGCCAGCGGTTGAAATGCGGCACGTCGGGCTCAATGAAATGCGCGGTACCTCTAATCTGGTAGCGGCCCACAAAGTGCGAAAACTCGCTGCTGAGCAGCTTTTCCAACGTCGCTTCCAGCTGATTCTTGTCATTGCGGGTCAACGACACTTCCACCCGGTCGCCGGGCAATACTTTTTGGGCTTCATCCGGCGCAAGGAAGGCTTCTGCGCCATCATCCAGGCGAACAAAAGCGAAGCGCTTGGTCGTCGTACGAACCACTCCCTGGGCGAGTTCTTTTTGCGACTGCAAACTGGATTTTAGTGCCGAGAGCTTTTGTAGTGCGTCGTTGTCGAACATGAAACTCAACTTAATGGGAGGTGGGCGGGAGAAAGCGAAATCATACCAAACTTCTGCCCCTGGCGTTACAGGAAAAAACCAGAGGAAGGCGCAGAAAAGATCGATGCATCGACTATTACGACAGGGGCCGCAGGGATAGGGCCAATGTATAGGAGCTATATCGACGATCTATGTTGACAAACTATGTCGAAGACCTGCGTCCAGGATCTATCTCTAGGGCCTATAGTAGTATTAGTAGTAATGACGTGCTGAGGCGCAGGAGACTGTGCTCTGGCGCCGCAATGTATGGACAGTTAGGCGCTTTTGTAGCGGTTGGAAGTGTGTTGCGGTGATCTGTGTGCATTTAACAAAAGGTGTTGATTATGAGTCCGAGAGGCGACAGCCTGATTCTCATCGGTATGCCCGGTTCGGGCAAAAGTACAATCGGTATTGTATTGGCCAAGGAGCTGGTGAAGAACTTTGTGGATACCGATCTGCTCATTCAGGAGCGCGAAGGCCGCGCCCTGCAGGAGATCATTAACAGCACAGACTTTCAGCGGTTGCGCGAGATCGAAGAGCAGGTGCTCTTGAGCGCGGATTTTTCCAACCACGTGGTGGCCACCGGTGGCAGCGTGGTGTACAGCAAGGCCGGGATGGAGCGGTTGCGAACCCAGGGCCGAATCGTCTTTTTGGACGTGCCATTAAAGGAGCTGGAACAACGTGTCACCAACTACGCCGCCAGAGGTATTGCAGCACCGCCGGGGCAGACAATGACGCATTTGTACGATGAGCGGCGCACGCTTTACCAACACTACGCGGATATCACGATCGATTGCCGCGGCCGGTCAGTTCAGGAGCTGGTCGCTGACATCATCTATGAGACCGGTGAAGGTTATGCGGAAGTGGACGCCTGAATTACACCGGTAACTGGGTAGAATACTTTACCTGTCGGAGGGCGAACACAGAGTGAATTGAGGCCACCTCTGGCAGAGATAGAAGCTGCCGGGTTAAAACACGATCGTAATGCTCAATGCTCTTGGTCACGAGTTTTAGTCCATAATCGTATTCACCACTCACGGCATAGCATTCCAGCACATTGGGAATATCCTGAATCTGGTGTTCAAAGCGCTCCAGAATCTCAGGCCGGTGATCATTCATTCTTACTTGGGCGTGAACTGTCACGTTCAGATCCAGATGCTGACGATCGAGCAGAGTGACTTTTTTCTGAATCACCCCCTCTGCCTCCAGGCGTTTCAATCGCCGCCAGCAGGGGGTGTGCGAGAGGCCGATCACACTGCCCAGGTGGGCCATGGAGTGGTCGGCATTGGCCTGTAACGCGCGCAGTATTTTCCGATCAAACTCATCCAGCTCTACCGATACCACCATAACTGCCTTCTCTTTCCAGCTCGCAAGGCTCACCTAACGCTTGCCCAGTTTCCGCTGCTACGTGACGTTATCGCTTTAGGTCAGCATGGAGCTTACCTATTGGGAAGTTCTGTCTTTACTGCTTCATTTGGCCGCCTCACAGAGGCAAAATGCCCTGGGAGCGAGTCCAGCATCTGCTATATGTGGATTAAAAAAAGGCCCCCGAGGTTCCCCGCAAAGGGGTGATGCCACTCCCGCGTACTTCTCGCATTTCGAAAATCCCTCTTAAATCAAAGGGTTACATCCCCTGTTGGGCGGCCTTTCAGGCGCATATTGTGCTTGTTTCCCGTGGCGTGTATCGTGTGCCCTTTTTTCTGCCGATTTTCGATCAGGTTGCCACTGGTTTACTTGTCTAGCTCGTTATTCATCAAATAACGGCTGTAGCGGATTTGGCCATCCGGCTTTGCGTTTGTTTGCCCAGTGCCTGTTATCAATACGAAGTACGAGATTCCGTTGCTCCTGGCAGCTTGCTCAGACAGGCCCGATGGGCTGGCAACGACAGAATCCTATATAGAGGAGCTACTCAGCATGAGAATTATTCTATTAGGCGCCCCGGGTGCGGGCAAAGGCACTCAGGCCAAACTGATTATGGAAAAGTTCGGTATCCCCCAAATTTCCACAGGCGATATGCTGCGTGCAGCGGTTAAAGCCGGGACACCTTTGGGCGTACAAGCGAAAGAAGTGATGGCTTCCGGTGGGCTGGTTTCGGACGATTTGATCATCGCACTGGTCGAGGAGCGCATACAGGCGCCCGACTGCAAAGAGGGCTTTCTGCTCGACGGCTTCCCGCGAACAATTCCTCAAGCCGAAGCGCTGAAAGAGTCGGGAGTAAAAATCGACTATGTGATTGAGATTGATGTCGACGATGAGGAGATTGTCCGTCGTCTCAGTGGTCGCCGTGTGCACGCTCCCTCGGGTCGTATCTATCACGATCAATATAGCCCCCCGCGCGAGCCTGGAAAAGACGATGTGACCGGTGAGCCCCTGGTCCAGCGAGATGACGACAAAGAAGAAACGGTGCGCAAGCGGCTGGCGATCTACCATCAGCAGACCAAGCCACTAGTGGAATTTTACCGCTCGTTGAATGGCCCAGACGCACCGGCTTATGCCCGTGTCTCTGGAATCGGCTCTGTAGAAGAAATTCGTGCGCGGGTCGAACACGCGCTGGCCTGATCGTAAAGAAACCTATAAAGAACCTATTTAAACAGGCCCTTCGGGGCCTGTTTTCGTATCGGCGCTTGTTTCGGGGCTCTGTTTCGGGACTTTGTTTCGGGACTTTGTTTCGGGACTGTGGAGGGGGTACAGGAGTTGATTGCAGAGCGGCTTGCCGTATCAGACACAGACGCCAGATTGAGTTCGCTTGCATAGAAAAATAAACGCGATTTCGTTTTGTTTGTATCGGTTTTCGCAGGAGAGCTGACATCATCGAGTGTGGATTGGTGTGACGAAATTTTTAATTCATTTACTAAACATGCACGGCAATATGTGTGAATAATATTTGCGGGAGATGTTTATGTCAGCGACGAATCGAAAGGAAAGATCCCGCAAAAGGTGCATTGTGTAAAAAATTAAAATAATATGCCCGGAAACCATTGTCGCACAATGAAGGTGTGCTATGGTTTGCACGTACCATGCGCTTAGCGTGCGCGTTGTCTGTCTGTGCTGCACGGGTAGCCGCATGACCTATCATGATAGGAAGTTGAGGAGAATAACTTTATGGCCAGAGTGACCAAAAAGCGCGTTGTAAAAAAAGCGCCTCGTAAAGCCGCCGCTAAACGAGCAACTGCAAAACGAAGCACTGCTCGGTCTGTTGATCCCGCTGTGCTTAAAGCACAGACCAATCTCGACAAGCTGCTAGCGAACGTTGATGCCGAGGCAAAAAAAGTAGCAGCCGCTCGTAAAAAAGCCGCTGATGCGAGAACCAAGGCGGCGAGCTCTGGAAGAGCAGCGGATAAACGCGCGGTGGAAACCGCCAGAAATGCCGTTGCTAGAGCGGCGGAAAGAGCAAAAAAAGCGCGCGCGCAGGTGGTAGAGGCCAGAGCCCGTTTATCCATAGCCAAAACTCTGGCGCGGGTTAAAGCCGTTGAGGAGGCGAACGAGGCTAAGTTGGCCGACTTGCGGGCAACCCTGGCTGAGCGTGCCGAGAGAGATCTGGCGGCTGCCCATGAAGCGTTCGAGCAGCGCTGGCTGAAAAGCCGTTCCAAAGTGGATGAGCGCAAGCTCAAGGCTGCTGAGAAGAAGCTGAAAGCCAAGGCTCAGGCCGCTGAGAAAAAGGCTAAAGCAAAAATCGCCGAAACCGAGCGCAAAGCCGCTGCTAAAGCCAAAGCCGACGCGAAGAAGACTGAGGCCAAAGCAAAAGCTAAGTCCAAGGCGAAGACCAAAGTGCGTAAAAAAGTGGCCAAGAAGCGTGCCAGTACTACCGCCAAACGGTCTCCCGTTAGCAAAACCGGCACCCGCAAAAAAACGGCGCGCAAGACCGCCGCTAAAAACTAGGCTCGAAGCAACGCCTATGTCGTTGCGCCGTAACGAGCTTAGCCGTGGTTAGCAAAACCCCCGGAACTCCATACCCGGGGGTTTTGCGTTGTGCGGGACAACGCTATATCCGCCCGAGGAATTCTGGCAGAATGTTCGCCAGTTTCATCAGCCGCACCCACGTGACCCCATGACCCAAATTCTTGCTCTCGACACTTCCACAGACGCCTGTTCCGTCGCTCTCAACGTAGATGGCCGCGTCATTGGCCGGTTCGAATTGGCGGCCAGGAGCCACACCCAGCGATTACTGCCGATGGTGGACGAGCTTCTGCAAGAATGTGATAGCCGTCTGGAGGACTTGACGGCGATTGCGTTCGGACGCGGTCCCGGCTCCTTTACCGGTTTACGTATCGGTTTGGGTGTGGTGCAGGGGCTGGCTTTTGCTCGCCGCCTGCCAGTAATTCCGGTATCCACGTTAGCGGCCTTGGCGGTTGGCTACTGGCGACGCAACCCGGACGCCATCGCACGACCGGTTTTGAGCGCGCTGGATGCGAGAATGGATGAAGTTTATTGGGGTCTATATGCGCATAGGCCCACTCAGCCGAGCCCCGATGAGTTATTGGATGAGCAGGTGGCCGCCCCTTCTATGGTAGTGGAGCGTGTCCGAGTTTGGGCCGGCAAAGAACCATCGGTCGGCACCTTGCTGGATGGTGTGGGGCCTGGCTGGCATTACCCATCGTTGCAAACCCTACGGCCGAATAGGTTGGAGCAGGAAGCCTACCCCGATGCGCAAGACATCGCGCATATGGCACTCGAGATTTATCAGCAAGGCGGTGCCATATCCGTTAGCGAGGCCCAGCCCGTGTACTTGCGAGATACCGTATCCTGGAAAAAGCGTACACGCATTCGCACTTAAATCATTTCCGGTCAGCCCAGTTGGAGGTTGTTTTTTTATGGGTAAAGAAGCAATGAACACTCAGGCGTTTAACGCCGGATTATTAGAATTTTTGCAGGCTTCGCCCACCCCTTTCCATGCGACAAAGAATATCGCTCAGCAGCTCACCGAGGCAGGTTTTGTTGAGCTGCGCGAAGGCGATGCGTGGAATCTGCAGCCCGGCGGCCGCTATTGGCTTACCCGCAATGATTCATCGATTATCGGTTTTGTATTCGGCCAGCGCCCAATGCTGGAAACCGGGATACGCATGGTGGGCGCACACACCGATAGCCCGTGTTTAAAAGTCAAACCTCAGCCCGAGCTCACCCGCAAGCACTATGCTCAGCTGGGAGTGGAGGTGTACGGGGGCGTACTCATGGCACCTTGGTTCGATCGCGATCTATCGCTCGCCGGGCGGGTCAGTTATAGGGGTGAGGACGAACGCATCGCGAGCGCCCTGATCGACTTTGCCGCGCCGATTGCGGTTGTGCCCAGTTTGGCCATTCATTTGGACCGCGAAGCCAATCGGCAGCGCAGCATCAACCCGCAAAAAGAGCTGCCACCGATATTGTTGCAATTGGGCGAGAGCGACAAAGCGTTGGACTTTCGCGATCTATTGCACGAACAGTTGCGGCGCCAGCACCCCGATTTGAAGATCGCCGAAGTATTGGATTACGAGATCAGCCTGTATGATACCCAAGCGCCCGCCGTGGTGGGCTTGCAGCAGGACTTTATCGCCAGCGCCCGCCTGGATAACTTACTCAGTTGCTACGTGGGGCTGCGCAGTCTGATCGAAGCGGATTCCGCATACACTAGCTTGTTAGTATGTAATGACCACGAGGAAGTCGGCAGTGCCTCGGCCTGCGGTGCCAAGGGCCCCATGCTGCAGCAGTTTCTCGAGCGATTGTTGCCGGAAGCAGATCAGCGTATTCGCGTACTGGATCGTTCCTTAATGGTATCCGCCGATAACGCCCACGGCGTGCACCCGAACTTTTCAGATCGTCACGATGACACCCATGGGCCCTTGCTCAACGCCGGCCCTGTTATTAAAGTCAATGCCAATCAACGCTATGCCACCAACAGCGAAACCAGCGCCTGGTTTAGGGATCTCTGCCGTCGTGCATCGGTGCCGGTCCAGACCTTTGTCTCCCGTACCGACATGGAATGTGGCAGTACCATAGGCCCGATTACTGCCGCTGAGGTGGGAGTGAAAACGCTGGATGTGGGTGTGCCCACGTTCGCCATGCATTCAATCCGCGAATTGGCGGGCAGTCAGGATGCCTGCTACCTGTATCGAGTGCTCAAACAGTTTTATGGTTACCCCCATGCGTTTGAGTAACGAGAGTTCGTTTGACGTATCAGAGAATAAAGGACAAAGCGAGTACAACAATGAACCGTATTAAAGCATTTCTCATCACCGCTGCGGTTGGATTGGGTGCGAACCTTGTGTGGGCCAACGGCGGGCACTTTGCCGTCGACGATGCCAGCATAATGCCCGGTGCTAATTGCGGAGTGGAGACATGGGTCAGCCGGGTTCGCTCAACCAATATAGCCACAGTAAACCCCCAATGTAATTTTACCGGTGGTTCCGAATGGGCGCTGCCGTTGGTGTATGATCTGGATAGCAGCGAACTGGCCTATATGGGTTTGGGTTACAAAACGGTCTGGTTGGATAGTGCCCGCGGCCCCGCGCTGGCATTTGACACCGGATTTTTATACGACCGGCAAAACCGGGAATTCGATAACTTTTACATCAACATTCCCGCCAGCCTGCAGGTGTTGGAAAACGTGACCATGCACCTCAACGCCGGCGTGCGACATGACCGGGTCCCCCGCGATACCTATGCGACCTGGGGCTTGGCGGCTACGGTTAAAACCGTCAATGGGCCCCTGCTGATTATGGAATACGCCGATGACGATCAACACGATCCGCTGGTTGGCATAGGCGCGCGCTTTCGCATTGGCGCTACCCACTGGACGCTGGATTTAGGCGCAGCGCGGGAAACTGGGCCCGGTGAGAATATTTTTACAATCGGACTAAATATTCCACAGTTTTTCTAATCGCCGCGTATCGGGCGCGTTACTTTTTCTTAGCACGACGCTAAAATGCCCAAGTTGCGACGGGCGGCACCTTTTCGCCCGTTGTGAAATCGCGGCTCAATCAGTACTGTACGCCTATTCCTGTTTACCGCTTCGCTCGTGCTATCTCAAAGGTAGGTTATGACCCTCAACCGCGACCGCCTGCGTTTTTTCAGCCCGTTCAGCACCCTGTCGGGTGATTATCTGGACAAGGTCCTGGATAAAGCCAAGGTGCTCGACGTGCCCAAAGGAAAAATCATTTTCCCCCGTGGCAAAACCTTGCCCGACAGTTTGTACCTGCTCGAGGGCGAGGTGGATTTAGTGTCGGCGAGTTTCGAGCGGTCAACGCGATCGGCCGGTAGTGAAGCCAGTCAAGTGCCGCTTAACAACACACTGCCCACCGAGCTTTCAGCGGTAGCGACCACGCCCGTTCGATTGCTCCAGTTGGAGCGGGATTTTATCGACAAAGTCATGGCCTGGAGCCAAAGCCAGGATCAGCCACAAAACGCCACCGGCACTGTGGAGGACGAAAACGACTGGATGTCTTATTTGCTGGAAGCACCGCTTTTTGCGCGGGTGCCGCCGGGCAACATCCAGCAGCTGTTTGTGCGTTTTATGCCTCACAAAGTGAAGGCCAACGAGTGGATCGTGCGCGAAGGTGAGCCTGGGGATTTTTTCTATGTACTGGAAGCCGGGCGAGCGCAAGTGAAAGATAAAAGTGATCGTATTCTTGCAGAACTTGGCCCTGGCGAGTATTTCGGTGAGGAGGCCCTGGTGGGTGATACCACCCGCAACGCCTGCGTGCAAATGCTCACCGATGGCACCTTGATGAAATTGGGGAAAGCGGATTTTCAAGTGTTGCTGCAAGAGCCGATTATGCGGGAAGTAACGCCGAGTGAGTGGCAGCAGTTGATGAAAAAACCCGCTGGAGCTGTGGTTTTGGATGTCCGCTTGCCTTTAGAGCGACGTATGGGCCATGTGCCCGAAAGCCGAAATATTCCTCTCAAGCGGATGCGCGAAGCCCTCACCGAACTTGAGATCGGACCTACCTATGCTGTGGCTGACGATGGCGGTCGGCGCAGTTATGTGGCTGTGCAATTGTTACTTCAAGCCGGTTTGGACGCGGTGGTTCTTAAAGACGCGCCGCAGCTGTATAGCCAGGCTTAACGTTCTGGACCGCGCCTAAAGATGCACAGATACCACCTCTCGCTGTATCATACGGCCGCCGAACCATAACTAGACAGGTCATCATGAGTAAGCAACGGGTTTTAACCGGTATCACCACCACGGGCACACCGCACTTGGGCAATTATGTGGGCGCTATCCGCCCGGCAATTGCCGCCAGTGAGCGAGACGATGCCCAGTCGTTTTATTTTCTGGCCGATTTCCACGCCCTTATCAAGTGTCATGACGCGGAACAGGTGCATCAGTCCACCCGGGAAATTGCCGCCACCTGGCTGGCCCTGGGTCTGAACGCCGATAAAGCCATTTTTTACCGCCAGTCGGACATCCCGGAAATACCGCAACTGTGTTGGCTGCTTACCTGCCAGGCCGCCAAAGGTTTGATGAATCGCGCCCATGCGTATAAAGCCGCGGTGGCCGCGAACTTGGAAGCGGGAGAAGATCCCGATTTCGGTGTCACCATGGGGCTGTACAGTTATCCGGTGCTCATGGCCGCGGATATTTTAATGTTCAATGCGAACGAAGTGCCCGTCGGTAAAGATCAGATTCAGCACGTGGAAATGGCGCGGGATATCGCTGCCCGTTTTAATCACCATTATGGAGAACACTTCGTGCTGCCCGAAGCCCGGGTGGACGAACAGGTGGCGGTGCTGCAAGGTTTGGACGGTCGCAAGATGAGCAAGAGCTACGGCAATACCATTCCGTTGTTTTTGCCCGAGAAACAGCTGAAAAAGCACATCAATAAAATTAAAACCAACCTGTTGGAACCCGGCGAGCCGAAAGATCCGGATGACGCCACGGTGTTTCAGATTTGGCAGGCGTTCGCCACTCGTGAGCAAACCGAATCTATGCGTCAGGCGTTTGCCGATGGCATCGCTTGGGGCGAGGCAAAGCGAGAGTTGTTCGAGCTGGTTAACGAGCAATTGGGCGAGGCTCGGGAGCGCTACAACGAGCTGATGGAAAAGCCCCAGTATGTGGAAGACGTTTTACAATCGGGCGCCGCCAAAGCCCGCGCTTACAGCGAACCAATGCTAGAGAAATTGCGCGCGGCCGTAGGTATCCGGCCTCTGGTGTAGTCTTTTAAAACATTCTTATCTCTCTTATCTTTCAAATATTCGAGCTTCGCACAGCGTAGAGCGCGGCACACATTCCCGGACCGTGTGCAGCATGGATGCTGCACCCGAGCCCCCAGGGAGGGGTTCACGGCGCGTCTGGGAATGTGTGCCGTGCTCGTAGCATTTGAACAGAGCGCCCGACTGACGTGAATTCTGCAAGAACGACGCGATCAGCGCCTATCAGCGGCTCAGCTTTTTCAGAACCCGATAAATACCCGATGTAAGCTGGTGTAACTCATCGGGTGAGATGACATAGGGCGGCATGACGTAAACCAGCTTGCCGAACGGGCGGACCCAAATTCCTTGTTCCACAAACATCGGCTGAATCTGGTTCATATTCACCGGCTCTGCGAGCTCCACCACACCAATCGCACCCAGCACCCGCACATCCGTCACGGTATCGAGATCACGGCATTGGGCCAACTCCGTGGCCAACTGCGCTTCGATTGACTTCACCTGGCCCGCCCAATCGCCTTGCAGCAGCAGTTCAATACTGGCATTGGCCACCGCGCAGGCGAGGGGATTGCCCATAAACGTCGGGCCGTGCATAAACACCCCGGCTTCGCCCCGGCAAATGCCATCGCTGACTTTATCGTTGCACAAGGTTGCCGCCAGAGTCATATAACCGCCGGTCAGCCCTTTACCCAGGCACATGATATCCGGGCTAATGCCCGCATGCTCGCAGGCGAACAGTTTTCCGGTACGGCCGAAGCCAGTGGCAATTTCGTCGGCGATCAACAGCACTTGATACTGGTCACATAACTCGCGCANCCGCTGAAGGTAGCGGGGTGAGTAAAAGCGCATGCCGCCGGCGCCCTGCACAATCGGCTCCAGAATCACCGCCGCCAGCTCGTGTTGGTGACGCTCCATCATTTGTTCGAATTCGCTGATATCCCGCTCATCCCACGGACCCTCAAAAGGGCATTGGGGCGCGGGAGCAAACAGCTGTTGTGCCAATGTGTGGCTGAACAACTGATGCATCCCGGTCACCGGGTCACACACCGACATAGCGCCGAAGGTGTCGCCATGATAGCCCTGGCGTAGAGCCAGGAAGCGGTGCTTTTTCGGCTGGCCCTGGGAGTGCCAATACTGCATGGCCATTTTCAGGGCTACTTCGACGGCGACGGAGCCTGAATCGGCGAGAAACACCTTGTTCAGCCCGTCCGGGGTCAGCTTCACCAATGTTTGCCCCAGGCGAACGGCTGGCTCGTGGGTCAGGCCGCCAAACATGACGTGGGCCATGTTTTTCAGCTGGGCGTTGATGGCCGAGTTGAGCACAGGGTGGTTGTAGCCATGCAGCTGCGACCACCAGGAAGCCATGCCGTCCACAAGTTTGCGTCCGTCGCTGAGGTGAATGTGCACACCTTGAGCGCCGGCTACGGGGAATACCGGGCTGGGGTTTACAAAGGAAGAGTAGGGATGCCACATGAGCTCTCGGTCGAGCTGGGTAAGTTGGTCGGCGGATAATGGTTCAAAATCAGACATAGAATGTGGAATCTTTAAATGGAGAATGGTGGCCAGCCAGGGAGCGAGGCTCGGCTTCTGTTGTGCTGCGCCCGCAATGATGAAATGGAAGCTCAGAGGCTTTCCGGGATGTTTCTAAACTGCAGAATAAAATGGTAACCGAAACCGGTCCGCAAGTCAGTGACTCAGTCGGTCAGACACGCTGGGTCAAACGCATAATGTCCGTCCAACCATTCCAGCAACTCCCGGGCATACTCGGCCCCGGCGTTACTGGAATGTTCCGTGAAAGGCCAATAGCGCTTCGCAAGGTACTCTCGCTGGTCAAGAGTCAGTGCGTTTAGACCGACATCCTGCAGCAGAGCCTGGTCGTCAATCAGCTGTTGCGCCAGGGCTGGCGGACACAGGCGTTGGCAGGCGTCCGTAAAGGCGGGCTCGGCGCGGTAGTGTTCGCCTTCCCGGTAGGCACGAGGCAGTGTGATGAGTGGAATACGCGACAGGTAGGGCTGGTTCATCGGGTTGACAGCGTGGCCGCTGAGATGCTCGCCAAGCCGGGCGCGGTCCGGGGCGAACGCCTGCAAACGGATGTGTTGAGACAGTTTGGCGCTGTCATTCACCGGGTAGTTGTCCCACAAAAAAGGGCGCCGGCCCAGCAGTGCCTGAACTTCCTCTAAGTGTTCGGTGGGGTAATGATCCGAGCACACTTCGGGTCCGGTCCAGAAAACCTGAATGCTTGGGTCTAGCTGTCGGCCCAGGGTCTGCCAGTAGTGGCTAGGTCGAGGGCCAAAGACTTTTTCCAGAATTGGATCGAAACTGTAATAGGTGGGACAAAAAATAATGCGCTGTGCGTGAGTAACTTCGGCGGCGGCGTGTACCAACTCCGCTTGCCGCTGTGCCAGCTCGGGCAAATCGCCGCGCATATCGTCAAACAACAGGCACAGAATATCCGGCTCAAGCTGATTTAACGACTCGACCTTACGCTGCAGGGATGCTCGGCTCTCGGCGCTGGGCTGACGGTACAGCTCAAACGGGCTCAGGCCGATACCGAAGTCGACGCCAGCTTGGCGGTAGTGACGGCGCAAGCGGTGCAGTTGGTGCTGTTGTTCCGGCGGCCAGTCTTCTTGCCAGCGACGTCGGAGATAGGCATCGCCCTTAGGGGCATAGATGTAAAAATCATAGCCATGCTCAACGAGAAAGTTTGCATAGCCCTGCCGGGCAGACCAACTCCAGGGGCGGCCAAAAAAGCCTTCAATTACACCCAAAGGGGGGGCAAAAGGTGGGGCAGAGGAGTCGTGTGTCATAATTGTTTCTCGCCAAATCCATGCCAGCTTACTCAGGCGGCCATTACTTTGGAAGTAGCCGTGTCCAGGCTTCGTAAAGCGCCCCTCAGAAGGGTTGGCAGAAGGGCTGGCGCTAATTGACACTCCAGGCCCAAGCGCCTAAGATACCGGCCGTTTTGGAGTCCTGCTATCAGCAACCTTGACTGTCTCTCGCCCGGCCAGTGTCCGAGGCACTGGTTTGCGTCAATATTACCTGGCGCGCTGGTCTCAACCGTGTATACCCAAGGCGCCTGTTGGTTTGGGGCGCATGGTGATCGTGTGCTTAATATTGGTCCAATTCTGAGCTCGCGCTCTTTGTGACGGTGCTATAAGGTGGTATTGATTTTAGGGCAACGATGCCGGCAACAGAAGCGGGGCGGCGGATGCTAAAAGATGCACTTTGGTGGGCGTCGAAGAACGTCAGCACGGGCGCCATGTACCCGTAAATCCCCCGGTGCGTGAATATTTACGCGACCAGAGACGGTAGGGTCGGTTACGGCAAGCCGCTTGTCGAACAGCATTACAAGAGCCGTTGAGAGTAAAAGTTAAGCACTACGTGCATTAGTGGGCGCTACGCTTTGTGTAAACCGGCTGCCTATGCAGCCCAGGGAACAAGAGGTAAACCATGGCAAATCGTACCGAGTTATCCAGCTGGCAGGCGTTGGCGCAACACGCTCAGACCCTGCGTACGCAGAAAATCAAAGACCTGTTCGCTGAAGATCAGGCACGTTTTGATAAATTCTCCCTTCAATTACCGCATTTTTTGTTCGACTACTCGAAAAACCTGATCACCGAAGAGACTCAGTCGCTGCTGTTGGCTCTGGCCGAAGAGGTAGATGTAGCCGGCTGGCGCGACAGAATGTTTGCCGGTGAGCACCTTAACCGCACCGAAGACCGCGCTGTTATGCACGTAGCGCTGCGGGATAAATCCGGCAAGCCCATCATGATCGATGGTCAAGACGTGCGTCCCGTGGTGGAAGGCGAGCTGAAGCGTATGCGTGCGCTGGTGGAGCAGGTGCGCTCCGGGCAGTGGCGTGGTTACAGCGACAAAGCGATTACCGATGTGGTCAGCATCGGTATCGGCGGTTCCAACCTCGGCCCCCTGATGGCCACCGAGGCACTGAAGTCGTATGGCGATGGCCGGATTAAAGTGCACTATGTGTCTAACGTCGATGGCGCGCAAATCGCTGACGTGCTTCGTCAGGTTAATGCCGAAACCACTTTATTTGTGGTCGCATCCAAAAGCTTCACCACCCCCGAAACCACACTGAACGCTAATACCGCGCGCACGTGGTTTTTGAATAATGGCGGTAGTGAGAGCACCACCAGCCGACACTTTATCGCGGTGTCCTCCAACGTAGAGAAGGCCGTGGCTTTTGGCGTTGGTAAAGACAACATCTTCGAAATGTGGGATTGGGTCGGCGGACGCTTTTCTCTGTGGTCTGCCATCGGGCTGCCCATCGCTCTGCAGCTGGGTTACGAGCTGTTTGATGAGCTGTTGCAGGGCGCCTATGAAATGGATACGCACTTCCGCGAGGCACCGCTGCAGGCGAACGCCCCGGTGTTGATGGCGTTACTGGGTGTGTGGAATGGCAACTTCCTCGGCTACCGCGCCCATGCGTTGCTGGCTTATGACCAGTGCCTCCACCGTTTGCCGGCCTATATGCAGCAGGCGGAAATGGAAAGTAATGGTAAATCCGTCAACTGGGCGGGTGAGCCGCTGAATTATCCCAGCTGCCCGCTGATCTGGGGTGAGGTAGGCATCAATGGTCAGCACGCTTTCTATCAGTTGCTGCACCAGGGCACAGATATCATTCCGGCGGACTTTATCGGCTCCGTGGTTAGCACCGATCCTGTGCCCGGACATCACGACGCCCTGATGGCCAACTATTTCGCTCAAACCGAAGCTCTCATGAAAGGCATCAGCGCTGAGGAAGTGCGCGCGGACCTGCGCGCTAAAGGGGAGACACCCGAGCGGATCGAAGAGTTGGTGCCCCATAAAGTCCATCCGGGCAACCGCCCCACCAACAGCATCTTGCTGAACAAGGTGGAAGCGAAATCCCTTGGGGCTCTAATCGCGCTTTACGAACACAAGATCTTTGTGCAGGGCATTATCTGGGACGTGCACTCCTACGATCAGTGGGGCGTGGAGCTGGGCAAGGTGCTGGCGGCCGGAATTGAGGCCGAGTTGGCGCCAGAGGCCGCAGTCAGTGATAGGCATGATGCCTCAACCCGTCATCTGATAGAATATTACAAGAGCGCAAAACAGCAGTAGCAGCATCGGCGTCAGTTCAAACAGTGGGCTGGCGCCGATGTCGTTGCGGGCGCCTGGCGGCTGACAGACTCTAGAACTAATGGTGCTGATATGACTCACAAAAAACTCTCGGAGATCACCCAACGCATTACCGAGCGCAGCCGCGAGACGCGCGCTGCCTATCTAGAGCGCATAGAGCGTATGCGCAGCGATGGTCCGGCGCGTCAGCGGTTATCTTGCGGGAACCTGGCTCATGGCTTTGCGGGTGTTCTGTCTCCCGATAAGGAAGCCCTGGCCGAAGGCGAAGCACCGAACCTGGGCGTGGTGTCAGCGTACAATGAAATGCTCTCCGCACATCAGCCCTACGGCACTTATCTCGAGCCCATCAAAGCGGCCGCGCACTCAATAGGTATGACCGCACAGTTTGCCGGCGGCGTGCCCGCCATGTGCGATGGCGTTACCCAGGGCCGCGATGGGATGGATTTGTCGCTGTTCAGCCGCGACGTAATTGCTATGGCGACCGCCGTGGCTCTGTCGCATGACATGTTTGACGGCGCGGCCTGCCTGGGTATCTGCGACAAGATTGTTCCAGGCCTGATGATTGGCGCCCTGTCTTTTGGCCACCTGCCGGTGGTTTTTATTCCCGCCGGACCCATGACCACAGGTTTGTCCAACTCTGAAAAAGTGCGGGTACGACAACTGTTCGCTGAGGGCAAAGTGGGGCGGGAAGAGCTGCTGGAGGCCGAAAGCGCCTCCTACCACAGCCCTGGTACCTGCACCTTCTATGGTACCGCCAACAGCAACCAAATGATCATGGAGATCATGGGCCTGCAGCTGCCTGGCAGCTCTTTTGTGAATCCCGGCACCCCCATGCGCGACGCATTGACAGCCGAAGCTGTGCGTCAGTTAGGCCGCAATACCTTGGCGGCTGGCGACTACAATCCCATGGCCGACGTGGTGAACGAGAAAGCCATTGTCAACGGTATGGTAGGACTGCTCGCCTCCGGTGGCTCCACCAACCACGCTATTCATATTATGGCCTTCGCCCGCGCCGCCGGCGTGCGGGTGAACTGGCAAGATCTTTCAGACCTGTCCGATATCATTCCGCTCATGTGCAACATTTACCCCAACGGCCTGGCGGACATCAACCGCTTCCAGGCGGTAGGCGGCACAGGCTATCTGATTCGTGAGCTGCGGGCCGAGGGCTTGCTGCATGACGATGTGAAAACCATCATGGGGCGGGAAAAAGGTCTAGAGCCATACACACGAGAGCCCTTCCTGGAAAATGGTCAGTTGGTGTGGCGAGATGCACCGACCGAGAGCTTGGACGACGCGGTTTTGCGATCGGCGAAAAAGCCCTTCAGTCCCGTGGGCGGTATGAGACTGCTCACCGGCAACCTGGGCCGCTGCGTGATTAAAGTATCCGCGGTAAAACCCGACTATCGCAAGGTGCGTGCACCAGCGGTAGTGTTTCACACCCAAGACGCCATGCAAGAGGCGTTTAGAAACGGCGAGCTAAATAAGGACTTTGTCGCCGTGGTGCGCTTTCAGGGCCCCAAAGCCAACGGAATGCCGGAGCTGCACAAACTCACCCCGGCGCTGGGTGTATTGCAGGATCGGGGCTACAAGGTGGCACTGGTCACCGATGGTCGAATGTCTGGCGCCTCTGGTAAAATCCCTGCCGCTATTCACTTGACGCCAGAAGCCCTGGACGGCGGACCGATTGCGCTGGTGCGCGACGGCGATTTGATTGAGCTGGATGCCGAAGCGGGCACACTGAATTTGCTGGTGGATGAGCAGGAACTGAACGCGCGCACACCCATTGAAGCGGACTTGTCTGCAAGTCACGAAGGTATGGGGCGTGAGCTGTTTGCACCCATGCGCCGCACCGTCGGACTGGCAGAAGAGGGCGCTACCATTTTTGAATGGTAACGCGTCCAGATTAACTCCGGCCCATGGGCCGGCGCGAGGGCGGGAACCGCTCCTCATAAAAAAGAATCGAACACAAGGTTAACTACATGCTCAAAGCCTTTGATTTTGTTATTTTCGGTGGTGCTGGCGACCTGGCGCTACGCAAACTCCTGCCTGGCTTGTACCGGGCCTATTGCAACGGCGAACTTCCCTCAGGCGTGCGCATACTGGGCGTGTGTCGGCGCGAAAAACAAGTCACTGAATACCAGGACAATATCCGTGCGGCGGCGCAGGAGCACCTGAGCGCGGATGAGTTTGATGCCGAAAAATGGCAGGCATTTTCCCAGTGCGTCCATCCCATATATCTCAATATCGAAGAGCGCGATAAGTGGTGGGATGCCTTGGCAGAGCTGCTCAATGCGGGCAACGAGCAGCGGGTATTCTATCTGGCCACCCCTCCTGGCGTGTTTGGTATCTGCTGTAAGCATTTGTCTGAGACCGGTTTGATTACCGAGACTTCCCGCGTAGTGGTTGAAAAGCCCTTGGGCTACGACCTGCAAAGCGCTGAAGAGATTAACTCGCAGATTGCGGAATACTTCGAAGAGCGCAACATCTTCCGTATTGATCACTATCTGGGCAAAGAAACCGTACAAAACCTGTTGGCTCTGCGCTTTACCAACAGCATTTTTGAAAACCTTTGGGATGCCAAATCCATAGACCATGTGCAGATCAGCATCTCGGAAACGGTCGGCCTGGAAGGGCGCGCGAGTTTTTACGACGACGCTGGCGCACTGCGCGATATGGTGCAGAACCACCTGCTGCAACTGCTGTGCCTAGTGGCCATGGAATCGCCTAACAAACTGACGGCTGACAGCATTCGTGCCGAAAAACTGAAAGTGTTGGAGTCACTGCGTCCGCTCGAAGGTGACGCGGTGAAATGGCACACGGTACGCGGTCAATACGTGGCCGGTGAAGTGGACGGCAAACAGGTGCCGGGTTACCTGGAAGAGCTGGGCAACGACAAAAGCACTACGGAAACGTTTGTCGCCATCCGTGCTCATATCGATAACTGGCGCTGGGCCGATGTGCCGTTCTATCTGCGCACCGGCAAACGCATGAAACGTCGCGCCGCCGAGATTGTTATTCAATACAAAGATGTCTCCCACAACGTATACCCAGACGCTGCCGGCACACTGGAGCCTAACCGCCTGGTGATTCGCCTGCAGCCGGAAGAAAGTATTCAGATTATTGTCACCTCCAAAAATCTCGAAAAACACGAGACCGAGCTGGTGCCAGTCGCTCTGAATCTGAACTTTGCCGACACCTACAAACATTTCGTGAGCGATGCTTACAAACGGTTGATGTTAGACGCAGCCGCTGACGATCCGAGCCTGTTTATCCACCGCAACGAAGTGGCGGCCGCCTGGCGCTGGATCGACCCGATTATCGAAGCATGGCAAAAACCAGAGCATCGGCCCTTGCCGTATGCCGCAGGCAGTTGGGGGCCGGATGCTGCCCATGAACTGCTGATAGGCGACAAACGCAGCTGGTTTATTATTGATGAGCTATTGGAGAGAGGAAAATCTGATGGTAACTGAACATTTGTTTGATACGCGCGAAGAACTCTTGAGCGCTTTGCAAAAAGAGTGCGTAAATGCATTGCAGGACGCTGTGCAAGCGCGTGGTAAAGCCAGTTTAATGGTATCCGGCGGTAGCTCGCCAGGGCCGTTGTACGAACAGCTGAGCCAGACCGATCTGGACTGGTCCGCGATTTCCGTGGCGTTGGTCGATGAACGCTGGGTTGAGCCTGGTCACGACAAAAGCAATGAGAGTCTGGTGGTTAACACCTTATTGAAAAACAAGGCCGCCAAGGCGAGCCTGACCGGTATGAAAAATGCCGCCGAGCGACCCGCCCAGGGTTTGGCCGAGTGCGAAGCGGCTTACCGAAAGCTGCCCCAGCCGTTTGATTTGACGCTGTTGGGAATGGGTCCGGATGGCCATACAGCCTCTTTGTTCCCCCATGCCGAAGGTTTGGACAAGGCCTTGGACCTGAACAGCGATGCGCTGTGCGCCGCCATTACCGCCAAGCAAAGTGAGGTCACCGGCGAGTATGTGGAGCGCATGACCCTGAGCCTCAAAGGGCTGCTGAGCTCCCGCCGCCTGATCCTGCTGATCACCGGAGACGACAAGCTGGAAGCGCTGCGTGCGGCGCAAGCCGGAACCGAAGTGGCCGACATGCCTATCCGGGCCTTGTTACAGCAAAACCAGGTGCCCCTGACCGTGTATTGGGCTCCTTAAAGGCGCGCGAGCGTCAAATTGATCGCACTGTTCATGTGAGAGGAAGAGCGAGTGGGTTTAAGCATCGATAAGATACTCAAAGTAGCACCGGTGGTCCCGGTGATGGTTGTCCAACGTCTGGAAGATGCTGTGCCCCTGGCGCAAGCGCTTTACAACGGCGGGCTGAAAGTGTTGGAAATTACTTTGCGCACGCCCGTCGCTCTGGATGCGATCCGCGCTATGGTGGATGCGCTGCCCGAGGATGCCGTGATTGGTGCGGGCACCATCATTACCCCGGAAGATTTGGAGCAAGCCGTTGCGGCCGGCTCCAAATTCTTGGTTAGCCCTGGCACCACGCCGGCACTGATCAAAGCGGCCCAGGCGTCATCTGTGCCTCTGCTGCCCGGTGTGGCTACTCCTACCGAGGCCATGACTCTGCTGGCAGAGGGCTTTACTCACCTGAAGTTTTTCCCGGCCGAAGCCGCTGGTGGTGTGGCCATGGTCAAGTCCATCGGTGGTCCTCTACCACAAATTACCTTTTGCCCCACCGGAGGCATTGATCTGGCCAAAGCGCCCAACTATTTGGCACTGCCGAATGTGGCCTGCGTGGGCGGTACTTGGATGGCCCCGCCGGAGCTGGTCGCCCAACAGCGTTGGGATGACATTCAAAAACTGGCCAGCGAAGCGGCCAATCTGGCGCGTTGAGCGCATCGAACCTAATGCAACGAATATTTTTATAGGAGAGTGATGAATGACTATCAGAGTAGCAATTAATGGCTATGGCCGCATCGGCCGTAATATTCTTCGAGCCTTGTACGAGTCCGGGTACCGCGATCGCATCCAAGTGGTGGGCATTAACGATCTGGGCGATTCAAAACTGAACGCGCACCTCACCAAGTATGACTCGGTACATGGTCGTTTCCCCGGCGAAGTGTCCGTGGACGGTGACAAGATGATCGTCAATGGCGATGCAATCCAGATTACTTCTGAGCGCGACCCCTCCAAACTGCCCTGGGGCGACCTGAATGTGGACGTGGTGTACGAGTGCACCGGTATCTTTACCAGCCGTGACAAAGCCCAGGCGCACATTGACGCAGGCGCGAAAAAAGTCATCATTTCCGCTCCCGGTACTAACGTGGATGCCACCGTGGTATACGGCGTTAACCATGAAACCTT
>DAHVRW010000080.1 GCA_027322215.1 Marinimicrobium sp.
CCGTATCCAATACGTCAACCCGCGCTTTGAACAAAGCACCGGCTACAGCGCCAGCGAGGCCCTTGGCCGATCTTTGGGTTTTACCCTGCTGGACGACGGCAGCGCCAAAGCGATGGACGAGCTCTGGTCCACCGTCCGCGGAGGCTCCCAATGGAGCGGCGAGTTTTGCAGCATTACCCGTGATGGGCAATTGATGTGGGAAGCGGTCAACGTATCGCCTTTGACCGATGAGGATGACAACCTAACCCATTATGTGGTTATTAAAGAAGACATTACCGTACGACGCAGTTACGAGGAACAACTGCTGCGCCAAGCTCATTACGACCCCCTGACTGAGCTGGCCAATCGTGTGTTATTGATGGACCGGCTCACCGTGGCCCTGGAAAATGCCGCACGCACTGGGCAAAAGACCGCGGTGCTGGGAATCGATTTGGATCATTTCAAAACCGTCAACGACAGCCTGGGCCATAGCGTAGGCGACAACCTGTTAAAAGAAGCCGCCCAGCGGCTCAGCCAGTGCATTCGCGGTGGCGACACTCTGGCGCGCATGGGTGGCGATGAGTTTGTTCTGGTACTGCCACAAATTGATGACGTTCGCGAAGTACACGCCGTGGCCAAGAATATTGTGCGCCAGTTCGAGAAGCCGTTCACCATGATCGGAAAAAACTACCTGGTCACCAGCAGCGTGGGTATCGCCCTGTACCCGGACGATGGCGGCAACCCGCACCTGTTATTGCGCAACGCCGATCTGGCCATGTACAAAGCCAAAGAACTGGGACGCAACCAGCACCATTTTTTTACCGAAGACATCAACATCCAGTTAATGCAACGCCTGGAGCTGGAAGAGCGACTGCGGAGCCTAATCGCCAAGAACGAGCTGGTGCTTCACTATCAACCCGTTTACGACCTGCGCGACAACCGCATAATCGGCTTTGAAGCGCTGGCGCGCTGGCGCCAGGCCGATGGCAGCTTGCGCATGCCCGCTGACTTTATTCCCGCCGCCGAAGAGATCGGCATTATTCAGGAAATCGACCGCTGGGTATTGCAAACCGCCTGCCGCGAAACCGCTGCCTTACTGAATCAGCGACCTGGGCAGTTGCTCTTGGCCATTAACATCTCGCCACAACAGCTGGACGAGCCTGAATATGTCGATTTTATCCGCCAGCAGTTGTCCGCGCATCAACTGCAACCGAATCAATTGGAACTGGAAATCACCGAGCGGGCGTTGATAAACGACACCCCAACGACGCATCAGAATATCGACGATCTCTGTGCGCTGGGCGTGCGTTTAGCCATTGACGATTTCGGTACTGGCTATTCGTCACTGGCCTATTTGCAAAAGTACCCCTTCCAGACCCTGAAAATTGACCGCAGCTTCGTCTCTCAAATCGACACCAGTGCCAGCGCGCGGCGTTTAATTGAGGCGATAATTACCATGGCCCATGGGCTGGATATGGCGCTGGTAGGGGAAGGGATAGAAACGCAAGAAGAACGAGAATTTTTGCAAAGCCATGGTTGTGATCAGGGCCAAGGGTTCTTGCTCAGCCACCCGCTGCCGCTGAACGACATCATTAAACTGTCATAATTTCCGATCAAACTTTCAGAAAAAACTCCCGCTTATTGGTCACCAAAAAAACAATAAGCGGGAGCTAAAGACTTAACGCACTTACCGGCTAGATAAGCGCCGGCTGCACGATTCGCCATCCATACTCTTGAGCGTAAGGCACCAAACCTCGACCCCCGCCCACCACTACGGCTTTGCCTACGGCCTTCAGCATGGGCAGATCAGACAGATCATCCCCATAGGCATCACACGCCTGCGCTGGCACACCCTGCTGTGCCAAAAACTGCTGCACGGCCTCCACTTTGCCATCGCCAATGGTTTGCGGTGGCCGAATCTCTCCCGTGTACTGGCCGTTAACGACTTCCAGCCGGGTGCAGAGAATACGGCGCACACCCAACTCATCCGCTATGGGTTTGAGCACGGCGTGAAACGATCCCGAAACAAACACGGCCTCGCGCCCTGCTCGTTGGTGGGTTCGCAGCTCCTCCACCACGGGTGCATGATAAAAGTCAGGCTGTGCACGCGCCCACGCAAACCACTCTCTACCCATACGCGTAACGTCCAACTCGCACCGCCCGGCAAAGTGTCGATAATACAGCCGGTTAAGAAAGTTCCAGCAGGCGTGTTCGTGCATATGCTTTTGAAGATCATCCCGATAACGTGTCTCGCCTTCCTTATCGGAGCGGGTTCGATACCAATACTCCTGAAAGCTCAGCATACTTTTCACGGATATAAGGGTGTCGTCCACATCAAAGAATACGAAACGCCGATCAGATTCGGCGGTTTTAAACATAACTGTCATTGTGAATACTCCATCATTATTTATTAGTGAACGCTTAAATATTCTCGGCGCGGCGTAAAGGCTCAGCCTGGGCCTCGATGCTATTGCTTACATAAGACAAAAACCGCTTTTGAGTTTTTGTTGCCTGCAAGCTCTCGCTTTTTTTGATCCGCTCTCGCTCCATTGCGCCAAAAGACATGGTGAACGCCGACACGGTGTTACCGCATTGCTCAACAAATGTTTCGGCCGCAAAGTGCAGGCGCCGGGGATTATCCACGCTACGTTCGGTAATGCATGTGCGAATGATCGCGTTGACTGGAAAAGTGTAATGGCTGTACTTCACCGACAGGGCGTTAAAAATAAACGCGTAATTGATATCGTTATCCGGCATTAAGAACTGCTCGGTAACCACCAACATTGCCTGACGGGCGGCTTCAATCAACACCATTCCCTGAACATGCTGACCACTTAGGTGGTCGTTCATCAGCTCACAGTCTTCGTCAATCATCAGATGCAACTCGAAGGTATCCGCTGTCACCTGCCGAGGCATGGAGACAAGCGTGTTCTTCGGGTTGTGCTTATGGGACAACGCCGATGACGCCCGTTGTGGCAGGTTGTGCCAGAGGGAGAAATCAAAGTGAGCAATGTTGGGTGAAACCGATGCATCGCTCAGTAATTGCTGCACACAGTCATCGCCCATGCCCTGCCCTGGCACCAGGACCGTTCGGCTTTGACCCGGCAACATATGCACGGGCAGGCTTAACAAACCACGCAATTGGGACACCGTGATTGCGTCTTTACTCTTCACGTAACTGGCGAACTTGTCACCGACAACTAACAGAATACGGTTGTTCATAGTGCTTTCCTCTATATTGATTATGATTGTTTGAAAGGGCCAACCACCGCGGGCGCGGTTCGTTGGCCGGCCGAGTCCTTTCGCAGTGGGATCCCAGGGCAATGCACAACACAAAAGCAGTCGCGAAAACGCCCTCATCGACTTATACTGGCAATGACCTGGCCTGACTAGCCGTTCGATCCGGCCTGAGAAGAAAGCTTTTAATACAGAAAAAATAGTTTATATAAGAGATAGAAGGCACAGGTTTAAAGCTTTGCGCGCCAACCCTGGTCGCGCCACACAACCGCCTGAAAATAATGCACACAGTACACATCGAGTACCCGGTACCATCGGTAAGCGCACATCCTTGAACAAAGTGAAATTGACTATGTTGCAACACCCTGCCCGCCGCCTTGGGATTTTTTTTCTGCTTTGGCTGATCTACCCCTTACCGCTGTCCGCAACACAAAGCGACGACGCTACCCTAAAGTTCATCACCATTGATGTCGCACCATGGGCGGCGCAGGACCCGCAAAGTCAGAAAAAAGACGGGGCGTTTTTTGATATCGTCCATGAACTTCAGCAGCGCACCGGCTACCAGATTCAAACCTCTGTCACGCCCTTCGCCCGCGTAGACCGGGAGCTGGAATCCGGCTACCAGGACTGCACTATGTTGGTGCCCCGTCCGGACACTCTCGTCGTCACCGGCGAGCTGGTGTTCAACCACTCCCTGGGCGCTATCGCGCGCAAAGATTTGCCGTTGAATACCTATGAGGACCTTCGTGAATTGCGCATCTCGGTGTTGCGGGGCGGTTCTCTGAACGAGCGTTTTGACACCGATGACACGCTCACAAAGGAGCTGGACACGGACTACATTATTGGCTTGAGGAAAATGGCTCGCGGTCGAACCGACGCCATCGTCGGCGCCATCAGTACCTTGCAACACATGGCCGAGCAGGAAGGAATTTCGGATGTTCTGGGCGAGCCATTGGTCATGGAGGAAATGGCGCTGTATCTGCAATGTTCTAAAAAGTCCCGTCACCTTGAGGCCATGCCTGCGCTTAATGAGGCGCTGATTGAGATGCGTCGCGATGGCACCCTTGATGCCATCAAACAACAACACGGGCTGTAACGAACTCAGGCTTTACTATGCGTTTTAGCGATTACTCCTCTGCATTGGCTTCGGCCATTCGTCATCCCGGCATCGGCCGGCAGGTGCTGGTGTCTATCCTGCTGTTTAGTTCGCTAGTGACGTTAGTCGCCACGGCGTTGCAGTTGTATACAGATTACCGCCGCGATATTGGAATTATTGAGAACCGGCTGGAGGATATCGACAGCAGCTACCTGGCCAGCCTCAGTGCCAGCCTATGGAATCTGGATGTCAACCAGCTACAAATCCAACTGGAGGGCATATCGCACTTGCCCGATATCCATTCGGTATCGGTCCGCGAGATTCAAGAGCAAATCAGCAACCCATTGGAACTGAGTTTGGGGACGCTCCGGGAGTCACAACACATCACCCGTGAGTACCCTATCTATCATGAGTCCGGCACAGAGCAACGCCAAATTGGCATTCTGGTGGTACAGGCATCGCTTACCGAAGTGTATGCTCGCCTGTGGAATAAAATAATCGTCATCTTCTTCAGCCAAGGGGTCAAAACGTTTCTGGTCTCGCTGTTCATTCTGTATATCTTTTACCGCCTGGTGGCTACCCATCTAACCAGCATCGCCCGACACGTAAGCCAATATCAACTGAGCCAACCACCACAACCGCTGCGCCTTGAACGAAACGCCCCAGCCCGGGCCGACGAGCTGGACCAGGTGGTGAATGCATTTAATACCCTGAGCGAAAAGCTCTACCAGGCGTATGAGCACATGCGCGACATTAATCACGCGCTGGCCGAGGATATTGTCGCCCGTCGCCAGGCCGAGGACGAAGTGAAACGGCTGAATGCCAAACTGGAGCAGCGAGTGCGCCAGCGCACCGCTGAGCTGGAAGCGGCCAACGATGAGTTAGCCAGTTTTTGTTACTCGGTATCCCACGACTTGCGAGCCCCGCTGCGGCGCATTGAAGGGTTCCGACGGATGCTCAACGAGGAGCTGGGGGGCGACCAGTCAACCCAGGCGAACCATTACCTGAGCCGCATACAAGTAGGCACACAGGAAATGGCGGATATGATTGATAGCTTCTTGCAGCTATCCCGCACAACTCAGGGAGAGCTTGCGGTAAGGCGCGTCAACCTGTCGGAGCATGTGGCACATATCGTACAGAAGCTGCGTGATCGAGACCCCGACCGGCAGGTGGAGCTGGTGCTGGAGAACGATGTTTACGCGGATGTGGACCACCGTTTTTTTACTATGCTGCTGGAAAATCTACTGGATAACGCCTGGAAGTACACCAGCCAGACCGACGCCGCGCGAATCACCTTTGGTCAAGAGCAGCAACAGGGAAAAACCGTTTATTTTATTTCGGACAATGGTGCCGGCTTTAACATGACGTACGCCGACCGGCTATTTGCACCGTTTACCCGACTGCACAAAAGCTCGGATTTTGACGGTATCGGTATCGGTTTGGCCACGGTTCAGCGTATTATCAACCGCCACGGCGGTCGTATATGGGCTGAAGCCAGTCCGGGCGATGGCGCCGCATTTTATTTCAGCTTGTGGGAACGGAACACGGAAGGTGACCCAGGTGAAAAGGAAAACGATACTACTGACGGAAGACAACCCCGACGAAGCGGAGCTGGCACTGTTGGGGTTTGAGCGCATTAACGGGCCCTACCAAGTGCAGGTGGCACCCGACGGTGAGAGTGCGCTGGACTTTTTATTTGCCACCGGCGCCCACGCTGACCGACACCGCAACCTACAACCCAATTTGGTGCTGTTAGATCTCGATTTACCCGGCATCGACGGCTTTGAGGTCCTTCGGCGGCTGCGCCAAAATCCTCGTTGCCGCAACACACCGGTGGTGATTTTAACCACCTCAGACGAGCACTCGGACCTGCTACGAAGCTACCTATTAGGCGCCGACAGCTACCTTTGTAAACCCATGGACTTTGACTGCTTTACCGATTTGCTTGAACAGATAACCCAGCGCTGGTTACCCAGCAGGTAACAGCGATTAGCCGATTACCTGTTCCCATAATTTATTCAAGCGCTTAGTGGACACCGGCATACGGGTTTTCAGGGTCTGGGCGAACAGCGATACCCTCAGCTCTTCTATGGCCCAGCGGTACTCACGTAACGCGTCATTCAGCTCCATCTGCAGCTCGCCTTCTCGCTGCAGGTAGTCCTCCAGGCGCTCCCAGTGAGGCCTGATTTCCTCCAGCAACTGGCGGTCCTTATTCGGGTTCAGCGGCGCTTTTTCCAAACGCTGCATCAGCGCCTGCAAATAACGCGGGTACTGCCGCAACCATTGCTCGGGGGTTTGATAGACCAACCCAGGATAAAAAAGCTGCTGTAACTGGTGATTGATATCACTGAGCGTAAACGCCAGGGGTAAAGTCTGGCGGTGCTGCTTGAGCTGTTTTTTAACCGCCACCAGCTCCGTCAAGCTGGTCGATAACACCGCCGATAGCTCTTGAGCATACGCCGTTAGCCCACTTTTAACTCGCGCATTGGCGGCGGCAAACTGCTCGGCATTTCGGGGCAGCGGCTGATCATCCAGAGCCAGATGCGCCGCGCTGGCCAACAGCAAATCGTCTACCGCTTGAGTGCGGGTGCCAATGCCCGCTACGGCCAGGGCCAAGGCGTCGCCCTTGAGCAACTCTTTGTGCAAGTACTTTACAGTTTGCGGGTTTTCCAAAAGCAGCAGCCGTGCCACGGCCCGCCGGTTTTTTTGCAGCGCTTCGCGCTCATCATCCAGCACCTGCAACGCGACCTCTGTGCCCTGGTCAATGAGCGCCGGGTAAGCACGAATCTGCAGGCCGGCGCGGCGTAATTGCACCGTTTCAGGCAAGGTTTCTAAATCCCAGCGTTGGATGCCTTCGCGCTCCCAGCCGCTGGCGGCGGATTGGATGTTCTCTTGCAGGCGCTCCCGGTAACGCGTGCGCAACTCCGGCAAATCGCGCCCGCGGGCGATCACAGTGCCGGCATCGTCCAGCACCTGAATGTTGAATCGGTAAAAATCATCCACCTCGACCTCGGCCCAAACCTCATCGGGTATTTCCACCAAGGTTTGTCGTTTCATCTGTTGGCCAAGCGCATCGGTGAGCGCAACGTTGTCCGCCTTCATGGCCGTCAGCGCTTTGTCCACCACATCCGGCACCGGCACAAAATGGCGGCGCCAGGACTTGGGCAGGCCCCGGATCAAGCTAATGCATTTGTCCCGCAACAGACCCGGCACCAACCAGTCCAGGCGACGCTCGGGAACCAGGTGCAACAAACTCACCGGCACCTGCAGGCTGACGCCGTCGTCGGGGTGGCCCGGCTCGAAATGGTATTTAAGAGGAAACACCATCCCCTGCCATTCCAGCTCGTCGGGGAACTGCGCTTCAGTAACATCCGCCGCCGCGTGCTGCATCAACCGCTCGCGGGGCACAAACAAAATGCGCTCGTCGTCGCGCTCCGCTTCGCGGCGCCATTGATCAAAGCTCGCCCGACTGACCACGCTGGCGGGAATGCGCTCGTCGTAAAAGGCGTAGAGCTCATCGTCGTCCACCAGAATATCCCGGCGCCGGGACTTGGCTTCCAGATCATTCAGCTCTTTAACCAACTGCTGGTTGTGAGCGAAAAATGCGGGGATATTATGGTGTTGCTTGGGCGCTCCACCCTTGGGCCGATTGGCCTGAGCGATGTTCTTCCCTCGCCCCGATGACGGCCGACGTAGATAACGGCCTTCCACCAACGCCGAGCGGATAAATACCTGCCGGCACACCTCGGGGTCCAGATCGGTAAAGTCGATGCGCTGCTTTTCAACCAGCGTCAGACCGTACAGAGAAATTCGCTCATAGGCCTTAACCCGGCCGCTGCGCCGATCGTAGTGGGGTTCAAAGTGATGGCGTTTGATTAAATGTTCAGCCGCCGTCACCACCCATTCGGGCTCGATTTTGGCCACTGTGTGGGCAAACAAGCGCGAGGTTTCCAGCAACTCCGCCGACATAAGCCACTTGGGGCGCGCCTTGAACTGCGACGAGCCGGGAAAAATCGAAAACTTGCGGTTGCGCACGCCCATATACTCGTGCTCTTCGTGATGCGTGCCCACATTGCCCAGCAAACCGGTCAGCAGCGCCCGGTGCACGGTTTCGTAATCCGCCGGTTCGCGGTTTTGCTTTAGATTAAGACGCTTGGCCACCAGATTGAGCTGGTGGTGAACATCCCGCCACTCGCGCCAGCGCACGTAATTCAGAAACTCCTTTTGGCATCGGCGACGCAATTGGTTTTGCGACAACTCCTGGCGCTGCTGATCGAAGTAATCCCACAGTTTCACCAAGGCGAGAAAATCGGAATGATCTTCCCAAAAGCGCCGGTGCATTTGATCAGCCGCCTGTTGTTTATCGGCGGGCCGCTCCCGGGGATCCTGGGCCGACAAGGCGCTGGCCACAATCATCACCTCGCGCAGACTGCCCAGCTCTGCCGCGGCCAACAACATGCGCGCCAAGCGCGGATCCACGGCCAGCTGCGCCAACTGGCGGCCAGTGCCCGTTAAACGCTGCTGAGGCGTAACCGCATGCAGCTCCTCCAACAGCTTAAAGCCGTCGTTAATGAGCCGGTTGTCGGGCGGGTCGATAAATGGAAACTTCCGGATATCGCCCATGCGCAACTGCAGCATTTGCAGGATGACCGCCGCCAGGTTGGTGCGCAAAATTTCCGGGTCCGTAAATTCCGGCCGGGCGAGAAAATCCTCTTCACTGTACAGCCGCACACAGATACCCGCACTGACCCGACCACAGCGGCCCTTGCGCTGATTGGCGCTGGCTTGGGAGATGGGCTCCACCGGCAAGCGCTGCACCTTGGTGCGGTAGCTATAGCGGCTAATGCGCGCAAAGCCCGGATCGATCACGTAGCGGATACCCGGCACGGTGATGGAGGTTTCCGCCACATTCGTGGCCAGCACCACACGTCGCCCTTTATGGGGCGCAAACACTTTTTGCTGCTCAGCCCAGCTCAGGCGGGCATAAAACGGCACGATTTCCAGATTCTTAAACTGGGCATTGCGCAGCGCTTTAGCGGCTTCACGAATCTCTCGCTCACCGCTTAAAAATACCAATATGTCGCCACCCCGGGGCAACTTCGCGGCCCGCTCGTGCTGTTGCAACTCGTCGATGGCGTCGACAATGGGCCGGTAGGGATCGTCATCGCCCTCCGAGGTTTCCGGTGGCCGATACCATACATCCACATCATAGGTGCGACCGGAAACCTCAATAATGGGGGCATCATTAAAATGTTTGGAAAATCGCTCCACATCAATGGTGGCGGAGGTGATGATTAGCTTTAAATCGGGGCGCTTGGGCAGTAATTGTTTTAAAAAGCCCAGCAAAAAATCGATATTCAGGCTGCGCTCATGGGCTTCATCAATAATAAGCGTATCGTAACGATTGAGAAAACGGTCGTTTTGGATTTCAGCCAGCAAAATACCGTCGGTCATCACCTTGACCAAAGTATCCTCGCTGGACTTATCGGTAAAACGCACCTGATAGCCCACTTTCTCGCCCAAAGGGCTATCCAGCTCCTGGGCAATGCGGCTTGCCACCGTATGAGCGGCCACCCGCCGGGGCTGAGTATGGCCAATCATGCCCGAAACGCCGCGCCCCAACTCCAGGCAGATTTTTGGCAATTGCGTGGTTTTACCCGAGCCGGTTTCCCCGGCGAGCACCACCACCTGGTGGTCGCGGATCAGCTCCGCAATCTCGGCACGCTTATCCGATACCGGTAAATTGGGGTAACTGATCGCCTCCGGCAACAGCGCCTGGCGCTGCTGATAACTACGCTGAGACTGCGCCAACTGTTCCTCCCAGCGCTCCAGCGCGGGAGCACGTTTCGGCTCGGGAAGATGTTGTATCTCACGCCACCGGCGCGTTAGCCGATACCGATCCCGGCCCATCACGTTTCGTAGCTGTAAATCAATGTTTGCGGGCAAAACACTCATGCCTGTTGGGTCTCCTCAAGGAGACGCATACTACCAGATCTACCCCCTACCCTGCCTGGCACCACAACTAGCAATGGGCGAGCGCACCGCTATATGTTGAGCATCATAAAATCCCGCTTTAACGGGGCCCCAGTGCCACAATGGAGTTGCTGCATTATGGGCGGTCGCGTGCCTAAAGATCCTGCAAGCACGTCTTCACACCGGAAAATGGGCTCCGTACCGCGTTCCCACCCATTTGCAGCACGTGGGTATAGATCTGAGTCGTTTTCACGTCTGTGTGGCCCAACTGATCCTGAACCGTACGAATATCCGCCCCAGAAGCCAATAGATGGGTGGCAAATGAATGCCTTAGGGTGTGCGGAGTTACCGATTTTTTAAGACCCGCATCCCGCGCCGCCGACCGAACCGCCTTCTGGAGCGCCGTTTCATCAATGTGATGGCGCCGAGTCAGCCCACTTTCTGGGTCGCGGCTAAGACGTGCCGAGGGGAAAAGATACTGCCAGTCCAGCGATTTATTGGCCATTTGGTACTTATGACGCAAGGCATGGGGCATCCAGACACCCTGAAATTCTGGCCGGTTTAAATCAATGCGCAAATAACTCTCAACCTTGGTTACCTGGGCGCGCAGCTCGGCCTTAAGCTCCGGCGCCAACGTGACCGTTCGATGCCTGCCGCCCTTGCCGTTCCAGACACGAATGCAGCAGTAGTCAAAATCGATGTCCTTCACCCGCAACCGAACAGCTTCCATTAACCTGAGACCACTGCCGTACATGAGCGCTGCGGCCAGATAGTAGTCCGCCCGTATCGCGGCGAAAAATAGATTAATTTCCTCCTGAGTCAACACCACAGGAAGCTTGCGAGGGCGCTGGCTCTTTACGAAATTCAAATTAACCGCAAGTGGCCTGCCGATTACGTCTTTGTACAAAAAGCATAACGTGTTCAGCACCACGGCCTGAGTCCCGGCAGCGACGTGCCGCTTGAGGACTAAATGATCCAGAAATGCTTCAACCTCAGCATCGCCC
>DAHVRW010000081.1 GCA_027322215.1 Marinimicrobium sp.
AATCGGGCTTGCCAAGTTGTACCGAGCTGCAGGAAGAGCCAGTGGACAGCCTCTTCTGCCAGACGCTGTTGCAATCCGAGTGGGTATTTTTCCCCGACAGTGGCGACAACCTGGCTCTGAGCCAGTACAACGAATACCTGCCCCCCTGGACCCATAACATTCCGGATCTCTGGCTGCTCTTTCCTTTTATCGTCGGCGAAGAGCTGGTGGGATTTATGGCCCTGACCAAGCCCGAGGCGGACGCTTCCCTGACTTGGGAAGACCTGGATTTACTCAAAACCATGGGCCGGCAGCTGGCCAGTTATCTCAAGCGCCACCAGCAAGCGGAACAGCTCGCCGAAGGTGCTCAGTTTGAAACCTATAACAAGCTGGTGGCATTTATTATCCACGACATGAACAACTTAATCGCTCAGCAAGCCTTAGTCGTGCGAAACGCCGAAAAGCATAGGGACAAGCCGGAATTTATCGATGATGCCATTAAGACCATAAGCCACTCTGTCGACCGGATGCACAAGTTGCGTAGAAAGTTACGCACCGACGGTAAGGATTTAGTGACCATGCTGCCCATCCGGGACATCGTGCAAAAAGCGGTGACGGAATGTGAAGGCAACGCCATGCTGACCTCGGATATTCAGAACTGTGCGCACACCATACAGGCGGATGAAGTCAGATTGATCATGACCTTCTCTCACTTCATCAAAAATGCCCTGGAGGCAACACCAGCCGGCGGACAGGTTCATGTTACACTGCGCTGCACAGATAACCACGCCACAGTGACTATTGAGGACACAGGGACAGGGATGGACTGGGACTTTATCCACAACCGCTTATTTAAACCATTCGAAACCACCAAGTCCGGCAAAGGCATGGGCATTGGTGTGTATCTATCCCGCGAATACATCAACGAATTACGCGGCGCGCTCAGCGTAGTAAGCGCCCCAGGAAAAGGCACCACCGTTACCGTGGATCTGCCGGTGGATGCCATTGAACGTAAGGCTTCGCTATGAGCAAATCAGATAATAAAAAAACGCTTCTCATTGTGGAAGACGATCACGGCCTGCAGAGCCAGCTGCGCTGGCACTTTGACGAGTACAACACGATCTTTGCCGAGAACTCCCAGGATGCCATTGCCGCGCTGCGTTTGCATGAAGCGGCGGTTGTTATTCAGGATCTGGGCCTGCCGCCAGATCAGGACGGCGTGGACGAAGGTTTTAAATGCATCCAGGATATTTTATGTATTTCACCGCACAGTAAAATCATTGTCATGACCGGCAAGACCGACCATGAACACGCCATCCGGGCGGTGGCCATGGGCGCTTATGATTACTACCAAAAACCGGTGGAGCCAAATACTCTTGATCTGATCGTACAGCGCGCCTTTACCATGTATGAGCTTGAGCAGGACTACCGACGCCTGCAGCAGATGCATCAAAAACCGTTGGCTGGACTGGTGACCCACGATCCGCAAATGCTGAAAATTTGCCGGATGCTGGAACGAATATCGCCCACCAACGTGACCTGTACTCTGCTGGGGGAAAGCGGAACCGGAAAGGAGGTAATGGCCCGGGCTATTCATCAACTGAGTCCGCGCCGAGAGCAGCGCTTTGTAGCCATCAACTGTGCCGCAGTGCCAGAGAATTTAATTGAAAGCGAGCTGTTCGGTTATGAAAAAGGCGCCTTCACCGGCGCCAATAAACAAACCCTGGGAAAAATCGAAACCGCCCAGGAAGGCACTCTGTTTCTGGACGAGATCGGCGATATGCCGTTGAGCCTGCAGGCCAAACTATTGCGCTTTTTGCAGGAGCGGACGATCGAGCGCCTCGGAGGACGAACGGAGATCCCCGTGGATGTACGCGTCGTGTGTGCTACCAATAAAAACCTGCAAACCATGGTGCAAGAGGGAAGCTTTCGCGAGGATCTGTTTTATCGCATTTGCGAAGTAACCATTGAGATACCGCCTCTGCGCGACCGCCAGGGCGATAAAGTGCTGCTGGCGCGTCATTTCAAGCGAAAATTTCTGGAACAACACAACCCGACGATTCGGGGTTTTACACCCGATGCCGTAGAGGCCATAGAACGCTACCGTTGGCCTGGCAATATTCGCGAAATGGAAAACAAGATTAAACGGGCCGTCATCATGGCCGATGGTAAATATATTTCCCGGGATGATCTGGATCTGGCCTGTGGCGATGAGCTGTCGCTGAATTTGCGACAGGTGCGCCAAGAGGCCGAAAGGCATGCCATATTACGGGCCGTCGCGATGACAGATAACAACATTTCTGCCGCGGCAAAATTGCTTGGTATCACCCGTCCGACGTTTTACGACTTGATTAAGAAACATGATATTCTGCTCCCCAGCCACGCCTAGCAGGCGGCCGGAAAAATATCGGCCGCTGGGCACCTCGATCGTGCGCGGCACCTCGGCCATGTAGTGGGGCGAGTGTGTCGCTCGCTAACAGGCACATAAAGGATGTTTACCGGAGCTTTGGACAGCGTATGGATTCGGCCCCCAGGCAGTTCTTCCCACCACACCATCAGCTCGGATTGTTTCGATCTCCAGCCTGGCAGCAGGCGTGGCGACAGCACTGGAGTGATACCAAAGCGCTTAAACCTTTGCGCAGCATCAATGACGAACAACCGGAGTTTTACCGCTACTGGCACGTAAAGCGCGGCTTGCCCATGCGCACGATCATTCCCGCTGGGATTTCAACCGCTCCGGCGCGCAGTATGCGAGCCGAGTATTTTTGCTTCCCGCCGGGTCCAGAAAAAGTCGAACATCGCGTGCACCGCTACCTTGAGGCCGCCTTGCGTTACCGCTGGGACCAGCTCGACTTACCCGACTTGCTGGCCGACTCCACCGAGCACCGGAGCCTTTTACAGGTAGCTCGCAACCTGGGGTTGTACGTGACCGAACAGAAACGCGAAACCGCCTACGCCGTTGATTTGCGTGAACAAAGCTTTAGCGATTATGTGGCCAGCCGGGGCAAAAATACTCGTCTCAAACTCTATAATCGGCGCACAAAGGTAGCCCAACAAGGCGCGCTCGAAATTAACAACATTTGGCCCGACCGGGCAACGTTTTACGATCTACTAAACAAACTGCACCAGGCTCGCTGGGGCAAGCCGGTATACGCGGGCCGGGGTCTGGCCTTTATCGACTCTTTGCTTACCGGCCTGGCGGACGCCGGCCACAAGGTGGACTTATCGGTGATGTACCTCTCGGGCACACCGATCTCCGCTGCTTTGGACATCACCGCCCACGGACGCTGCTATAACGTGCAGTCCGGCTTTGTGGAGGATTTAATTAAAGGTGTGTCTCTGGGTACATTGCATTTCGGCTATCAGATCGAAGCGGCATTTGAAGCTGGCGCAGAGGTCTACGACTTCATGGCAGGGGCCGGAAAAAACTCCCAGTACAAAGCCTCGCTCGCCAACACCCAACATGACCTGGTATCGCTTCGCCTGGTACGCAACCCCGCGCTTAAGGTCGCCTACAAATGGCGGGACCGCTCTTCACAACACAGGGCTGAAACATTGCATTCGGGCGTGCCCGACGTCCGGTAGATCTTAACAAACGCACCGGACTCTCACGTCACGTCACGTCACGTCACGTCACATCGAAAGCATTGAACCCCTAGGGAATATTCTTAACCAAGGGCGGGCCAATGACCTTGGTCAGCCACACGGGCAACCGTTTCCAGGCACCGATGATTAGCTTGTACTTGGGATTGCTGGGGTTCAGCGCCGGCATGCGCCCGCCAGGAGGTAACAGATAATACCAATGGTGCTCGTGAGGCTGGGCACCCCACTGCTTCTTGAAACGATACGTTCCCGCGTCGCGACTGGAACGGCCGAAATCAAAAAACCGATAGCCATTTTCCACGGCATAATCCAACAGCTGGCGGTACATCCACATATTGGTGTCCATGGCATTGGCGGATTTTATGGTCGACGCCCAGGGAATTTCCAATACCTTGTTATGGCCCACCAGAAACCCTGCCGACACGGGCTTGTCCGCAAGATACACAACCGCGATGGTAGCGGTAATATCGGCTTGAGCGAGCAACGTGGAAAACCACTTTTTGGTGTACACAGGTGTACCCAAGTCACGCATATTGGTCGCGAACACATGGTAGAAATCGTCTAATAAATCCAAGGCTCCAAAACGAATGACCGGCTGATAACGTCCGGCTTTCTTGCACTGAGCCCGCACTTTCGAACCTAATTGCCGCTCCAGCTGTTGCTGATTTTCAGGGAGCGGCAACACCATGGATACCTTTTCGTTGGCGCTGTTAGGCCACAGCGCCGGTTGCAGAGTACGAATTTCGATATGGTCCAGGTTCTCTCGCTCGCATACCTGCTGCAGTTCCGCCAGTAAATCCTGCGCCACGTTTAAATACGGGGTCAGCACTCCGCCATAATTGAAATAGGGAACCGATACCGCAAAGCGCCCGAATAGGCGGCTGCGGAAAAAGGTCAGGGGCACACCGCCGATAATCTCACCTGAAGACGACTCCGCCACCCAAACCCGGGTGCGATGACCAAACACCGACTGAATGGCGTTACGCCAAGGAGCAGAGCAGTATGCGGGTGCGTTTTTCTGGGCATCGACAAACTCACACCACGACGCCATCTGGCCCGTATTCAGCTCTCGAATCTCAAACGGGCCACCGTATGTTTGTTCTGGAATGGTATACAGCGGCACCGGCGCCGATTCTGGGGCGGGCTCCTTCTTTGCAAGAGCCTGGCGCAGGCGCTTTTCACTTTCTTTCAGATCGCTCTCTAACCCTTTAAGACGCGCGGAAACCGATTGCATACGCTCGATCAATTGGGTGTGCTCTGGCGTTGCGTTCTCTACCGTTTTGAACGCGCGCGCCACTTGGGCTTTATCCGCTTTGAGCGTTTTTAAGTGTTGGCGCTGCTCGTTTATATGCTCGGCCTGCTGCAAAAGATCCGCCGCAGACGCTCCGCCGGCGGCTATGCCCAATTGCTCCAAACCGGCTTGTGGGTCACGCAAAAAAGTTTTGATATCCATTCCTTATGCCTTGCGAAAAATCCGATTTCCATGATGCATTAAATGGGCAGTTTGCTACGCAAAGCTTCAAACCACGACGAGTAACGCACAAATTGTTCAAACTTTGTGGGAAAACCAATCCGCGTTACTCGATACGGATTTTGACGGATAGCACGCAGGTACGACGTTTGCGATATTGTACTGACAGCGCCTTGATAATTAGCGGCTTTGACCAGCTTTTCATGGCTGCGAGAGAAATCCTTCTTAGTGCCCGATGGGTAGCAGAATACCTGTGAGGGGCGCACCAATTCCTCATTGAGCCGGCGCTTGGAATGATCCAGCTCTGCCGCGACCCGCTCATCATCGAGAGAGCTGAGCACAGCGTGCGACCGGGTGTGAGACCCTATCGCTAAGCCCTGAGCTTCGCTGGCCCTCAGCTCATCCCAGGTGGCCGCCCGATAATCTTCCGGAGCCGCATGGGGAATCTCCACGTGGCACGCGGCGGCAATGGTCGCGACATAATCAGATAGGTTACCCAACCGCTGGGCTTTCACATGGGACGTGACGAAACGCCGGGACTCGATACGCGCCCGCGGGGTTGAAAGGTCCAAGTGATGGGTTTTCATACCCAGCTTTAGATCACACTGGGTCAATGGCGAATGTTTAATCACATAGGCAAGTTTGGCATCCCAAGGCCAGTCAACACCATCAATAAAATCGGTAATCGCAAATATGGTCGGCTTGGCCCGGTAGCGAAGCAACACGGGCACCAAGCGGTTCACCTGATCGGCGTAGCCATCATCGAGGGTAAAGCACAACGTGGGACGGTTGACTTTTTTGCGCTGCAAGGCGGTATCTACCACCTCATCCACGGACATGAAGTCGTAACCATTCTCCACCGCGTAACGCAGGCAGCGCTCCAGCAGCGATTCTGAGATGCCATTGAACGATTTGTCCTCTGGCTCTGCCCGGTGCAACGTAAATACCGTGACGTAGGAACCCATCAAGCTTGAGAAGTAACTCTCCAAGCCTCGATGAGTTATGGCCCAGCGCATGAGAGTATTCATAATCCTTCGCCTCACCCGTAGTCCGTCCGATACTGTGTGGAGCTTTCCGGGAAGCTAAATCCACCCGGAAAGCCGAGCATTAAATCTCCGACGACTGTTGCTGATGTCGTCGTGCATTCCCAAGCGGGTCAGCTCGTGACTCTGCAACGTTTCGCCACGATTGATGCCGCTACGCGTGGTGACGGCCGCCAAGTAATGACGTTGCACCAGATCTAACGCCGGCGCTGTATAGTCCCCGTTGGGGAAACAAAACAAATCGACCGGCCGACCGGTCTGCTCTTCTAGCAACGCCTTACTATGCACTATTTCGTGATGCAACGCATCTTGCGCCACATCGCCGTTCAAACGCCGATGACTGCAGGTATGCGATCCAATTTCCACCTGCTCGGTATCCTGCATCTCCTTAACCTGTTGCCAGTTCATCAATGCGGGCGCCAGTGGCTTGTCTAACAACGTACGCCAGTTCAGATCAGCCAGCGCCTGGAATATTGTGTCGTCTGTATGTACTTTAAGACGTTGAATGGTTACGGCAATCGCTTCTCTATTGCCCTCTCGACTCTGGCTGCTAATCGCCTCCCTGAACACCGGGTGTCGCGCTAGCTCCGCTCCTGCCCCTCCATGTAATAGACCAGCCACAATATTGGGCCAAAACTGGAAATCGGTACCCATTTTCTCCGCCACAACAAATAATGTCGCCGGTAGCCCGTGCGCTTTCAGAACCGGCAGCGCGTATTCGTAGTTATCTAACCAACCGTCGTCAAAGGTAATAGCGCACGCTTTTTTGGGCACCGGATCGCTGTTTTGGTTTGCGTGCACCCACTCGCTTAACGACACGACATCAAAGTGTTTCTGCAGCTCTTTCAAATGCATATCAAACGTGTCCGGCTGCACAATCATACCCGGCTCTTCGAGCGCGAATCGCGGATCATCCAGCGGCAGAATCCGGTGATACATCAGCACCCATAGCCGAGGCTCACTGGACTTGCGTCGGTGCGCACCGAAGTAATCCGCTCCCGCCATAACAGCAGGCTTTATCATCCGTTTAATCACTAATCAACGACCCGCCAGGTTTCGCAAATAAAGTTTCAACTCGTGCCATGCGGGGCGCATGTCACCTACACGATTAATTTCACAACGACTATGGCGTAAATGCGGACGTAAAAACTGCAGTATCCGCCGTAGTTTGTGTCGGAGCTGGTACGGCCCTTTCAGGTAAATATACAGACCATCCACATCACCTAAAAACCAGCGCAGCCTCTGGCCAATACGATAGCCCTCCTGCGCACCCAGGGGCAAGCGCTGTTCGATGCCCCAGAGCAACTTCGGAAAATCGACACCGGCATCAATGGCTAATTGAAGCGACCCCCAGAATCGGGTGTTGACCTCCATCAAATAAGGCACGCCTTCGGGGCTAATCCGAAACTCCACCATCGCCGCGCCATGCCATTGCACAGTGTCGAGAAGTTTTACAGCATACTCGTGCATAACAGGGTCTACCTCGGCACTTTCGCTTAATACACTTACCCCACCTTCCGGTGGTTTTTCGCGTAGGCGACGATGGGCAAAGAAAGCCACCGGCTGACCCCGGTCGTACAAGCAAAAAACTCCGGCACCTTTGCCCGGTATAAATTCCTGCAGCATGAACGGGTGGTCGTGCAAATAAGGCGCCGCTTGCAACTCGCTTGACAAATCCTCGGAAGAGCGCAAAATTCGCACCCGGGTCGCAATCCAGCGTCCCTGGGTATAAATCTTTGAGAGACAGGGCTTAAGCACTAAAGGATAGGAGAGCGTTGTAGCGTCCAGCTCCGATGCACAGCGGTACCATCGGGAATCAGGTACAGGGATATCTAAGCGTCTGGCACAGTCCGTCAACCGGCCTTTATCCGCCAGTGCCATTACCGTACGGTACGGAGCAAACGGCAGATGAACACCAGACAAGCGCTCAGAATTCATGAGCAGTAGCTGGCTGGTAATTTCCGTCACTGGCAGCACCATCGCAAAGGAAGTTTGGGCGACAAGGTCCTGAAGCCAGGCCACGTAGGCTTCCGGCTCACGCTCAGGATTGGGACTTTGCAAATAGCGGCGCGAATAGCGCGAGCAGCCCGCCAAAGCTTCCGGCGCCGAGCCAGCCGTAATAATGTGGAGCCCCTGTACCCGGCCCAGTGACCGAGTAACCGCAAGCGCGCTGCGTTGCTCTGCATCGAGTACGAGTACCTTCACGATGACGACCTTATTCCTTCCTTAATCAATGGCGGCATTGGGCGCAGATCCTTTTTTTGTCGAGCCAGGGGAACAATGGCGAACTACGATGGGCCCAAACAGCTAGGAGTTTCAACACCGCGAGTAAGTGTGACTGGCCTCCAAAACTCAGAAGGCCATTTACATCTGACGCTCGAACTCGGTTATCGTTACACATTCGGTGGCGCTCGCCAGCGGCTATGGTAAACCACAAGGCTGTGGCATGCACAGGGAACTGATAGATGATGAGTAGTCGTGGATCAATGCTGCACATAATTGATACCACCGGTCCAGGCGGTGCAGAAACGATATTTACTCAACTGGCCGCTCACAGCCGAACCTTGGGCTATAGGCCCATCGCCATCATCCGTGGGCCGGGATGGGTTCAGCAAGAACTCGAACGGCTAGCCATCGAAACTCACATTATCGACTGCAAAGGTTCGTTTAACCTGACGTTTCTTCGTGCGTTGATCAACATCATCCGCAAAGAACAGGTTCAGCTGATTCAGTCTCACCTTCTGGGCTCTGCTGTTTATGCCGGGCTTGCCGGCCTGCTCACCCGCACCCCCGTTTACGCTACATTCCACGGATTGGTTGACGTTTCCGAAAAGGAACGCCTGCGGTGGGCAAAGTTTTTGATCATTCAACTGGCAAGTACTCAGGTGATCGCCGTCACCGACCAGCTTAGGGAAATGCTCATGTCAATCTCCACACTGTCCGCCAAGAAAGTAAAAGTCATCCCCAACGGTATTGATGTGGGGCACTACGCCAAGGCGAGTAACGACGCACTACGTCGGCAGTTAGAGCTGCCTTCAAGCGCTCTGCTTGTTGGCTGCCTGGGCAATGTGCGTAGCGCAAAGAATTACAACCTCGCCATTGAAACTTTAGCCATACTGCGCGAAGCCGGAACCGACGCGCACCTGGTGATTGCAGGGGACGACAAGAACGCCCTGGCCGAGCGGCACCGGGAGTACGCCCGTGAGAAGGGCATGGCCGAGCACATTACCTGGCTGGGATTTTGGCGCGATGCCAAAGGCTTTCTCAATGGCATCGATATTTTTCTGCTCAGTTCCAGCTCCGAAGGACAGCCGCTGGCCGTAACCCAGGCCATGGCTACGGAAACGCCCATTGTGGCCACCCGTTGCGGTGTGGAAGAATTGGTCACCCATCAAAAGACCGCCCTGATCGCGCCCCCGGACGATGCGACACAATTGGCCTCCCACATCAAACAGCTCGCCGACAGCCCCCGGCTAAGAGCGGAGCTTACCACTGCAGCCAGGCGCGAAGTGCAGGATCACCACAGCCTGGGCGCCATGGTGAATGCCTACGACGCCATGTACCAAAGTGACCACAAGCGTCCAGCGAATAAAGGTGGCCTCCTGGAGCGTTACTTTCTATTGATGGCCGACGAATACGGTGGAAAGAAAGGCTACCTGCGCAATTTTTGGCATCAGTTGACCGGCGGGTTGAGAAACCTGGGGCGCTTGCCGGACGAGATCGAGCGGGTGGTATTTGTGTGCAAAGGCAACGTGTGTCGCAGCGCGGCGGCGGAATACGCCTTTCGAAATTGCTGCGCCTTGCCTACCGCCTCAATCGGCTTGGACACCGATACCGGAAAGGCGGCCAACCCAAGGATTGCCCATGTGGCTCGAACCATGGGCATGGACATGAGCGGACACTTAACCACCGCTAAAGACGACTTTATCGCCCGCAGCACCGACCTATTTGTGTGCATGGAACCCATTCACGTAGCGCAGGTTAAAGACACCTATAAAACCCGCAATGTGATACTGTTGGGATTATTCGGCGAGCCGAAACGAATCTATATTCACGACCCCTACGCATCCACCGATGCCTATGCGCAGTTTTGTACCAATTACATCTGCAACGCGGTAAGGAATTTGGCGGATAGGCTGGACAAAAGGACTGTTCTTAGTCGTGCAACTGATTGATGACTTCAAGCATTTTATGACGCGGCTTAGAAAGCAGGATTTCGCTTTCTACACGGCAGCGGCGTATCTCATGTTTGAGTACCTCAGGCCACACGCCATTTATTCCATGCTTGATGTCCTCCCATGGGCCAGGTTGACCATTCTGACTGGGCTCTTCTACGCCCTGGTGGCCGGGCGCGTGAAAATTCAGGGCATGCATGTGGCACTGTTTCTGTTTATGGTCGTCGCGATCATATCCAGTTACCTTTCCTATGACACCACCGCGTCCTTCAATCGCCTCTACTACATATACTCGTGGTTTATTGTTGTCGTATTTTTTACGGCTTGCGTGAAAAACCTTGAGCAGTACAAGCTACTACTTATCTTACTATTTCTATTTTTATTTAAAATTTCGCTTTTTGGCGCAAGAACGTGGACGCTGAGAGGATTCTCATTCACCGAGTGGGGAATCCAGGGGCCGAGCGGGTACTTTCAAAACTCCGGCGAGCTGTCGCTACTAATGGCCATATTCGCCGTCATGTCCTTTACGTTCATCTATGGGCACAAAAACATTCACAAGCTTTATTATCTAGTCCCGCTTACGGCCGTTATGACCGTGCTTGGCGCCAGCTCCCGCGGTGGCCAGCTCGCGCTCGCCGTTGGCATTGTTCTGCTCATGCTGGCTATGGGGAAGTTACGATTTAAAAATATCGTATTTTTCAGTTTGCTTGGTGTCGCCGGAATGGCCCTTCTGCCTGAAGAACAGAAAGAGCGGTT
>DAHVRW010000082.1 GCA_027322215.1 Marinimicrobium sp.
CATGGCCGCTTCCAGCTCTGCCAGGTCATTGCCTGCCAGCGCCTCATCGTCACGGGTGGGCTGGTCCAGCAACAGGTGCGGCACGCCTGCACAGGCGGTGACATTGCCGTTTTCATCCCACTGTACGTTCAGCTCCCCCACCACATAGGCGTAGTGCCAAGCCTGAACCACACACGCCATATTGCCGTCGGCATTGGTTACCACAGTGGGGTACTCACCGCCAGCGGTCAGGCCATAGTCGGAAAAGTCGCCGAGCAAGGTGTGCGAGTCACCACCCACAACCACATCCACACCGCGCAGGTTCTGCGCCATTGCCACATCATTGCCGTACTGGTAGTGAGTCAGCAGAATGATTTTATCCACGCCCTGCTCGGCCAACTCGTCAATCATGGCCTGGGCGGTTTCCTGTTCATCCAGGAATTCGGTGGTCAGCAGCGGGCTGGAGCTGCCCTGGGTTTTGTCTTTGATATCAATACCAATAACACCGACCCGGGTGCCGTCCACTTCGTGGATGTAATAGGGCTTGATGTAATCGTCTTCCGCGTTCATGGCCAGCGGCGTACCCAGTGCCGGCTTGACGTTAGCGGCCAACACGGCGGTGTTACAGCTCCCGTAGGAGAGGAAATCGAGGAACTTCACCAACCCCTCATCGCCACGGTCAAATTCGTGGTTGCCCAGGGCAAAGGCATCGAAGCACACTTCATTCATCAGCGCGGCATCCGCCTCGCCTTCAAAGGTGGAAAAATACAGAGTGCCGGTGATGGCATCGCCCGCGTGCAGCTTGAGCACGTTCTCCAGTTCGACTTCGCGCTCCTTGATTTTGGCCACCACACGGGGAAAACCACCCAGTGCAAAGTCGGTGTTGGCGCCAGCAATATTCAGGCTAATGCCGCTTTCTGCCAGATTGGAATGGTGATCATTGATGTGGAGGATATTCAGCGACAGCGGAACACCTTGTACTTCAGGTTCAGGTTCAGAATTGCTACTGCTGCTGCCACCGCATCCAGCCAAAGCCAATGCCGCTACCAGCGGCGTCAGCGCCAGGGAAGTTTTCAATTTCACAATGGGCTCCTCTTATTCAATTTAAGATGTAACATTTCAGTGAGTGCCCGGCAGTGTGACTGCGTTATGTTTCAAGGTCGTGATGGTTTTGTGCCATTTTTAAGTCTTTCTCCTTACTCTCCGGCTCGTGGCTCCTATTCCTCAGAGCTCAGCCATGCTTCCTCGGCGCCTTCTCTGCTATCATCACCCCTTTTCTCTTCCCGATTTTCTGGCCGTATTTATGAGTCAAACCCTGCGCATCGCCACCCGCAAAAGCCTTCTCGCCCTTTGGCAGGCGGAGTACGTCAAATCTGAATTGCAGCGGCACCACCCCGACCTTAACGTCGAGCTCGTACCCATGACCAGCCGGGGCGACCGTATATTGGACATCCCCCTGGCNAAAGTCGGCGGCAAGGGGCTGTTTGTGAAAGAGCTGGAACATGCGCTGCTGAATAACGAAGCGGATATCGCGGTGCACTCTATGAAAGATGTGCCCATGTATTTTCCTGAGGGGCTGGGGCTGTCCGTCATCTGCCCACGTGCCGACGCCCGGGATGCGTTTGTCTCCAACACCTACACCACATTGGAAGACATGCCTGCGGGCAGCGTGGTGGGCACGTCCAGCATGCGTCGTCAGTGTCAGATATTAGCGGCACGACCCGATCTTCAGGTGCGCTTCCTACGCGGCAACGTACAGACTCGCCTGCGCAAACTGGACGAAGGCGAGTTCGACGCCATTATTCTCGCCGCTGCTGGCCTTGAGCGCCTGGAGCTGCACAGCCGTATCGCCGGTTATATCGAGCCCGAGGTGTGCCTGCCCGCGGGCGGACAGGGCGCCGTCGGTATCGAGAGTCGGGTGGATGATGAACAGACTCTGGCGCTACTGGAACCGTTGCACCATATTCCCACCGCCGAAGTACTGACCGCCGAGCGCGCCCTTGTGCGCACCCTGGGCGGCAGCTGCGAAGTGCCGATTGGCGCCTATGCGGTTCATAGTGAAGATGGCATCTGGCTCCGCGCACTGGTCGGCGCACCAGACGGTAAGCAAATATTTTTTGATGAATCCCGCGCACCGACTACGGAGGCAGAGGCCATGGGCATAGCGCTGGCACAGCGCCTGTTGCAGGCGGGCGCCGACCGCGTTTTGGCGCAATTCAGCCAGGGCACTCCTGAATAATGAGCGCGCTCGCGGCAACGCGGGTTCTGGTCACCCGGCCTGCAGCGCAGGCCCAAGCTTGGTGCGCCACACTTGCTGAGCACGGTTTCAGCTCGGTGGCGGTTCCGATGCTTGAGCTGGTTCCTGTCAGCTCGGCCGAACAGGTAGAAGCGCTCAAGGCCCGGGTACTGGACTTCGATCACTACCAAAAAGTGGTGTTTGTGAGCCGCAACGCGGTAGCACATGCCATGGAGTGGTTAGACGCTTATTGGCCCCAGCTGCCTGTGGGTGTTGAATATTTTGGGGTCGGCTCTACCACGGCCCAAGCCTTGCACGAGCTGGACATGCCCATAAGCGCGCCCGGTGGCGCCATGAACAGCGAAGCTCTGCTGCTCGACCCGGCGTTACAGGCGGATCAGGTGGCCGGCCAGCGGGTGTTGATCTTCCGCGGCGTCGGCGGCCGGCCCTTTTTAGCCGGAGAACTTGAGCGGCGCGGCGCGCGAGTGGATTTTGCCGAACTGTATGAGCGTCGCCATCCAGAGGCGGCCACGGAACAGTTGCGAGCGGCCTTCGCCGACCCCGAAGTCTGGCAGCAAAAACAGATTGTGGCTTTACACAGTGGCGAGAGTCTGCACAATTACCGACTATCCCTGAACGAACTGAGCCAGAATGCGGCCGACGCCAGCCTGGCACAGGCACTGGAACAATTGCCGGTACTGGTGCCGGGACAGCGCGTGACCGACCTCGCTCGGGAGCTGGGTTTTGCGCACATCCTGACCGCTGAGAACGCGACCGACGCCAGTATGTTGGCGACCCTCAACCAATATTGAGCAGGACATCAATCACGTGAGCCAGGACACCCCTAACGAACGCAACCTCCCCCAGGGCGCTCAACCCAACGGCCCGGACCGGCTAGGTCAAGAGGCCTCACCGCCCGAAACCACAACAGCTGAGAGCTCGCCCGGTCCGGAAGAGACGCCTTCCTCCCCCAAGCCGTCTCAACCCCCACCTAAGCCGCCGCGCACACCCCGCCGAGGCGGGTCATCCGGCGGCCGGGGCGGCCTCTGGCTTATCCTGCTGTTGTTGTTAGTCGCTCTGTGCGCGGGCGGCTGGTACTTCTGGCAAGAAGTCACCGACGATCAACGCCAACTGGATCAACTGCAAACCACCATACAGGATCTGGACACGCAGCTTCAGGCGGAGCGCCAGGCCCGTGAACGTGAGCCGCAACAGCGCCGGGCGGCACTGGCGCTACTGGAACAGCAACTGAGCCAGCATTTACAGCAACAGCAGCAAGCCCTCGCAGATGTGGAGAAACAGCTCAGCAATACCCAGCGCCGCCTCAACGCCATGTCCTCCGCCAACCGCGAAGGCTGGAAACTGGCCGAGGCACAATACCTGTTGCGCCTGGCCAATCAGCGCCTGCTTTTGGAGCGGGACACCAACAGTGCACTGGCCCTGACGGAGCAAGTAGCCGAGCTGTTTCAAACGCTCAATGATGGGCGCTTACACAACGTGCGCCGCGCCCTGTCACGAGACATTCGCGCACTGCGCACCGCCGAACAGGTAGACCGCGAAGGGATTTACCTACAGCTACTGTCCCTGAATGAGCAGCTGCAAGAACTGCCTTTGATCGACCCTCGAGAACTGCTGGAAGGCGAGGAGCTGAGCCCCGAGGAAGTGACTGAACCGGGCGAGCAGGCGAGCCGCTGGCAACGCATCCGCTACCGTGTAGCCCAAAGCTGGCGTAACTTCCGCACCGCCCTGAGCGATCACTTGCGAATTCGTCGCCACGACCAACCCATCACGGCGCAACTTACGCCCAGCGAACATCTTTATATGCGTCAGAACCTGCAGCTGATGATCGAGCAGGCGCAACTGGCGCTGTTGCGCGAGCAGCCGGACATCTATCGGACCAATCTGGAACGGGCGGGGCGCTGGCTGGAGGAATACTACGGCCGCAACGCGCGTACCGAACCGATTTATGAAGAGCTACGCCAGCTGGCCAGCCACGCCATTCGATCCGAGCTGCCCGATCTGAGCGACACATTGGCCCAGCTGAACGCCCATATCAACGCGGCCTCCGCCAGCCCGCTGGAAGCGGATGAGCAGGAGCAAGAACAATGAAACGCCTGTTACTGCTCATTTTCATCGCCATGCTGCTGGGGGCGCTGACGTTAGCAGCGCTGCGAGCTGATACGGGCTATATACTGATCGCGCTAGGCAATACCAGTGTGGAGATGAGCTTCTGGTTCGGTGCCTTGGCCCTGGTGGTTCTATTGGCGCTACTGTTGCTGGCCATTCGACTACTGCGCGGCACCTTAAACCTGCCGGGGCGCCTGTCGCGCCGAATGACCAGCCGTGCCCGTGCCCAGCGACGCACAGCCAGCGGTCTGGTGGATTTTATCGAAGGCAACTGGAAACAGGCCCAGCGCAAACTACTGCGCTCGGCCAAGCGCGCCGATAGCCCGCTCATTAACTACTTGGCGGCGGCCCGCTGCGCCTACGAAACCGGGGAGCGCGAAACCGCTCTGGAGCTACTGCACAAAGCCGAACAAAGCAGTCCCACCAGCGCCCTGGCAGTCGCACTTACCCAGGCGCGTATGCAGCTTCTGAGCAAACGCTACGAACAATGCCTGGCCACCCTTGAGCGGGTCCGCCGTCAGGCGCCACAACATCCGGTAATTCTGGATCTGCTGCGTCAGGTGTACGTGGCGCTGGAAGACTGGGATGCGCTGCAGGAAATTATGCCCAGCCTGCGCGCCTACGGCAGCCAGAACCCCGCCGAGCTCGACGAACTCGCCTTTACACTGCACCTTGCGCTGCTGGAGCGCGGCGGCCACAAGGCTCATGGCCTTAAACCCGACGAGGCCCGCCAAAGTCTGCACAAGGCCTGGGGTCAGGTGCCCGGCAACCTAAAGCGGCATCCCGATGTTGTGCTCTGTTACGCACATCAGCTCATCGACAACGAATTGCATGACGAAGCTGAGGACGTGGTGCGCCGCACGTTGGAAAAACATTGGCACCGACAGCTGGTGCACCTGTATGGGCTGATCGCCGGGCCGGAGCCTCAGCGGCAGTTGCTGGCGGCGGAAGGCTGGCTGAAAAAGCGCCCAGGCGATGCGCTGTTGCTACTCACCCTGGGCCGCCTTAGCCTGCGTAATGAGCTGTGGGGCAGGGCCAGAGACTATTTTCAAAACAGCCTTGCACTACAACCTCTGCCGGAGACCTGTGCCGAGCTGGCGCGCCTGCTGGCTCACCTGGGGGAACACCAACAAAGCACCGATTATTATCAGCGAGGCCTATTGATGACCACCCCGAGCCTTCCCACGCTGCCACAGCCAGCGGGCAAAGCGGCCGCCAGCGGCTGACATTTAATAACGATAACTGCAGAGAACGGGAAAAAGAGGCGAAGAACCCATGCTGTTTTTCACCGCCGTGGCCACCTTGCTGATTGTCTATGTGATTTACGCTATCACTAAAGGGGAAATTTATGGCCTCGGACTGATCAACCGCGATGATTCCCCCCGCGCTTTTTGGAACCACGCCATTCTTTATGGGCTGACCGGTGTAGCCCTGCTCGCATTCGTATAAATCCTTTATCGTGCTCGTACTCTGAATCCCATCAGTGTTAATATCTGCCACTGTCGCATCCTCACACCCTTGCGATTCTGCGCAGCTTTAGGGAAAGAAAACACGCAACAGGAATATGCCCATGCCTAACCCCCGCTCCCACCGGACAATAAAATCGTTTAAACCCGTGTTGAAGTGGTCACTCTGGTTGATTCTTTTGGTGTTGATCGCCATGGCGCTACTCTTTGCCGGGGGTAAGCTTTACCAAAACTGGGACCAAGACCCCGACCGCGGCGCCATTCCCATGCCCACCAGCGCCTTTGGCGACAGCTATTCCACGCCGGTTTACCTGGAGCAGGGTTGGAGCCGCTCCGACAGCCTGTGGTTTTACAACACCACCCAGGGCTCAGCGCTGATGCCCTATGACTTCTTTTTAGCCCTGGAGCAAGCGGAATCCGACGCGCTGTTTCGCTCCGACGCGAATATGGATTACTACCGCTACCTGCCCCAAAAACCGACCTTTTTTAATCCGGATGGCCTTCCGGTGGGTTTCGTAAAAGAAAGCTATCGGGGCAAGGATTACATCGGCTTCACCTGCGCCGCCTGTCACACAGGACAGGTGAACTATCAGGGCCAGGCCATACGTATCGACGGTGCACCGGCCATGGCCGATATGGTCGGCTTTTTGGTCGGCTTGGAGAAAAGCCTATTCGCCACCCTGGACGACGAACAAAAACGCGAGCGTTTCGTAGAGCACGTTCTGGCCCAGAACAATGACTACCGACGGCGCGAGCAGGTGCTGGAGCACCTACAAAAATGGGCTGACAACATCCAGATGTACAACACCATCAACCACAGCCATGTGGATTACGGTTACGCCCGACTCGATGCTTTTGGCCGCATCTACAACCGCGTGCTGCAACACGTGCTCAACCGACACCACTTAGCCAAGCTGCTGCGCCGCATTGAAACCCCAGACGGCGAATATCTTCTGACCAAGGAACAGGTAGAGCAGGTGCTGAATGGAATTAACGGCACCGTTCTCCACGACGATGAATTCCGGCTGATCAGCGAACGGCTGCAATCGAGCGAAAACGGGTACCCTGGTCTTGGCCAAAGGGACATGCTGCGCATCCGCGATGCCATTTTCAACGAGCCCAATGCCCCGGTCAGCTATCCGTTTCTGTGGGATATCACCCATTCAGACTATATCCAATGGAACGGCGTGGCCAACAACGCCGGCATGGGCCCGCTCGGGCGCAACGCCGGAGAGGTGATCGGGGTTTTTGGCAAGCTGGACTGGGAGGCGAAAGACCCCGGCTTCAGCCTATCCGCCCACCTTACGGGACAACGCAACAAACGTCAGCGCATCGCCTTTACCTCCTCCATCGATTTGGTGAACCTGCAGCGGCTGGAGGCGCATTTGGGCCGCCTGCAATCTCCTGAGTGGCCTCAAGAAATTCTCGGCACCATCGATCAGGAAAAAGCCGAGCGGGGCGAGCGTTTATACAGCCGGTACTGTCAGTCCTGTCACCAATTGATCGAGCGCGATGCCTGGGACCGCATCGTGGTAGGCAAGATGCTCGATATCGACATTATCGGCACCGACCCAGCCATGGCCCGGAACAGCGTCGAGTATCGGGGTTGGTCCGGCAATTTTGCCGGCACTTATCAAGCCACGGGTGTCGGACCGCTGGTGCTTGAGGAAGAGGCGCCCGTGGTGCAAATTCTCACCGCCGCCACCACGGGCGTCGTGGCCACACCCGATCCGGACAAAGGTTTTATCCGCCGTCGTTTGGACTGGCTGTACACTCTGGGCCTGTCGTTTTTTGAAAACAAAATCAAATACAGCGTACGCAGCGGTGACTACCGCCCCGACACCACGGCTCAACCTTATAACTCACTGCTGAGCTATAAAGCCCGGCCACTTAATGGTATCTGGGCCACGGCGCCTTACCTGCACAACGGCTCGGTGCCCACGTTGTACGACTTACTGCTCCCCGCGAAACGCCCGGACGACCCCGAAGATGGCGAGTACCGACCGGATGAGTTTATGGTGGGCAGTCGCGAGTTTGACCCCATCAAGGTCGGTTTTCGCAGCGACGGTTATGAGGGTTTTCGCTTCCGCACTTTGCGCCGGGGCGACTCCAACGCGGGCCACGAATACGCCGCGGGACGCACGCCGCAGTTGAACGGCGAGGTGCTGCCGCCGCTGTCGGAGCAGGAGCGCTGGGACCTGGTGGAGTTTCTGAAAACACTTTAATCGATGCGCCACAGCGGCAGTCGATGTGCCACTGTGATTCTTGATGCGCGCCGTCACACAGATCGGCGCCTTCGTAAGCAAACCCTCGGGCCGCACCTTCTCGTCATGCCCGCGTATGCGCACTGCTGGCCGGAATAATTCCACTATTCGGCAGCTCCGTAAGCAAGCCCTCGGGCCGCGCAGGCTGAGTGGTTCAGCAAACGTCGTGGACCACTCTTCCTGTGCGGCCCGAGGGCTTCCTTACGAAGCCGCTGTCCCTAACGACCCGCTCTCTGTTCTGGACCGCCGTGCGCGGTTGCCCGGCGGCTCTATTCATCCCACAATGAGGCTTCCAAAGAAGTAACCTACGCTATTTATGGCCGGGTTTATGGCTAAGCCGATGTAAGCCGATGACAGAAGCGCGTTGATGCAATACACCTTTATCGATTCCATACACCGGATTGCGGCCAGCCAATGGAACGCGTTGCTGGAGGACGACCACCCGTTTGTGCGCCACGAGTTTTTTGCCGCCCTGGAAGACAGCGGCAGCACCACCGCCCAGCGCGGTTGGCAACCTCACCACCTATTGATCTGGCAAGATTCTCAATTACAGGCCGCCTTGCCGCTGTTCATAAAACAGCACTCCTACGGGGAGTACGTATTCGACTGGGGCTGGGCCGACGCCTACGCCCGCCACGGGTATGACTACTACCCCAAACTGCTCACCGCGATTCCCTTCACCCCGTGCCGCGGGCCAAGGCTGTTGGGCTCGCTCGATGCTGAGCAACTGCAGGGCATGGTGCAGGCGCTGCAAAGCCAAGCTCGCGCGCTGGGAGCCTCTGGCTGGCACTGCCTGTTTCCTGAAACCACACTGAGCGAACGCTTAATTTCCCTGGCGGCACCCCAGCGTCTGAGCTGTCAATTCCACTGGTACAACCGGGGTTATCGTGATTTCGACGATTTTCTGAGCACCATGAGCTCGCGCAAGCGCAAAAACATCCTGAGGGAGCGGCGCCAGGTGGCGCAGCAGGGATTTGAGTTTGAACACAAGCGCGGCGAGCAAATCACCGCGGCGGATTGGGACTGGTTTTACCAGCTCTACCAGCTCACCTACCTCAAGCGCAGTGGCCACGGTGGTTATCTGGAACGGGGGTTTTTCCACCAATTGGGACGCACTCTTTCAGAACACTGCCTGCTGGTGTGTGCCAGTCGCAACGGAAAACCCGTTGCAGGCGCGCTGTTTTTGTATGACCAGGCGTGTCTTTACGGACGCTACTGGGGCTGTCTGGAAGAGTTTCACCACTTGCATTTCGAAACCTGCTATTACCAAGGCATTGACTACGCCATAGAGCAGGGCTTGAGCCGCTTCGATGGCGGCGCCCAGGGTGAGCACAAATTAGCCCGGGGCTTTGAGCCGGTACTGACGTTTTCCAATCACTGGCTGGCCGAACCCGTCTTTCGCACCCCCATCGAGCGTTTCCTGCTTGCGGAAAGCGACGAAGTACGCCTCTATCAGCAGGCCGCCCAGCAGCACTTGCCCTTTAAACGCGAGGGGTGAAACCAGGTCGGCCTTGGCCGGGCAAGTCTAAATCGGGTTTAATAGCGCTTTTTCGTCAAGGTCGTCCACATGCTGCCGCGCCTGCTTAACCCTCGTCACATCCTGGTTATTCTGGATGAGATCGACCAAGAAGCACCCTCCCACACGCTGGCCCGCCCCGTGGCCATGCGGCGGGTGTTTGTCACCTTAGCGAGCGTATCTGTGGCCCTCTTGGCCCTGCATTACCTGAAGTTTGGCCAGAATTTTGTTGGCGTATTGCAGCTGCTGGCCGCCTGGCAGGGGCAGCCGCAAAATCACTATGTGCATGCGATAAACAACGCCGGCTGGTACCAGTTGCTTATCGGCCTCTGGTGGGCCATCTGGCACTGGGTGTGTTTTTTGTTATTGCCCTGGGTGGTCATCCGCTTTATCTGGCGCGAGCGAATGGTGGACTTTGGCTGGCGCTGGGGGGAAACGCACCGGCACTGGCCGGGCTACGTGTTGCTGATCAGCCCGATTTTGGTATTTATCGTCCTGGTCAGTTTCGGGGAAGATTTTGTCAATCACTACCCTTTCTACCTCCACGCTGGACGCAGCTGGTTCGATTTTCTCGCTTGGCAGGCGCTGTACATGAGCCAGTTTGTGGTACTGGAATTCTTCTTCCGCGGCTATATGCTGCAGGCGCTGCGCCCCGCCATGGGTGCCAACGCCATCTGGGTGATGTGCATCCCCTACCTGATGATTCACTTTCCCAAGTTATGGCTTGAAGCGACCGGGGCCATTCTTTTTGGGCTCTTTTTGGGAATTTTGGCCCTGCGCTCCCGCTCCATTTGGGGCGGCGTGATGGTTCATGTGGGCATTGCGCTCAGCATGGACATGGCAGCACTACTGCGCAAAGCGGATCTACCGAGCCAGTGGTGGCCTTTTTAAATTTTGCCCGCGACTTACGCAACTAACCTTCCGCGACTAACCTGGCGACCAGACGAAGGCTACGTCGGCGTCGTCGAAGTTTTTTACACCCACCTAACTTTCCACGACACGTTTGTTGACCGTCTGGTTTCCCGCTCTGTCCTCGACGCCAATAACCTCATTGATTTCAGTTAGTTAGGAAGGCGATCGCGCAAATCCTTCACCTGGCATAAGACTTGCTTTCGCCATCACCCAGCAGACGGCGACGTGCCGGCGTGAACGGAGATCAAGGATTATGAGTAAAGCAAAAATAAAAGGGGGGTTAGGGATGCTGTTAACCGGGCTGGCTTTGTCTGCCCCAGCCGCCGTTGTCGACTGCCCCAATACCTCCACCGCTGCGGCAAACGGCTGTGCGGTTACCGGGTTTGAGCCGAGTCTGTGGATTCTGCTCTTGCTGGGGCTGGGAGCCATCGCCCTGAGTCGTCTGCGAGCCCGCTGAGCGGTGTCTCGCTGGCGTAATTTTGATCGCTCCGGCCTTGCCCAACGTGTTT
>DAHVRW010000083.1 GCA_027322215.1 Marinimicrobium sp.
GTACCATGGTTGTCCAGCCGCGATAAAACCCGACCTGAGCCAGAGCGCGTTCAGATGAAGGGCTTACCCCTGCAACTGGTATTGGGCGGCCTGGCATTGTTCGCAATACTGGTGGTAGTACCCATCCGCGCGGTCGGCGCCGAAGCCGCTTACGACTGCGGCTCCATCCCCTGTGATGACATGCAGCCGGACTTGACAAATACCGAGTCCCTGCAGCGTGGGGCCCGGCACTTCGTCAACTATTGCATGGGTTGCCACGAGGCCAAGTTCTCTCGTTACGAGCGGGTTGCTACGGATCTTGGAATTCCCGAAGAGATCATGATGGAGCAGCTCGTGTTCAGCGATCAGGCCATCGGTGACCTGATGGAAATCGCTCTGCGGCCCGGAGACGCCCAGCAGTTTTTCGGTGTGATGCCTCCCGACCTGACTTTGGTGGCCCGAGCGCGCAACCCCGCTTGGCTGTATACATTCCTGCGTAACTTCCACCAGGATGACAGTCGGCCGTTCGGAGTCAACAACCGGGTGTTCGATAATGTCGGTATGCCCCATGTGATGATCGATCTGCAAGGTCTTCCAGAGTGCGCTCCAGGGCCAGCGCTCAGCGCAAGCGGCAACACGTTGCGGGATGAGTTGGGCAATCCGGTTATTAATGAAAGCTGCGGTCAGCTGGTGGAAGGCCGATTGGAGGGCTCGCTGACGCCCGATGAATTCGATGGTGTAGTGTATGACTTAGTGAATTTCCTGACTTATGTGGCCGAGCCCATAGCGCTGACCCGCCAGCGCATTGGAGTCTACGCGTTACTGTTTTTGTCAGTGTTGTTTATTTTTACCTACCTGCTAAGCCGGGAATATTGGAAAGACGTCCGTTGATGTGTAGCAGGTTCATGCGGGCGGTGATGCCGCCCGCAATTCTAGGACTGGATAATTGAGGTGAAGCCAATGGGTGTTGTGACTAAACGCTCATCCATGACATTGTTTTCTGATGCTCGTGACCATTATAGCCATAGGGTCCGTATTGTACTGGCCGAAAAGGGCGTTTCTGTGGATGTCGTTGATGTCGATCCCAAAAACAAACCCGAGGAACTGGCCGATTTAAACCCCTACAATAACCTGCCCACCCTAGTGGACCGGGATCTGTCTTTGTACGAATCCAAAGTCATTATGGAGTACCTGGACGAGCGCTTTCCGCACCCACCGCTGCTGCCTGTTTACCCCGTAGCGCGAGCTCACAGCCGCCTGTGGATGTACCGGCTGGAGCGGGACTGGGCGCCCCGCGTCGACACCATCCTGTACGGCCGGAGCAAAGAGCAAATTGCTAAAGCACGCAAGGATCTCAAAGACAGTTTGATGACCATTGCACCGATTTTTGCTGAAATGCCGTTCTTTATGAGCGAAGAGTTCACCTTGGTGGATTGCTGCCTGGCATCGATCTTGTGGAGATTGAAGCTGATGGAAGTGGATCTGGGTAAGTCCAAGCAAGTGCAGCCGCTGCTCAGCTATATGGAGCGTCTTTTTGCCCGGGAGACCTTTCAGGAAAGCCTGACAGAAATCGAAAAAGAAATGAATATTGGCGCTTGACCTGTAAAGGTACAAGCGAGCTCCTGCCAATAGGCGGGGGCTCTACCGGGCGGGGATGACACCTGCGAAACTAACTCACCGGAGCCACGTTTTATGTCCATGACCTCCAGTAAACCCTATATGATCCGGGCCCTCTACGAATGGATCGTCGATAACGAGTGCACGCCCTACATACTGGTGGATGCCCGTGGACCGGGAGTGGAAGTCCCTCAAGAGCATGTTAATAACGAGGGGCAAATCGTCCTTAACCTCAACCCCACCGCCGTCAAAGATTTACTGATTGGTCAGGAATACATCAGCTTCAATGCTCGCTTCGGCGGCATTCCTACCCAGTTATTTATTCCCTGCGGCGCTGTGCTGGGGATTTACGCCCGGGAAAATGGTCAGGGCATGGTATTTGAGCCGGAAGTTAACCCCGAACCCCCAAAACCAGACCCAAGCTCTCCTGAAACCGGAAAACGGCCCAGTTTACGCGTTGTTAAATAGTTTTTGCCGTTTTTTACCGTGAGTGCCTATTTGTTGCACAATTTGTGGCTCGTTACCAATATTGGATGCATAATGCAAATGCTAACACCAATAATAGTAGATGGGAGCTTTCATTCATGGCAATGTTTCAGCACACCCTCGGCATCTTTGTAAACCCGGATCGCGCCTGGCAGGGGATCCGCAACGAAAAACAGTCCTTCCTCAGAGTTTATCTTTCTCATGTGCCATTACTGGCATTGATTCCGGCCATTTGTGGCTATATTGGCGTTACCCAGGTGGGATGGAGTATCGCCGGTGGCTCGGTGATTCGGCTAACCCCTGAAAGCGCACTGGTGCTGGTGGTGGCTACCTATCTGGCCCAGCTGGTGACGGTCTATGCCCTGGGGGAGTACATCAACTGGATGTCGAATACCTTTGGCGTCGCGGGCGACGCAAAGGAGCGGCATTACGGAGGTACGGCGCTGGCGGTCTATACGGCAATGCCCATGATGCTGGCTGGCGTCGCCCTGCTGTACCCGCACCTGTGGTTGGTGGTTTCGATATTTGTGATCGCAGCGTGTTATTCGATTTACCTTACCTATGAAGGTATTCCCATCTTGATGAACATTCCGCCAGAGCGTGGCTTCATCTATGCCAGCTCGGTTATTACCGTGGGTTTGGTATTGGCGGTGGTAGTAATGGTGGCGACGGTCATCGTTTGGAGTTCGGGTATGGGCCCGGTATTCATTCGCTAGCCTGGCGGTAAACACAGGTTTCCAAAAGGCAGCGCTTGCTGCCTTTCTATTTTCGTAGATTGGGTAGCAGTTTTCGGGTGTGAGAAGGGCATAATGTGCCCTGTTCTCCAGACGACAAATGACGCGTTCGGCCTTTTGTCATCTGATTGCAACATTAGCACTCCATGATACGCACCATAACGCAGCCTCGAAGGGCTGGGTTGAAGCACTAAAAAACCAATGACATCGACTTTAGGGGAAACTTCATGAAAAAAGCACTGCTGCCGATGGCACTTGCCGCTGCACTGCCGATGACGGCCATGGCGGATATCAGTCTGTACGGTCGCGCGCATGTCTCGTTGGATATGCTGGATAACGGCGCTGAGTATTCAGAGCTGAACCTGTCCAGTAACTCCTCCCGTCTGGGTTTTAAAGCCAGCAAGGAGTTTGGTGATCTGACGGCGATCATGCAAATCGAACAACAGGTGGATTACGACAATGGCGAAGCCTTCACCAGTGCTCGGGATACCTTTGTGGGGTTGCGTGGCTCTTTCGGTATGGTGCGTGTGGGTCAGTTTGATACGCCGTTTAAGCGCGCGCGCGGACCGGCCAACCTGTTCGGCGACCAAGTGGGTGATATGCGTAACCTGACCCGCGTCGGTGACGCTCGTTTTGATGAGCGTAACCCCAACACCATTCATTATCAAACCCCAAAGTTTGGTAATGCGCAGTTCAACGTTGCCTACTCGATTAACCAAAACGACACCGCAACCGATGGCGCCAGCGACGATGCGCTGAGCCTCTCGGTCACCTATGCCGCCGGCCCGGTGGATGTGGCCGCCGCTTACGAAACCTACGGCGATGACCACAGCCGCGGTGAGCGCGACGGTATGCGTTTGGCGGTCGGTTATGACGTTACGTCAAAGCTCAAGCTGGTGGGCTTTTTCCAGTCGGTGGATTATGAAGGCAGCGATGCATTAACCAGCGATGTGTTCGGCGTGGGCGGTGAATTCAAGCTGGGCCCTGACACCCGCCTGCGTGGTCACTACTTTCACCGCAGTGCCGACTCTGACAACAGCGATTCAGGCCTGTTTACCGTGGGTGTAGAGCATCGGTTGGATAGCGCCGTGCGCGTCTACCTTAACTACGCCGCCGTGGACAACGACGACAGCGTGGGCCTCAACCCCTACAATCAGGCACGCACCACCAGCGTACCGGGGGCGGACGGTGAAACCTCAAGCGGTCTGTCCCTGGGTTTCCGTTACGACTTCTAAGAAACTCACGTTAACCACGCTGTGTGATTTAGAACCCCCGAAGGCGACTTTGGGGGTTTTTTGTTGGTGCGGTAGATCTCGGCGCAAAGAACAAAAAATGAATTTCGCCCATTGCCGCCACCTTCATACAACTGTCACAAACGGCCCTTACAGTAGTGTCCAAGGATGAGAAGAGCTCATTCTTATCATCACAATACAACGAATTTCGTCAACGCTAAACGGAGCGCTCAATGAACGCACACAAACTTCTCAAAGGGCTGGTTTTGGCTGGTTCCATGATTTGCAGTACCGCCGCCTTGGCACAGCAAGTGGACCCCGACCTGCCTGAGTACAGCCCGGTGTCTGGCATTTCGGGCAATCTGATGAGTATTGGTTCGGACACCTTGAATAATCTGATGACCTTGTGGTCGGAAGATTTCAACAATTTTTACCCCAATGTCAATTTTCAGATTCAAGGGGCAGGCACCTCAACGGCACCGCCAGCATTGGCTGAGGGTACCGCCAACTTTGGCCCCATGAGTCGCACCATGCGCGACAGCGAAGTGGCCCAGTTTGAAGAGGCTCACGGTTACCCGCCGACGTTGGTGCGTGTGGGGATCGACACCATCGCTGTGTTCGTTAACCGCGACAACCCCATCGAGGGGCTGACCCTGGCGCAGGTGGATGCCATCTTCTCCAGCACTCGTCGCTGCGGTGCGCCATCGGACATTACCCGTTGGGGGCAGGTGGGCATGACTGGCGCCTGGGCTAATCGTGACATCACCTTGTACAGCCGTAACGCGGTATCGGGTACCTACGGTTATTTCCGTCAACACGCCCTGTGTGATGGTGACTACAAAAACAACATGAACGAACAGCCGGGTTCCGCCTCAGTGGTGCAGGGCATTACCGAGTCCATCAACGGTATTGGCTACTCCGGTATCGGTTACAACACTGCGGGTGTACGCGCGATCAAACTGGGCCGCGAAGAAGGTCAACTGTTTGAACCGAACGCCGAGAATGCGGCCACGGGTGATTACCCCTTGGCTCGCTTCCTGTACGTGTACGTGAACAAGCACCCCGTGAATGGCCTGGAGCCGCACACCCGCGAGTTCCTGAAAATGGTCCTGTCCCGTCAGGGCCAGGAAGTCACTGTGCGCGATGGCTTTATCCCGTTGCCAGCGTCCGTGATTGCTCAGGAGCGGGAGCGTCTGGGTCTGTAATAACACGTGGTTAATAACGGTGGTCATAACGCCGCCGGTGCAGAAGGAACGGACGCCCTGCATAAATAGTGACTTGAAGGCTCCAGGGATGGGGCCTTTTTTCATTACGACTTTATTACAGTTTGTCATATAACTGTCATAAACCTTCCCTAAGATGTCGCTCGTGATCCCCCAATACTGGAACGCTCCGGTTAGGTAAAGCCGAGGACCTCTATGAACCAATCGACGCCTTCACCCTCATCCCACCGGCCGATGCCGGTGCAGGTTCTCCCGGACGGGGCCGCCCGTAAGCGACTGCGCCGCTGGCGTGGGTTCAAAGACAGTGCCGCCAAATACAGTGTCGGCGCCTTTGGTATGGGCGTTATTCTGGCTTTGGCGCTGATCTTTATCTACTTGTTCAGCGAAGTGCTGCCCATGCTGCGCCCTGCCGCCATGACCGTATACACCAGTTATGAAGCGCCGGGTGGGCGTAGCGCCGATACGGTGCATATGGCCATGGATCGCCACGAGCTTGTTGGGGTGCGCTACACCACTGACCGACAGGCGGTGTTTTTTGACGTTGGCGATGGCAGCGAGCGTTACCGGGAGACTTTGCCTCTGCCCGCGGATGCGACGGTCACGACCTTTGGCTTAGCGGAACCGCGTACCCGGCTGGTTATCTTTGGGTTGGATAATGGTCAGGCACTGCTGGTACGCCACGATTTTAACGAGCGCTTTTCCCCCGATGGCCGCCAGTACGACCCGACTTTGGAGTTTCCTCTGGGTGAGGGCGATGCGACGTTAATGAATGTGGCTGAGGATGGTGCATCCATAGCGGCCATTGCCGTTCAGCGCGGCAGCACCGGAACCAGCGTGGCTGCTGCCCTTGAAGATGGCCGGATGCGACTGCTGCGCTTTGAAGAACGCAGCAATTTTATGACCGGAGCCGTTACCGTACGACAGCAGGCCTACGACATTCCCGCACTGCCAGATAACGCCCAGCCGCGTCGCATCTTGTTAGACATCACCATGCGCAATCTTCTGGTAGGGGACGACCAGGGCCGACTGCATTATTACGACGTGAGCCGGCCGGCTCAGGCTCAGTGGGTCGAGTCCAAACGGGTGACCTTGCGCCGCGATGCGCAAGTGCAGTCGATGGAATATCTGCTCGGCACGGTTTCGGTGATTGTCGGCGGCTCCGATGGCACTGTCAGCCAATGGATGTTGGTGCGGGACGAGGACAACGTGAACCGTCTCGTTTCGGTCAGACACTTCGATAGCCATAGCGGCCCAGTGATGGGTATTGCGCCTGAGTACCTGCGCAAAGGGTTCGCCACCTTTGACGATCGCGGTGAGATCAAGCTGCATTACTCAACCACTGCTCGAACCTTGGTGTCGTTGGATACCGGCGAGCGACCTTTATCCCGCGTACATTTGGCGCCGCGTGCCAGTGCTTTATTCGCCATTGACGACAATGAGCAGGTGCATCTGGTTTCGGTACGCAACCCTCATCCGGAAGTTTCCGTGCGCGCTCTCTGGTCCAAAATATGGTACGAAGGGCGCTCGCAACCAGAATACATCTGGCAGTCGTCCTCGGCAACGGACGAGTTTGAACCCAAATTCTCCTTGGTGCCACTCACCCTGGGCACATTAAAGGCGGCCTTCTACGCGATGCTCTTTGCCACACCGCTGGCAATTTTGGGAGCCGTATACAGTGCGTACTTTATGTCGCCGCGATTGCGACAAGTCGTTAAGCCGTCCATTGAAATCATGGAGGCGGTGCCCACGGTTATCCTTGGCTTTTTGGCTGGGCTTTGGTTTGCCCCGTTTGTAGAGAGTCATCTTCCGGCGGTGTTCTCAATACTGTTTCTCATGCCCTTAGCATTGATTGTAGCCGGGTTTGTATGGATGCGGCTGCTGCCTGAAGCGCTCAGTAATCGAATCCCAGCGGGTTGGGAGGCGGCACTGCTGGTGCCGGTGGTCATACTGGTGGGCTGGTTCGCCGTAGGCATGAGCCCGCATCTGGAAAACTGGTTCTTCGCCGGCGATATGCGCCAGTGGTTGACCGATGTCGGTTATACCTACGACCAACGCAATTCGCTGGTGGTGGGTGTCGCCATGGGCTTTGCCGTCATTCCCACGATTTACTCCATCTCCGAAGATGCCGTATTCAACGTGCCCAAACACCTGACCCAGGGCGCGCTGGCCCTTGGCGCCACGCCGTGGCAAACCGTTACCCGCGTGGTGCTCTTAACCGCGAGCCCCGGAATTTTCTCGGCGGTGATGATCGGCTTCGGCCGCGCCGTGGGCGAAACCATGATTGTGCTTATGGCCACCGGTAACAGTCCGGTGATGAACTTCAATATCTTTGAAGGTATGCGCACCTTGTCGGCCAACATTGCTGTGGAAATGCCCGAGGCGGCGGTGGGCGGTACCCATTACCGGATTCTTTTCCTGGCGGCGTTAGTGCTGTTTGTAATCACATTCTTGCTGAACACCGTGGGCGAGGTGGTTCGTCAGCGGTTGCGCAGGCGGTATGGGTCTCTGTAGCTCATTGTGGGAGCGGAAAGAATGGTCTGGGTTTGGAGACACGCTGTGAATACATCCCTGTACGCTCCGCGTCGGCTTCCTGCCTCCGAGGGTCTCCAAACCCAGACCATTCTTTCCTGGCCGTTCAGAGTGGTAATCCGGCTTTCAGGTTTCGAGTGTTTCAAAATGCTGGGTATCTTTTCCTTCAGTGCGCAGCCCAATGGTTGTGCTGACGGATAAAGAAAATTCGAGGAAAGGTTATGAAAGATTGGTTCCGTAAGGGTTCGCCGTGGATCTGGCTCAGCGGGGGCGCCGTTACGATCAGCATGGTTATGGTGGTCGGTCTGGTGGCAATGATCGCTGTCAAAGGACTGTCCCATTTTTGGCCCAAGCCTGTGGTGGAGTTCAATTATCAAACCGCAGAGCAGAGCGAGCCGGTGCGGGTGATTGGTGAAATCAGCCGCTCGGAAACCACCACGGCCGCGGCGATGCGCGAGGCGGGCTTCAACGTACCGGAAGATCAGGACGTGGTGGTACGCCACTTGGTCAAACGGGGTAACCGGGATGTAACCGGGCAGGATTTTGTGTGGTATATGGAAAGCTTCATGAGCGACCCTCGTTATCCGGAAGAAATTCTGGTGCTGGAGCGTCTTCAGTGGGGTGATTTCTACGGTTACTTACAAGGCTTTCTCATCGATGGCGAAGTCGTCGCCGTTGGGGCCGAGGCGCGCACAGCTTTTGAGCGCACCTTACGAGATACGGCTAAAGGTGTGCGTGAGCTCAATGGCATTGAGCGCGGAGAAATTGGCGATGTTAACTTCCGCATGGAGCAACTGCGCCGACAAGAGCGGGCATTGGAGCTCAACGAAAATATAAGCGATCAGGAACGCGCTGAGGCCCGGCAATCGATTGCGCAAAGGCGCGCCGAGCTGGATGAGCAGTATGCGGTATTGGCGGAGCGGCGTAACGAACTGCGTGCCGAGCTGTCCCGCTACGCGATCACCATGGAAACCATGGAAGGGCAGGTTAGAACCCTGCCGTTCAACACCCTGGTGCATGGCTGGCGCCCCAATGAAATGAACATCTTCCAGAAAATGGGCCATTACGCGCGCAGTTTCTGGGACTTTATCAGCGGCTATCCCCGCGAAGCCAATACCGAAGGCGGCATCCTGCCCGCCATCTATGGCACGGTATTGATGGTGCTGCTTATGTCCATCGTGGTCACACCCTTTGGCGTGCTGGCGGCCATTTATCTGCGTGAGTACGCCAAACAGGGCCCGATCACGCAGCTGATTCGTATCTCCGTGAATAACCTGGCTGGCGTACCATCGATAGTGTTCGGGGTTTTTGGTCTGGGATTTTTTGTTTACTTTCTGGGCGGCAGTATCGATGAAATGTTTTACCGGGAAACCCTGCCGTCGCCCACCTTTGGCAGTCCGGCGCTGATCTGGGCTTCCCTGACTCTGGCGCTGCTTACGCTTCCCGTGGTGATTGTCTCCACCGAGGAGGGACTGTCCCGAATTCCACGCAGTATTCGCGATGGCAGCCTCGCACTGGGCGCCACCAAGGCCGAGACTTTGTGGCGTACCGTAGTGCCTTTGGCCGCACCGGCCATGATGACTGGGTTAATTCTGGCCGTGGCCCGGGCCGCGGGAGAAGTGGCGCCGCTCATGCTGGTGGGCGTGGTGAAAATGGCCCCGAGTCTGCCGCTGGATGGTAACTATCCATTTTTGCACCTGGACCGCGCTTTCATGCACCTGGGCTTCCACATTTTTGATGTGGGTTTCCAAAGCCCCAACGTAGAGGCGGGCCGGCCGTTGGTGTATGCCACCGCCATGGTGCTGGTGTTTTTAATTGTGGTACTGAATTTGGCCGCCATGGTAATTCGAAACCGTCTGCGGGAAAAATACCGCATGGAAAGTGACTAAGCCGGGTTTGCCACAAGATTCAACTATTTTTCAACGTGGGTAAGAGTATGAACGAACCGTCTGAAACACAGCGAGCGCAATCAGTGGGTGCACAAACCTTGCGCGAGAATTCTCGCCGGGCACAGAGCATGGGCGATGAAAAAATCAGCCTCAGCCTCCGGGACTTGCAACTGTTTTACGGCACAGATCGGGCATTGAACGGCATTGATCTGGACATACCCGAAAAACGCGTCACGGCGTTTATCGGGCCCAGTGGCTGTGGTAAGTCCACCTTGCTGCGCTGCCTCAACCGCATGAATGACCTGATCGATGGCTGTCGGGTACAGGGCCAGATTCTTCTCGACGGTGAGGATATTTATCATCACTCAGTGGATGTGGCCGAGCTGCGACGCCGGGTGGGTATGGTGTTTCAAAAGCCCAACCCCTTTCCGAAAAGCATTTACGAAAATGTCGCCTTCGGCCTGCGGCTGCAGGGCGTCAACTCGCGCCGTGTACTGGATGAAGTGGTGGAGGCTTCTTTGCAACGGGCCGCCTTGTGGGATGAGGTGAAGGACCGGCTGCAGGAGAGCGCCTTTAGCTTGTCAGGTGGTCAGCAGCAGCGTTTGGTCATCGCCCGGGCCATTGCCATCGAGCCAGAAGTGATTTTATTGGACGAGCCGGCCTCGGCCTTGGACCCGATTTCCACGCTGAAGATTGAAGAGCTGATCAACGAGCTCAAAGATAAATACACGATTGTGATCGTTACCCACAATATGCAGCAGGCGGCACGGGTGTCCGATTACACCGCCTTTATGTACATGGGCGATCTGGTGGAGTATGGGGATACGGATACCATCTTCACAAATCCGAAACAGATTCAAACCGAAGATTACATCACTGGCCGTTACGGCTAAGGGAGCGTCGCGATGGATATCACGAATCAAAGAAATCATATTTCCCAGCAATACAACGCTGAGCTAAATGATATACGTACACAGCTGGCCGAAATGGGTGGCATGGCCCAGCGTCAGGTTAACGATGCCATTCGCGCGCTTATTGAGGCGGACGTTGAACGTGCGCAGCGCGTGGTAGAAGGCGATCACAAAGTGAATCGCATGGAAGTGTCCATTGACGAAGAGTGTGTGCGCATTCTTGCCCGCCGCCAGCCCGCCGCCAGCGATTTGCGTTTAGTGGTGGCCGTGACAAAAGCCATTACCGACCTAGAGCGGATCGGTGATGAAGCCAGCAAGATTGCCCGGCAGGCGATTACCCTGAGTAACGAGGGGACAGTATCCCGGGGGCTGATAGAAATTCGCCACA
>DAHVRW010000084.1 GCA_027322215.1 Marinimicrobium sp.
ACAATCAGCATGTACGGTACTTTGTCCAGTTGGGCGCTCCTGATCTTGTATCCGATTTTCTCCTGACGCACATCCGTTTCGACCCTCACACCCCGTTCGCGCAACATATCCGCCACGCCAAGGCACACGTCTAACCCCACCTGATCCGCGAGCTCGATGGGGCCCATGGGCATGCCGAAGTCCAAGGCCACTTGATCAATGCTCTCGGCGGCGAGCCCTTCATCAAGCATCAGCAAGGCTTCAGCAATATATGGCGTCAGGGCACGGTTTACCAAAAAGCCCGGCGCGCTGGAAACTGGAGCGGGCAGGCGAGAAAGTTGTCCCACGAAGTGCCGTGCGCGGGCTAGGCTTTGCGCGCTGGCGTTAGGGTGGGCCACCACTTCCACCAGCTGCATGGAAGCGACGGGGTTAAAAAAGTGTATGCCGACCAAGCGGCTCGGTTCTTTCAAACCTTCCTGTAGTTTTTCCAGGGGAATGCTGGAGGTATTGGTGGCCAGCAGCGCACCGGCCTTCATGTGCGGTTCGGCGTGTGCAAACACCTGGTGCTTAATCTCAATATTCTCGGGAACGGCTTCCAGTACCAGGTCGGCCTGATGCACACCCGCGTTATTAAAATCTGGGATTAGACGGTCCAGTACGTCCCGTGTTGTCCCTTCGGAAAGGCGTCGTTTCTTACACAAATCCGCAGCCTTGCCAATGGCTTTCGCAATGGCTTCCGGCTGTTGATCGAACAGCGTGACTTGGAGTCCTTGCAAAGCGCACCAGGCGGCAATATCCCCGCCCATAGCGCCGGCACCGATCACGTGTACATGATTCACCGGATCGACTGGCGGCTCGTCGGTGCCTTTGTTGCTAATCAGCGCCTTCATTTTCTCACGCAGAAAGAAAATGCGTACCAGATTACGTGAGGTGTCGGTCATCATCAGGTGTGCGAAGGAGGAAATTTCCTCCTGCAGCCAGGTGCGTGCGCTGCCACCTTGATTTTCCCATAGTTCGATCAACGCTTCAGGCGCCGGGTAATGTTGGGGCGGGGCCTTTTTAGCGGCCTGGGCACGCATTCTGTTTGCCGCCAGTGAGCGTACCCAGCGTATATCGAATAGCTTGGCCCGCAGGCCTTGTTGGCGTTGTTTGATCTTGCCCGCGATTGCGGCCCGAATCGCGCTATCCAGATGTCGCTCCTGCACCAACTGGTCCACTAGCCCCAGAGCCTTGGCTTGTTTATCCCGGCTGTTCTTTCCCGTGAGCATCAATGTCATGGCCGCCACAGGGTCGATCAGTTGGCACAGCCTCAAGGTGCCTCCCAGCCCCGGGTGTAAACCGAGCAAGATTTCCGGGACGCCTAATGTGGCGCCGGGCACAGCCACCCGATAATCACAGCACAGCGCCAACTCAAGGCCGCCCCCCAAAGCCTGACCGTGAATAACGGCCACGGTCGGGCAGGGCAGATCCACCAACTTTTGCACCACGGCGTGGGCGGCGCCCAGTTGACTGGCAACTTCTTCGGCGCTGCTCAGATGGCGAAATTCATTGATGTCTGCGCCCACACAAAAGCTGCCTGGTTTAGCCGAACGCAGCACTAACCCTTTCGGCATATCGTGGTACAAACTGTCGAGCACTTCATCCAACTCGGTAAGCACGTCGGTTGATAGGACGTTGACGCTGGAGTTGTGCTTATCCATTAACAGCCAGGCCACGCCCTGATCATCCCGGGCGAGTTGCCAATTTTGCCAATGGCCGGTGGTTGCTGGTGCGCTGTTGAAAGGCCCTAACTCAACGCTCCGAGCCGTAAAAGTGGAGTACAAAATGCCGGTCATACCGCGTTTTCTCCTAAACCGTTTCGATCAGCATGGCACCCGCAAGGCCACCACCAATACATTGGGTCGCGATACCACGCTTGAGCCCTTGGCGCTGCATGGCATTTACCAGATGCAGCACGATTCGATTACCGCTGGTCCCCACTGGGTGGCCAAGGCTGACAGCGCCACCGTCGATATTAAGCCGGTCGCGGTCGATGCGCCCGAAAGGTGTCTCACGGCCGAAGGCCAGGCGGTTAAAATCCGCATCGTCGAACGCCGCAAGACAAGCCAGCACCTGGGCCGCAAAAGCCTCGTTCAGCTCCCAAAGATCGATATCTTGCAGCTCCAATTCCCGACGTTTGAGTAACTCACCGGCGGCAAGTACTGGGGCCAAACCCATGATCTGAGGATCCAGCGCGGACCAATGACTGTCGACAATGACCGCACGAGGCGTCAGCTGATATTTTTTAACCGCCGCTTCTGAGGCTACAATGACCCAGGAAGCTCCATCGGTGATCTGCGAGCTGTTGCCTGCGGTTACTTTCCCGTAAGGTCGTTCGAATACCGGCTTAAGGGTGGCTAAATGTTCGACAGAGCTGTTGGGGCGCACGCCGTCATCGGCGCTATACAAGGTTCCATCCCGGCCGACTAAGGGCACCACTTCCTGTTCCAGCCAACCCTCTGTTTGTGCTCGTGCCAGCCGCTGGTGGCTGGATACGGCGTATTCATCCGCCTGGGCTCGGGTAATGTGAAACATCTGCCCAATCACTTCGGCCGTCTGACCCATATTCAATTCGGCAATGGCGTCGGTCAATCCACGCTCTAATCCAATGACCGGTTTAAAGTCCCAGGGACGAAAGCGCATAATGCTCTTTAAACGTTGCCCCAAACTTTTGGCTCTTTGAAAATCCGCCAGCCAGTGAACGGCGTTTTGTTGCAACAGTAAGGGCGAGTGGCTTAGCGCCTCGGCTCCACCGGCTAGGATCAGGTCGGCCGAGCCATCTCGAATGTACTTATAGGCCGTATCAATGGACTGCATACCCGAGCCGCAGTTAATCTGTACCGTGAAGGCCGGCATGGCTTCGCCCATTCCCAAGCGTAACGCGGCTACCCGCGCGGGATTCATCTCTTCGGAAATAACGTTGACGCAACCCAATATCACCTGATCGAAAGCGCTCGGTGGCAGATTATTTCGCATCAAAAGCGGTCGGCCGCATTGCACAGCCATATCAACGGGGGTAAACGGGCCGGGCCGGCCGCGCGCTTTTAAAAACGGCGTCCGGGCACCATCAATGATATAAACCGGCGGTGACGCCGGGGCTATAGAACGTGTTTGACTTGCCATGCATTAGCCTCGGTTGCCAAATGGCCAAGAAAGCGACGAGCCTGTTACACTGTACTCAACAGCGTGTGTCCTTACAGCATAAGGCTTATGCGCGATCCTGCCAACTGCACATAGACGTCTGTGCCTATGGGCACAGCCCCAAGTAACTGCAACTTTTTATATCTTTGCATGCCAAAGTACTGTAGTCCGATCACGACGCGCAGGCACTCACCGATTAAAAGGAGAAGAGCTATGCAAGTGAAAGAGCTGATGACGGAAAAACCTGAGTTCATTGATGCGAATTGCAGTATCCGCGAAGCGGCCCAGCGCATGGCGGAACAGGGCCACGGATTTGCGCCGGTCGCCGAAGGCGAACGCTTGGTCGGCGTCGTAACCGATCGTGACATCGCAACTCGCGCCATGGTGAACGGTCGGACTCCCGAGGATAAAGTTACCACGGTGATGACGGCCCAAGTATTGTTTTGTTACGAAGATGAAAAGATCCAGGACATACTGAAAAATATGCATGAGCAACATGTTCAACGGCTGGTGGTGTTGAACGACGAAGAGAATAAGGATTTTGTGGGTATCGTGAGCCTGAGTGATATCGCCGAGCGATGCGGCGCAAAAGATTTTGATACCATGCGCGGAATTACCGACTGCTGCCGCGAGTATCACTAACGGCTTCGACGGCGTCTTTGCACTGGGCGGCGCTTTAGGTTGGCGCCGCCCGTTATAAAAAAAAGGAAGGCGTTTCATGAGCCAATACATTCTCACCGTGGACCAGGGCACCACTTCCAGCCGCGCCATCATTTACACCCCTGATTTACAAGTCATCGCCAGCGGCCAGGAAGAATTCAAGCAACATTACCCAAATAATGGCTGGGTAGAGCATGAGCCGGATGATATCTGGCAAACGGTGTTGCGCAGCTGTCGAAAGGCCATGGTGAAGGCGGGCGCAAGCGCCAGCGATGTGCAAGGCATCGGCATTACCAATCAACGGGAAACCACGCTGGTGTGGGATAAACACAGTGGCGAGCCCGTCGGCCGGGCTATTGTCTGGCAAGACCGCCGCACGGCGGATATCTGCGAGTCGTTGGAAGAGCAAGGCTTTGCATCCGTGTTTCATCAAAGTACCGGATTGCGGCTCGACCCCTACTTCTCGGGTACCAAGCTCAAGTGGATTTTGGACAACGTTGAAGGCGCGCGTGAACGCGCCGAAAACGGCGATCTATTATTCGGAACCGTGGACACTTTTTTGCTGTGGCGCTTCAGCAAAGGCCAAGTGCATGCCACCGACGCCACCAACGCGGCACGCACACTGATGTTTAACATCCACTCACAAGAGTGGGACCAGAAGCTGCTGGATATTCTTGGTGTACCTGAGCGCATGTTGCCGGAAGTAAAAGACAACGCCGCCGATTTTGGTCAGTGTGACGCCGAGTGGTTGGGCCGGGACATTCCTATCTGTAGCATGATTGGCGATCAGCATTCGGCCCTGGTAGGGCAGGCTTGCTTTCAACCCGGAATGATTAAAAGCACTTATGGCACGGGCTGTTTCGCGGTATTGAATACCGGTGATCAGATTCGGGTTAGCGACCATAATTTGCTGACCACTGTGGGGTATCGTCTGCAGGGCAAAACTACCTACGCGCTCGAAGGCAGCATTTTTATGGCGGGCGCCATTATTCAGTGGCTGCGCGACGGTTTGGGCTTGATTGAGCGGGCCTCTGACGTGGAACAGTTAACCGAATCGGTGCCTTACGATCAGTCGGAAATTATGGTGCCGGCCTTCACGGGGCTGGGCGCCCCTTATTGGGACCCGAATGCGCGAGCGGCTATTTTTGGTATGACCCGTGATACCGGTGCTAAACAGCTGGTGGCCGCAGCCATTCATAGCGTTGCGTTACAAAGCGCCGATTTACTGCGGGCTATGGAACGCGATGGGGTGGAGGTAAACACGCTGCGTGTAGACGGCGGAATGGTGAAAAATCGTGGGTTTTTGCAAGCGCTGGCGTCCATTACTGGCGTGGAAACGGTGACCAGCAACACCGCCGAAGCCACTGCACAAGGCGCAACTATGCTGGCGGCAATGCAGCTAGGGCATTACGACAGCCTCGATGCTTTGGCGCAATTGTGGCAGGCGAAGGAGCACTATCAACCCCGGCTAAAGGCGGCGGAGCGCGATGCGCTCTACCAACGCTGGCAGCGCGTCGTCGAAAAAGTACGTTCAGAGTCTTCCGATTAGCGATTTTTTGCCTTATCGCTCAACAAGATGCCCAGCCATTGGGTTTGTGAACTGGATTCCAGCGCCAGTTTGACGATCATCGTCAACAGAATAGACAGCAGCATCCCCACCGGCCCGAAAACCCAACCCCACACCAACAGCGAAATCAACACAACCACTGGTGACAGGCCCAGGGTTTGGCCCATAAAGCGCGGTTCCAGAATACTGCCGATCACAATATTGGGGATCAGATACACGATCACGACCAGCACCGTATCGCCAAAGCTCATGCTCAGCAAAGCGATCAATACGGCCGGCACAGCGGCGATGATCGAGCCGACCGTGGGCACAAAATTTAGCAAACCCGCAAGAATGCCCCATAAAATCGCAAAATCAAGACCGAGAATCCACAGGCCGATACCAACAAAGAGACCGGTGACAATACTGGAAGCGGTTTTAACCGCCAGATACCGATTGATCGAGCGTAAAAAGCGGCGCATGCGGACCTGCGCTCGACGCTTTGTAGGGAAAGCCGCTTTGAGTTTGCCAGGGAAGGTGCGGGCCTCCCAAAGGATAAACATGAGGGCCAATAGGACAAAGAACAGATACGTTGTAAATTGCCCCACACCTCGTGCCAGCATACGGGCCACCTCTGTGATGGTCGCCGTATCGATCATAAGCTCCTGAGGGATTAACTCTTTAGGCACGCCTCTGTCCTCAGCCAGTGCCTGGAAGTTGGCCACCAAGGCACTTAGCCGCTCTTGATAAAGTGGCGCTTGTAACGCTAGCTCATCCACGGCGTTGCGAATCGCCATAAACAAGAGAAAAAAGCTCAGGCCGACCCCAACGAAAAGCACCAATGGCGCCACCACAGCGGGCAGGCCTTTTTGGCGCATCCACGTGAGAGGTGGAATACAGATAACTGCCAAAAACGCAGCCAGAAGAAAAGGCGTAATAATGTGGCTGATGGAGCGCAAACCCGCCAGGATAATGACTATCGCAGCGGCGCCGAACAGCCACAGCCACGCATTGCTTTGTTGCATGAAGAACCTTCCTGAGTAAAGACGCCCGGCAGCGCCGAAAGCGCAGAAGTGTAGCAAAAATGCTCTTGGCTGTAGATGTCAAATAGCACAAATTCCATCCTGGGAACCAAGACGGCATCCGGCGGGTCGCAAGGAGATCAGCAGCGGGGACCGATTCCGTGCAGGTCCGTGCAGGAGGGAAACACCATGGCTCGATCACCAGGTCACCAAAAGTGGCCGCAACACAAAGTCAGAGAACAGCCCGTATCCGATTCGGTGCAGGTTAGGGCGTCTGAGGAATCGATTGCGACGTCAAGGGAGGCCATTCAAGTGAGCGAAGATAGCCATCCCGATCGGTATTATCTGCCCCGGGAGGACGTGCGCATGGCGATGCTGTAACCGTCCGACACCCGGACAGAGTGTCCATTTAAGGGCAGGGCGAGCTACTTCAACATTGCTTTGGAGGATCGTGTTTTAGAGGATGCCGCATGGAGCTATGAGACACCCTACGATGAGCATGCGGCGCTAAAAGATCGCATTGCGTTCGGGGATGATAAGCCGGAGCTGTCAATTAAGATTAACGGAGCGCCGTCGTAGACGGCGCCTTGATTCGGGGCCCAAAATACAGCGCTTAGGACTCAATGGAATCCAGGCGCACCAGGCTCATTTTATTACCGCTCAGGGGCCACTCAATCTCTTGCCCAACGGACAGGCCGAGCAGGGCGCTACCTACGGGAGTCAGTACCGACAAGGTGTTCTCCTCGGTCGCTTCGTGGGGGTACACCAGCTTATAGGTAAACGTCCGGTTAGTGGAGACAACGGTAAAGGTGACTTTGGAGTGCATGGCCACCACGTTGGGCGGTAACTCCTGTTTCTCTACCACCACGGCGCGCTCAAGCTCATCCATGAGCTGGTCGGCCGTTTCACTATCGGGCATGGACTCCAAGAGTGAATAGAGCCGTGCATAATCATCGGATGATACGGTGAGTTCGGGTTTTGCCAACATTCTGACTTCCTCATTTTCCAAAATTTATTAATTAAAGCCACACTGGCGTTAAAAGTGGTTTACCGGTCGGTCACAGGCTACGCATGGTTTGGACCACTCAGCCGTTTACCGATTCTGGCCGATGCAGTGCTCAATCGCTGATTTCGTACGGGGCCGGAACGGAGTTACTGCTGAGATACCGGGGCGATTAAGAATTAACGCTTAATCGCCCCTAAAAAAGAAAGGCGTAAGCGACGAGCGGGCTGGGGCCGCTCGCCAGAGTCAAAGAATGAATTTTACGAATAAACTCGTTCATGGCTATTTTATAGCACGAACCCTACAGGGGGGCCAGCGCCTTTTGCAGGTGTCGTGGCAAGCCTTGGTTTCATTGGCTCAGCCGACGGAACCGCCTGATGAAAGACCCTCGATAAGCCGCGTTAATGCCGGTATGCCAGGCTGAGATAGACCGTTCGGCCCGGCCAAGGGTGTGCCACGTAAGCGATTTCGTTGCGCAGGTTATCGATCCCTAAACTGGCCCTGAGATTGTCGCTGAGCTGATAATTCGTGCGCAAACCAATGCGGGTGTAGGCGTCCTGCGCACCATAGACCCGGGGGATTGTGTCGTCGTTCTGGATACGAGCGTAAGAGCGGGTGGCGTGTTGCAGGTTAACGCCCAGATTCCAGTCGTCCGTCAGATGATAGGTGGCCAGAAGGTTGGCTCGCCATTTCGGCATACGAGGGTAGACGTTGCCTTTCCATTCGGGATTGCTGGCGTTTTCGGTAATTTCCGCCTTGGTATACGTGACGTTGAACCGTACATCCAGTGATGGTATGAACAAACCGTACTGGTTGGCGATAAACTCCACACCCCGTACCCGGCTGCCATCGAGTGGTACAAAGGTGTTTACCGAAACACCATCGTTGGGCCCGCCAACAATGGTGGTGCTTTGGGATTCAATGGCGTTATCTACCGTGTCCTGAAACAGGTTTAACCGTAAATAGCCGCCTTCAATGGTTTTGTCGAGCATCAGGTTGTGGTGTAAGCCGCGCTCTGGCTGCAAGTCCGGGTTGGCCTCGTTGATACGGTTGTACGCCTGGTATTGACGATACAGCTCTTCCACAATGGGAAAACGATAGGCCCGGGCCACGGAGTAGCGGATAAGCCACGAATCCGCGGGGCGGTAGCCCAGTGAAAGCTTGGGCGACGATTGATGCTCGTCTGCGTTCGGCGCTGCCACCAACTCCAGCGCGCCGCTATTGGGGTCGTGTTCACTGTAATAACCATTCCGGCTTTGAAACTGCTCATAGCGCCAGCCGAGGGACAGATCCCAGAGCGGATTAATCGGCCAGTTTGCTTGAAGAAAGAGGGCGTTTAGGCGTGTTTTCCCGCCAAAACGGCTGGCATAAGCTCCGCGCTCGCCCAGGAGGTAATTGGGAGATTCGAAGACATCCAGGTTCAGCTCATAATTTTCATGGCGCGCTCCGCTGATCAGCTCCAAACCCGATAGGGCAAAGTCGGTCAGCGTCAGCTTGGCTTCAGCGGTTTGCCAGCCACTGTCGTCGAAAGCCGAAATTTGCCCTTCGGTGGTGTGCTCGGGCGAGCGCGGATGAAAACGGGAGCTGCGCTCCACATCTTTTAGAATGTCGAACTGATTAATATTAAACTCCACCCGCGCACGCTCACTCAGCTCGCCTTTAACCCGCAGACCGAGAGAGAGGCTGTCCCGATCCAGCTCTGTGGCGCTGAGGCTAGAAGGGTCAAAGGAAAACTGATATCCCGCCTGAACCAGATCAGTGCCGGACCAAAGGGTATTGCCCTGAGCATCGCTGATATAGGAGTTGGGCAGGGTGTTGGAACGGCGGTCTTCAAACCCCGCGTTGAACAGGGCCTGCCAGTGCCCAAAATCGTAGGCAAGCTTGAGTTTTATGTTGTCGGTGGTGGTATCGACTACGCCGCTGTCACCGTACCAAAGCTGCTCTCGGGCGCGCGGATCGACACCATAGATACCACCGCTGACCGTGTCCGCGTGTGTCACGGGTGTTGGATCGGCACCTAAGAAAATCTGTGGTTGTGCGTCGCTCTGCAGTCGGTTGTAAGACAGGTAATAACTCAGATCTCCGACCTTGTCGCCAAAAGAAACGAATCCTTTATAGCCATTGAGGTGATCGTCGAATCCGTAGGCGGAAAAGTCCTGATTAAAGAATGTACCCTCGGCGTAAAATTCCCTCTGCTGGGGAATACCCGTTTCAATCAGCACCACGCCGCCCATGGCGTTGCCGCTATACTCCGCCGAGAACGGCCCGTACAGAACCTCGACCCGTTCAATTTCACTGGCGGATACCATGGTCCAACGTGGTGCGCCGCTCCAGCGGGATTGCAGCAGATAGTGCAACGGCACTCCGTCCGCAAATACCATCGACCGCGAGGTTTGAAACATGTTTGAGCCGCGCATTCCCATGGTGCCGTTGGCATCGCCGATAAAGCGCCGACGGATTACGAGGCTGGGCTCGTACTTCACCAGATCCTCGGTGGTGGTGGCATTGATGCTGTGCATATCTTCGGGAAGAAGTACGCTAGTAGGCGTCGTGTAGCCCGCCTCATGGCTCGAGCGGGCCTGCCCCCAAACGTGAACTTCTTCCAATGTCGGCTCGGAGGGTAGGGTAGGTTCGGCCTTGACGACTGGGGTCGCGGCTGCAACCATAACCGCCACGACCAGTACTGCTGAAATCCGCATGCGTTTTGCCCCTGCTTGCTGTGATGTATCCGTAACAAGCCGAAAACTATAAGGGCTTGAAGCGCGCACGAATAGTGACAAATTGTCGCAGTGGCCTAAACACCGTTAACCGATCCACGCCCGCGGCGAACCCGAGAACTTCCATTCATGCTGGCATTGACCCGCTTTATCCGCTCACCACTGACCAATGACACCAGCGCAATCGTGCGCAGCCTCGTTTATCTGCGCTTGCTGGTCCTGGTAGCCACCGGCGCAATCGCGCTGCTGGTTCACCTCTACTTTGAGCCTTTGACTATGATTGCGGGCCTAAGCCTGGTGGTGCTGGCGACAGCGGCATGGTCCGTCATCGTGCTAAGCAGTGATCCATTAACCCGTATTCCATTTGCCGCCGTACGCGAGCTTTTTGTGGATTTTGTTTGGGTATTCTTACTGGTTCTTCTCTCGGGACGCTCCACCAATCCGTTTATTTATTACTATTTGGTGCTGGTGGCCATCGCGGCCTCCATATTCCCAGGGCGTACTGCCTGGGCCTACTGCTTCGGCGGGATAGCAGCCTATACGGCACTGTTATTACTGGACATGGGCGCACATTTCGAGCATATGGCGGAACGCTACCGTTTACATTTGGGCGGCATGTGGTTGAACTATGTGGGTAGCTCACTGGTGACCTGTTATTTTATTAGCCGCCTTGCCAAACTGATTCGCGAACAACAAAGCCAGCTGGCGGCGGCGCGAGAACAGAACTTAAAAAATGAGC
>DAHVRW010000085.1 GCA_027322215.1 Marinimicrobium sp.
CTCGGCTTAGCGCTGGCGTGTTTGGCCATGGCCGTCGCCGTCAACCCGCTGTCGTTATTTGTCGGTTTTTTCCTGGTACGTCTTTGCGGCCAGGGTCTGCTACCCCATACTGCCCAAACCACCATGGCACGGTTTTTTGATGCGCACCGGGGCAAAGCGTTGAGCATTTCCGCCAGTGGCGTACCCCTGGGCGAAGCGCTGCTGCCGGCTGTGGCGGTCATGCTGATTGCTTGGCTGGGCTGGCGCGCGAGTTGGGTAGTGGTAAGCCTGAGCGTGCTGGTGCTCTATCTTCCGCTGGCGTTTTGGCTGTTGCGCCGCGCCCACACGGACACCAGTGCGGCACCCCTGTCGCTCTCGGCGGAGCTGATTAAGCACAGTGCGGGACGCCGGGAGATGCTGATGGATTACCGGTTTTGGCTGGCCCTGCCCACCGCACTCGCGGGGCCATTTATGATTACCGCCGTGTTCATCCATCAAGGCTTCATCCTGGACGAAAAAGGCTGGAGTGCCGCCTGGCTGGCCACCTGCTTTATTGCCCTCGCTATCACCCATTGGGTGAGCTCCCTGGCCTCGGGTTTAATGGTGGATTTGTTTAGCGCCCGGCGTCTGCTGCCGTTTACGCTGGTGCCGCTGTTGACCGCGCTTGCCTGCCTTATTTGGGTGCACGGCGCGTGGTCGGCGCTGCCTTTTATGATGTTGCTGGGCATGAGTATCGGTTTGAGCAGTCCGGTGTTGGGTGCGCTATGGGCGGAAGTTTATGGCACCGCCAAGCTCGGCTCTATCCGGTCGCTGATGAGCTCGCTCATGATTTTATCCACCGCCGCTTCGCCGCTTTTGTTTGGTGTGTTAATCGATCGAGGCGTGAGTCTGACCGGCCTGTTCGGCGGCGCAGCGCTGGGGCTCGTCGCCGCCTTGATTATGGTGCTGTTTTCCTACCGGGCCGAGCCGCGCGAGGGTGTCTGACAACTGCTAAGATACGCTCACTGTTATCCATACCGAGCGCACTATGCCGTACTTGTTGAATCGCCATTTTTTTGACCGCTACCTTCTCTGGCCATTGTTGTTGATCGGCCACCTGTTGGCGGTGAGCCTGCTGGCCTGGCACTTACTGGCCCAGGTCAATTTTGCCTACCCGCTGGGTTATCAATGGTTGGATGTCCACACACATATTCAAACCTTTGGGCCGGAGAATCGTTACAAAGATCATTTTGAACGTACGACAAAAAAAGAACATTATCGCCTATTCGGTGAAATCACCCGTGCCATTCAAAACGGTGGCCAAGGGCTAAAGGACATCCACTACACGCTGCCCGACGGCCAGCTCGAGCCCCTATTGCGCCCGCCAGAAGTCGTGCATCTTCAAGACGTTGCCAATTTGGTACGGGATGTCTATCGACTGGGCTTGTTTGGGGCTATGTTGCTTATACTGACCTTGAGCTACGCCTATTATCGACGGTGCCGGCTGCCCCCAGCGCGTAAATTGCTGATCGGGTTTACCATTGCCATCGCCGCGTTGGCCGCCCTCATTTTATTGATTGGCCCGGTGCGGGTTTTTTACGCGTTGCACGATTACATCTTCCCCGACGACAACCCCTGGTTTTTTTATTATCAGGATTCGCTGATGACCACCTTGATGAAAGCCCCTGACCTGTTCGGTCTTATCGCGGTGTTTCTGGTGGCATTGTTCGCTGTGTTGTGGGGTGTATCCATATGGGCCATGGCTGTGTTGCTGCGCCGGCGTGCCCATTAAATCAGGAGCTGCATGAGAGCATCGAGCTTCCTGGTCGTCGACGCGCCCATTCGGGGCGCCGGGCGAAGTACCGTTGGCTCTGGGGCTGCTCGTCGTAGGGATTGCGCAACAGCTCCAGCAAGCGATACACCTCGCTAAAGTCCCCTTGCTCCGCGGCATCAATGGCCTGTTGCGCCATATAGTTGCGCAGCACGTACTTGGGATTGACCCGATTCATCCGCTCCCGCCGCTGACGCTGATCCAGCCCCGTACGAACCCACTCCTGCACCAAACGCTCCCGGTACTGACGCAACCAGTCGGCGGTGCGCTGCTGGTGTTCCTCAGTGGGCGGCGAGTAATAAGCCGGTAACAGCGGCTCGATCAACTGCGCATCGGAACGGGAATCCTCGGCCTGATCCACTAGCGGATCAAAGTCCGCCAGGCAGCGATAAAAGATTGTCATATCGGTTTCCACCAAGGGCAATAACCGCTGGAGATCCTCCGTGAGTTTGTCATCGGTTTCGGGCCGGTACTCCGGCAGGCCCAGTTTAGCCACGGAGTCCCGCTGGAAGCTACGCAAATATTCGCGCCGATATTCGTCCAACGCCGCCTCCAGCGGCGCTGCGTCTTCCACCAACGGGTAGAGTGCGTTGGCCAACTGCAAAAGATTCCACAGCGCCATTTGGGGCTGATGACCGAAACGGTACCGGCGCCCCTGAGCGTCGGTGGTATTGGGAGTCCAGCCGGGGTCATAGCCCTCGAGCCAGCCGTAGGGGCCGTAATCGATGGTCAACCCCAGGATGGACATGTTGTCGGTATTCATGACGCCGTGCACAAAGCCCACCCGCATCCAGTGGGCAATCATGCGTGCGGTACGTACGCACACCTCCTTCAGTAACGCGATGTAGCTATCGCGCCCCGGCGGGCCCAGCTCTGGAAAATCGTTGCGCAAGGTAAAGTCGGCCATTTGCCGCAGTAAATCGACTTCGCCCCGGGCGGTCAGGATTTCAAAGTGTCCAAAGCGGGTAAAAGAAGGCGCGACCCGGCACACCACCGCGCCTGGCTCCCACTCGGGATTGCCATCGTAGAACATGTCCCGCTGCACCTGATCGCCGGTAAGGGTCAGACTGAGCGCCCGAGTAGTGGGTACCCCCAGATGGTGCATCGCCTCGCTGCATAGAAGCTCCCGCAATGAGGAGCGTAGAACGGCGTTGCCGTCCGCCGTCCTTGAATAGGGTGTGGGACCAGCGCCTTTTAGTTGCAGGGTCCAGTGTTCTCCTTGCCGGTTTTTCACTTCACCTAAATTAATTGCCCGACCATCCCCCAGCTGTCCAGCCCACTGACCAAACTGGTGCCCCCCGTAGCAGGTGGCGTGAGGTTCCATACCCGGCAACAGCTCGTTGCCGGTAAACACTTGCACGAACCGCTCGGAGGTACAGTCCTCCGGCGTAAGGTCCAGCAAAGCCGCAACGTCTTGGGCGTAGGCCACCAGTTGAGGCGCTGGCGCGCGCTGGGGATTTACGAAAGAGTAGATCGCATTCGGCACTTGGCGGGGATAATTATCCCGCAGTGGGTCGGCGGGCAATTGCTTCACCAGACGGTTGTCAAACGTCAGTTGGCTTAAAGGTTCACCGGTAGAGCTCGGGGTATCAGTCATAGCTACAAGTGTACCACCGTCGATTCTGTCTGTTCGACGAACAGCGACGGCTTAGCGAGGCGGATCCAGCCGCACACCAGAGCTGGTGTTCACCCGAAACCAGCCGGCAATACTGTGCCGGGGCCGGTGTGCCGGCAACACTTCGTGAGGAAACTCTTCACTGAGAAAGATCACCAGAGTGCCGTATTCAGGGACAACAACCCGCAGCGGCTCGGTCACCGGCAATGGCTCGAGGTGGGATGGCGGGTACAGCACCAGCTCACCTCCATCACTGGCGCTCCAGCTGGGGTTGAGATACAGCACCGTGGACAGGCGACGATTGGACTGCCCTTTGAAAGCGTCCAAATGCTTTTTGTAAAACGCACCCACCGGGTAAGTGGCGTAATGGCATTCGTAATCGAACAGCCCGAGGAAAAGGCGCCGGTTGAGCGCCTCCCGGAGCCGTTCAGTCCAAGCCAGAAACTCTGCGCTAGCCGCGGACTCACCCCGCAGCCAGCAGATGCGATCGCGTCTCACAAACGGGTTGTGCTGAAAATCCGCTTGGCGACCGATACCCGCTGGTTTGAGGTCGTCCGCTTCCAGGGACTTGAAATCGGCAAACAGCCGATCCGTTAAAGAGCCGGGCAGCGCGTTCGGTAAAACCGCGTAACCGTCTTGCTCCAACGAACGGGCAATGTGGTCAAACAAGGTGGTGTCGACTAAATCACTATCCTGCGGTAAGAGCGTATACACAAAGGGCACTCCAAGTAGAGGAAAAAGCGAAATAGATCTGAGCGGCTAAGGGGGGCGTTGTGCGCCTGCTATACTTACAGGCCATATTAACAGGTCCCGATACATTAACAGATCCCGATACAACGTGTGCTCAGCGTGTGCGCGCACTTACCCAAGTACTGACAATAAGCTGGCTATGAGCTGGAAACAACGGCTACAAAATCATTACACCGGTGGGTTAGGCAAGGGCTTCCAGCAGTTTCGCATGGGAGTGTCGTTGTTTTTTGTGGGCGCCGTGATGTTGTACCTGGCCAACCAGATGCTCAGCCCATCTCTGGTTCAGGAGCTGGCGGTGTTAGGGGCATTAACGGTGGGCGGCGCGGGCTTTGTGTGGGCCATGATGGCCCACTTGCGCATGCTCATCGGCCGGCTGATTCACTTCTTCACCCGGCGCTGACGACGGTTTAAGCGTCGTCTGAGCCTGGCCTGGGCATAAAGCTGCCATAGGGGAATTGGGCCACTTTGTCGCTGCCCTGAAAGTCGTTGATTGTGGCCGCTCCTTCTTTTTCCACCTCATCAATGCGCACTATGGCGTGCATGGGGATGTACGAACGCTTGACGTCGGCAAACTCAGCCTTGAGCTTTTCCTCAGCCGGATCCACCAGCACTTGGCTGCGCTCCCCGAATAGAAACTCTTCCACTTCGATAAAGCCGTACATCTCACTTTGATAAATGGCGCAGGCGAACACCTCGTAAATCTGCCCTTGATTGACAAAAATTACTTTATAGACAGGTTTGGAAGCCATGTAATTCTCTACTTAACTAACCTTGAAGTGACGTTTAGCGGACGGAGTGTCGCATCGGCCCGACGCAGGCCCTGCGGGGGTCGGCCGACGGGCCGCGAGAATAACACAAAACCACTCCATCTACTCTCTCCGGCGATTTTCCACCGGCCCTTTTCCCTCAGCCCATGGGATTTTCAGGTGAAGATCGCTATAATGCGCAACCTCAATTATTGCACATTTTTTAACCAGGTGTTATCCATGCCTACGGATGCCTCCGCTCCGGCGAAGAAGCTCTATATCAAGACCCACGGCTGTCAGATGAACGAGTACGACTCGGCCCGAATGCGTGATTTGCTGGGTGAGTCACACCAGATGGTCGCCACGGAAAACCCCGAAGAGGCCGATGTCATTCTGATCAACACCTGTTCGATCCGGGAAAAAGCCCAGGAAAAGCTGTTTCATGAACTGGGGCGCTGGAAGCAATTTAAACAGGCCAAGCCCGACCTGGTAATTGGTGTTGGCGGCTGTGTGGCCAGCCAGGAAGGCGCGGCCATTGCCGAGCGAGCGCCGTTCGTGGACCTGATTTTCGGGCCACAAACCCTGCACCGCTTGCCCGAGATGATGGAAACCCCTCGCGACGATGGCGCGGTAGTGGTGGATATCAGCTTCCCGGAGATTGAGAAGTTTGACCGCCTGCCCCAGCCGGACGCTGACGGCGTGTCGGCGTTTGTCTCTATCATGGAAGGCTGCTCCAAATACTGCACCTTCTGCGTTGTGCCCTACACTCGCGGTGAAGAGGTAAGCCGTCCGGTGAACGACGTGCTGGCCGAAATCGCCCATTTGGCCGCGCAAGGTGTGCGGGAAGTCAATCTATTGGGCCAAAACGTCAACGCCTACCAAGGCGCGGCTGACGACGGCACCACGGCGGACCTGGCGGAGCTGATTACTTATGTGGCCGCCATTGAAGGCATCGACAGAATTCGCTACACAACCTCTCACCCGGTTGAGTTTAGCGATGCGTTGATTGATGTTTACGCTCAGGTCCCGGAGCTGGTCAGCCATATCCACCTACCGGTGCAGAGCGGCTCAGACCGCATTTTGATGGCCATGAAACGCGGCCACACGGCGTTGGAGTACAAGTCCAAGCTGCGCCGGCTGAAAAAAATACGTCCGGACATTAGTTTTTCATCGGATTTCATTGTGGGATTCCCCGGCGAAACCGATGCCGATTTCGAAGCCACCATGAAGCTCATTCACGACCTGGGTTTCGACACGTCGTTTAGCTTTATTTACAGCCCGCGCCCCGGCACTCCCGCCGCCGAGCTGGCAGACGACACGCCCATGGAAGTGAAGAAACAGCGGCTGAAAATCCTTCAAGACCGCATTACCCAGCAGGCCATGGCCATCAGTCGGCGAATGGTAGGCAATATCGAGCGGGTGCTGGTCAACGGATACTCCAAAAAAGACCCCGGCCAGCTCGCCGGACGCACGGAGAACAACCGTGTGGTCAATTTCCGCGCCGACGACGCGCGCCTGATCGGAAAATTTGCCGACATTCTTATTGAAGAGGCTCTGCCCAACTCCCTGCGCGGAACGCTGCTCGCGTCTGAGCTGGACGCTGACTGGAGCTAGGCCGCCCGTCGCGGCCTTATGACCATACCGTTATAAAACTCATAAATTAAGAAACAAACGACCGAAAAATAACCTTTTTTCCGCCCTGGGAATGAGTTAGGCTTCAAGTAACTTTCGCTACCAAGAGATCCAAACCCGCATTGACTAGTCAACCCGTGACCCGCCCGGAAATCATCACCCAGCAACTGACTCTGGAGCCGGATGATAATCGTCGTCTTGCCAACCTGTGTGGCCAACTGGGCCAGCACCTGCGCCAAATCGAACAGCGTCTGGACATCGAAATTCGCCATCGTGGCAACCAATTCACACTGATCGGCCCCGAGTCGAGCACCGCGACTGGCGCGCAGTTGCTGCACAGCCTGTATCGGGACACGCAACACCACGAGCTGACCCCGGACGAGATTCACCTGGCGCTGCAATCGTCCGGCTTGGCGGAGCTAACCGCCCCAAAGGACAGCGACAGCAACCGCGGGGGCAGCGTGCAGGGCATCACCCTGATCCGCACCAAAAAAATTACCATCAAACCCCGCGGCTTGAACCAGCAACGCTACGTGCGCGCCATACAGACCCACGACATCAATTTTGGTACAGGCCCCGCCGGTACCGGCAAAACATACCTGGCTGTGGCCTGCGCTGTAGAGGCGTTATTGAAAGACGAGGTGGAGCGTATCCTCTTAGTCCGCCCGGCGGTCGAAGCCGGTGAAAAGCTGGGCTTTTTGCCCGGCGACTTGGCCCAAAAGGTGGACCCTTATCTACGTCCACTTTACGACGCCCTGTTTGAAATGCTCGGCTTTGACGCGGTCGGCAAGCTAATGGAGCGCAACGTGATCGAAGTGGCCCCGTTGGCGTACATGCGCGGACGCACTCTGAGCAACGCATTTGTCATTCTCGATGAGAGCCAAAACACCACTCGTGAGCAGATGAAGATGTTCCTGACCCGCATCGGCTTCGGCACCGTGGCGGTGATCACCGGCGACGTGACCCAGGTCGACCTCCCGCGCAGCACGCGCTCGGGTCTGCGCCAGTCGATCGAGGTGCTGCGCGGTGTCGACGGCATCAGCTTCACCTTTTGACTCCAAGGACGTGGTGCGCCACCCATTGGTACAGCGCATTGTGGAAGCTTACGACCAGTTTGATGAGGCTGGGCCGACGGATTGACCGTATGGGCACGAACCTCGATATCGATGTAGCCTGCACGGGTGTGTGGCTGCCCCCGGCCACCGACCTGCAGCGCTGGTGTGACGCGGCCGTGCAGGCAGGTGCACCGGACAAGACGGACACCGAAATCAGTTTGCGGATTACCGACGCCGCCGAGATCCAAAGTCTTAACGCCCGCTACCGCCAGCAGGACAAAGCCACCAATGTCCTTTCCTTCCCGGCCGACTTACCCCCTGAGTTGGGTTTGCCGCTGCTTGGGGATCTGGTCATCTGCGCCGCCGTCGTGGCCGAAGAGGCCGAACAGCAGAATAAAAGCCCTGAGGCTCACTGGGCGCACATGGTTGTGCACGGTTGCTTGCATTTGCTAGGTTATGATCATATATCCGAAACTGATGCCGACGTTATGGAAGCCCTAGAAATCCAAATAATGGCGCAATTAGGCTATTCAAACCCCTATGAACCGGACCCCTTTAAAGAGTCCAGCGCGAACACTGAACCCTGACACCCTATCAATCCCAATATAGGAATCATCAACCTCATGACGGACGAACCTCCGAGTACCATCGCGTCGATTCGCAACAACGGCAGCGGTGACAAAACCGAACGAAGCGACAAATCCTGGTTAAAACGCTTGCGCCACGCTCTCAATAGCGAACCGCGCTCCCGGGAAGAGCTCCTGGCGGTGATTAAAGAAGCCGCCAACAACCAGTTGCTGGATCAGGACGCACTGACCATTATCGAAGGTGCTTTGGACGTGGCCTCCCAGCAAGCGCGGGAGTTGATGGTTCCCCGTTCGCGAATTGTTGCCATCCGTGTGGATGAGACGCCGCGCGAATTCCTCCCCAAGATCATCGAATCCGGCCACTCCCGTTTTCCGGTGATTGGCGAAAGTTTCGACGACATCAAAGGCATACTGCTGGCCAAAGATCTGCTGCGCCTGATGCTGGAAGGCAATCTGGATTTTTCTCTGGATTCGCTCTTGCGCCCGGCCAATATTGTGCCCGAGAGCAAGCGCGTAAACGTGCTGCTGCGCGAATTCCGCCAAAAGCGCTACCATATGGCCTTGGTAATCGATGAGTACGGTGGTATTTCCGGGTTGGTCACCATCGAGGATGTGCTGGAAGAAATCGTCGGGGACATCGAAGACGAGACCGACGAAGAAAGCGATGAGCCCATCAAGCGGGTGAGCGAAACGGATTATATTATTAAAGCCCTGACGCCCATCGATGATTTCAACGATTATTTCAAAGCCGGCCTGAGCGATGAAGACTTCGACACCATCGGCGGCATCCTGGTACAGGAGTTTGGTCATTTACCCAAGCGCAACGAGGTGGCCGTGATCGACAACTTTCAGTTTCGGGTTCTCTATGCCGACAATCGACAAATTCACCTGCTGCGCCTTACCCTGCTTGAGTAATCTGCGCCAATGACCCTCAGCCTAGCCGCTGTTCCAAAACCCTCCACCCGGGTCGCCACACTGCTGGCGCTCATCGCCGGCGCGCTGGTGCCGCTCGCGTTTGCACCCTTCGATTTATGGCCGCTGGCCATATTGGCCCTGGTAACCTTGGCCCTGCTCCTGCATCGGCAAAGCGGGCTGTCCGCTTTTTGGCGGGCGCTGTGGTTTGGCATCGGCTTATACGGTGTGGGCGCCTCTTGGGTGTTTATCAGTATCCACGTGCACGGCAACGCGTCCGTTCCGTTAGCGGCTTTGATGACGGGTGCATTTGTGGTCTTTATTGCCCTGGTGTTCAGCCTGCCGTTTTTGATCTATGGCCGCTGGTTCAGCCATCGACCGCTGGCCTTGGTGGTGGCTTTCCCTTTACTTTGGCTATTGGGGGAATGGCTGCGCTCCTGGCTGCTCACGGGCTTCCCCTGGTTGTACCTGGGCTACGGCCACCTGGATTCCTGGCTGGCGGGTTGGGCGCCGATATTGGGGGTTATGGGAGTAGGCCTCATCGCGGCGCTCAGCGCTGGCCTGGCTGCCCACTGGCTCGTACTATGGCGTGCCAACATCCGCCCCCGGCCCCACCACTGGGGTCTGACCGTATTTATCCTGGCACTTTGGCCCGTCGGGCTGGTGTTCAAGCAGGTCTCTTGGACCGAGCTCAACACCTCCCCCATCAGTGTGGGGATGGTGCAGCCAAACATTCCTCAAGAACTCAAATGGCGGCCAGAGTTTATGCAGCCGACCCTGGATCGGCTCATGGCCATGAGCGACGACTTATGGCACCACGACTGGCTCATTTGGCCGGAAGCCGCTATTCCCCAGGTGTACCACCGCATGCTGCCGTTTCTGGATCAGATTCACCGCCAGGCAACGCTCACCGATACGGCCTTGATCAGTGGCATCATCTACGACGATCCCCACCAGCGCCAATATTACAATAGCCTGGCAGGCTTCGGCACAGCCTTGGGGCTTTACCACAAGCGCCGGCTGGTTCCGTTTGGCGAGTACGTGCCGTTAGAGGAGTGGCTGCGCGGGCTGATCGATTTTTTCGATATGCCCACGTCCATTATTGATCAGGGGCCCGCCCATCAACGCGGCATTGAGGTGGGGGAAGGCCTGATTTCGCCTTCGGTATGCTACGAGGTGGTCTACCCCGATCTTGTGGCCACCAGCGCCCGCGACACTCAGGTGCTGCTGACTGTCAGCAACGACGCTTGGTTTGCCGACAGTTTGGGACCGCTGCAACACATGCAAATGGCGCGCATGCGCGCTCTGGAAACCGGCCGTTATTTAGTACGCAGCACCAATAACGGTATCAGTGCGATCGTGAATCCCCGGGGGCAAATTACGGCGCGCAGCGAGCAGTTTGTGGCGCAAACGTTGAGCGGCGAGGTGTACCCAGCCCAGGGTATGACGCCGTTTATGCGTTGGGGCAGCTGGCCTCTCGCTTTGGTGGCGGGCGCCCTGTTGTGTCTTTTGGGTTGCATGCGGCGCTGGGATGAGCCCCCGCTGGAGCTTGAAGGCGGTGATGGCATTCCTGAGGATACCGAGCCGCAAACCGAGCCGGTTTCTGCAACCGCTTCCTGATTATATTTTGATCCGTTAGCTTACGTGCTCTGTTCGGGGCTGCGAGC
>DAHVRW010000086.1 GCA_027322215.1 Marinimicrobium sp.
AACAAAGCCGCTATGACCGACCAGGTAAAGGCCTTATCGGTGACGCGATCCCAGAAACAACTGGCGATAACCGGAAATACGATGGCACCCCAGAGCGCGCCCACGAAGACCAACATCACGAGAATATCCAGAGCCAGGCTGGCCAACACCACACCGATGGCGGTCACCACAATCATAGTGAGCCGGCCGATCAGCAACATCTTCCGCGGATCGGGATTGTCTTTAGCGATGTTCTTACCGTAGATATCCGCCATCACAATTGCCGAAAGTGCACAGAGGTCAGCATCCGCTGTTGAGGACAGCGAACCTATCACCAGAATAAAAAACAGCGCGATGAAACCCGCCGGCAGGTATGTGGAAACCATTTGCGGAATCAGGTTATTCATGTTGCCATCGAGCGGCTCAATACCCACCAGCAAGGCCATAAGACCAATCATTCCTAGCCCGATCACTATCGCGCCATAGCCGATGGTCGCTGTGATGAAGGTCGGCTTGATATGGTCCTCACGCACCGCAAACAGACGCTGAGAAATCGTTTGGTTACCGATAGAGTAGGCCAGTACGGCCGCGAAGAAAGGCAGCCCTTGCTTTAAAAGTGCGTCTTTTGAAAATAGATTGGACTGCTCGAGGGTCAGCCGGTCCATATTGGCCATCAGCTCCTGAGGGCCACCAATGGCAAATAAAATGGCGGGAATAATCAAAATAGCGATGGCCATCATAGCCACAAGCTGGGCAAAGTCCGTTAACACCGAGGCACGAAAACCGGACCACAGGGTATAACTCAATACGCCAACCCCGGCGATGATCACCCCAGCCTGAAACGGCAGCGGCGACAGCACGGACACCAATGCCCCGGCGGCGGTAAAGTTAACCATTAGGCTAATAACACTACCGAGCACGTTTGAGCCGGCAAGAATCATCTGGCTGGAGGAACCATGGCGGGCATGAATCAGCTCGCCCAACGTGTGCGCATTGGGCGCCAGCTTGCGGAAACGCCGACCAAAAGGGTAAATGAATAAAATCATCAGCGCCCCCCACAGGCCGTAATGCAACGGACCGGAGATGCCGTAGGTATAACCCGATGTTGCCGCCGCGTAGAACGATGCAGCCCAAATCCAGGTGGCGGTCATACTGGCCGCACCCATACCGAAATTCACGGAACGGTTGGACACCATAAATTCATCGGTGTCTTCGTCCTTCTTTTTAATCATCAGCGTTATCAAATAGGTAGCGCCATAAAACGCCGCTAACAGCAAAAGCACTGTTAGTACAGAAAACTGGTGAAGATTTGCATCCTTCACGTGAAAACCTCCAAGGGCTCAAGTGAGATCGTTGTATTACCGAAAGTCGCCACCGCGCTCGCATGCAGCGTTATAACGCCCGACCTCTGCAGGTCGGGCGAGAGTCATATGCAAGACACCAGTCGTACACGACGGGTTAGCTTCGGGCGCTAACTCGCTTTCGACTGGGATACTTCAGGCTTATCACTGAGGAACGCTTCCAGTGAGTCGTCCATAGCCTGCATCCAGGGGGTGTGGTGAGCGGGAGACAAAGTCCCCGTGATAGTGGAGCGGTAACGCAAGTTGCGATAGCCCAAAATGTCTTTTTGCTTATCGCGCAGCCATTGCTTGAAAATCTCCGCTACGCCCTCGACATCGAGGGTGGGGTAGTCGGTTTCGCCCAGCAAGTCCCGCACATAGGCTGCCTGAAAATCCACCTCATCCATGGCATCCGACAAGGCGCTTTCACGCTCGCGCCACTTCTTGATATCGGCGGCCATGGCGTTGCTATCGGGCAACTTAATGCGACCAAGCATAACGTCCCTTGCGTACCAAGCCTGGGCGTCGAACATGTTAAAGGTGTAGTACTGATCCTGCATGCCAAGATAAATCAGCTTGGGATTACTCTCAAAAAATACACCTTTATACAAACTGCCAGGATACATCCGGTTGTTGGTTTCCAGTCTCAGCTCGTCCGGCAGAAACGGAAAGTGATGCTGGTAACCGGTACACAAAATAATCGCATCGACTTCACACGTGCTACCGTCCACAAAGTGGGCGGTTTTACCCTCGACTTTGGTCAGCAGCGGTCGCTCAGAGAAATTTTCCGGCCAATCGAATCCCAAAGCCGCGCTGCGGTAGCTGATGGTGATCGATTTGGCGCCGTACTTATAACATTGCGTGGCAATATCTTCCGCCGAGTAACTACTGCCGACCAGCAGCAAATTTTTTCCCTTAAACTCACAGGCATCGCGGAAATCGTGCGCATGCAATATACGCCCCGGGAAGTGTTCGAAACCTTCAAAATACGGAACATTAGGCGTTGAGAAATGGCCCGTCGCCACTACGACGTAGTCATACTCCTTCGAGTACAGCTCGTCCTTTTTTAAATCTTTAACCGTGACGGTAAACGTTTTGTCTTCTTCTGAGTAGGACACCCACTGTACGGAGGTGTTGAATCGAATGTAGTCGCGAACGCCGCTTTGTTTAACCCGGCCCATGATGTAATCATGTAGAACTTCGCGAGGCGGGTAGGAAGGGATGGGACGGCCAAAGTGTTCTTCAAATGAGTAGTCAGCAAATTCCAAACATTCTTTCGGTCCGTTCGACCACAGATACCGATACATGCTCCCGTGCACTGGCTCGCCATACGCGTCGAGGCCTGTGCGCCATGTATAGTTCCACATTCCGCCCCAGTCACTTTGTTTCTCGTAACAATCGATCTGGGGTATTTTCGATCCTGATCGGCGAGCGGTTTCAAAAGCTCTTAGCTGAGCCAGGCCGCTCGGGCCCGCGCCCAGAATCGCAATTCGCGCTGTCATGTCGTTTCCTCGTAATCTTTACCTATTACCCTCCGCTCCTTGGAACCAGATGTTTGATCGATACCATTAACCGCTGCTTAACCAGCTTCGGTACATCATCAAACAAGTTGAAACTGCACGACAAACGATCGATACAGTGCACTAACGCAGAAAAAAATAAAAGGGTGCACACCAGCTCGCCCCGTGGGCGGCTACGCAACATTGACGGCTATTAAATCGCTGTACAGCGAGGTAAAAGCATGCGGAAAAATCAAGCACGATCGTCGTCGTGAGGCGGACACAATAACACAAAATGCGCCAAATTTTAAACTTGGCGTTACGAATGCGTACTCAAAACATGGCAACATCAGAGCCGACGCGGCTTACAAGAAATTTAGAAAGTCACTTAGAAATAACGGAATGGCGCCCTAATAAACGAAAAAAATAGTTACTAATTATTTTTTAACGGCATTGGAAATCCGTTTCGAAGCCGCCTCAAACGACCCCTATTATTCGTTTAACAACGTTGGGATTAAATCGCCTTTTAAGTACAGAGGATGAGCCGGCTCGCCAGATTTATTAACCTTTAACGCGTGCATACCGGGGATCATTTTTTTTACATCGCGGGCTCGATTCAAATAAGCACCATGGTTGCCCCACGCAGCCACAACGATACCGGCGGACGTTGCCGTCTTCGTCAACCAGACATTATTGTCGGGCCCAATGGGATCGTTCGCTTTCATCATTTGCTCTGGCACAGAAGCCATGAAGGCGAACAGATTGACCACGCAAACACCACCATAGCCCCACGACCGGGCAAACGAAATGCAACGATTAATGGTGGGGTTATTCTTCACCTCATCGGCGACGGACGGATTCAGGCCAATGATTGCGGCATAAGGTTGAGCGTCGTCCCACACACGCCAAAGGGCGTACCTGTAATTTCGGCAGGGGGAAAACTTAGCAACCGACTTCACTTAGGCTCCTACGTTATAAAAACGGTTAATGCATGAATTAAACCTATCGCGATGTGCCAGTGCGGTCAAACTCTGGGAAAGCGGGGGCGGATTGATCGAGCGATGAAAGGAGACTGCGAAGTAGCATCGCAGAGGCAGCGAATCGCCAAACGCTGCCTCTGGTTTCAGTTACTCGGCTTACGACTCGGAGCGAGTAGCCACAATCGGTGCGCCCTTCGTCACAATGATGGTGTGCTCGTATTGCGCAGAAAGGTTATCGGGATGGCCAACCAGGGTCCAGCCATCATCGGTCTCAGTAACGGATGTGCTTTTGGTGGAAAGAAACGGCTCAATGGCAATGACCTGACCGTCCTCGAGCCGACGAGTATCGGTGCGATCAAAGTAGCTGACAATCCCCTCTGGCTCTTCGTGCAGGCTCCGCCCAATGCCATGCCCGGCAAGGTTTCGGATGGTCTTGAAGTTATGCGCTTTGGCGGTGCGCTGAATCGCACGGCCAATCCGGTTGATGGGCGCACCGGCACGGGCCTCGGCCAACGCATTTTTTAGCGCCAGTTGAGTGGCGTGGCACAAGCGCGTCTTGAGCTGGGTTGTGGGAGGAACAATGACCGTTCCGCCGGTATCGGCGAAATAGCCTCCAAACTCGGCCGAGACATCCACGTTAACAATATCCCCCGGCTGCATAACCCGCGGCCCAGGAATGCCGTGAGCCGCCTCCTCGTTGACGCTGATGCAGGTCGCGCCAGGAAAATTGTACATGACTCTGGGGGCCGACTGAGCGCCCTCTTTCTCCAGCAGCGCAGCGCCCATATCATCCAGTTCGCCGGTCGTCATGCCCGGCTCAATCGCGGCGAGCATAGCGTCGCGCACGTAGGCCACGATGCGGCCAACTCTCAAAATTCCATCAATATCACGTTGATTATCTACGGTCATATCGTTCCTGTCGTGTTCCTATCTTGGTCTTTACTTGGTCTTTACTTGGTCTTTATCTTGGTTTCTATCGTATTTCCGGTCGTCGTTTCGATAAGTATAAATTATTCGGTGAACGGCCAACGCCCTTGGTATAGGCGGGTTTGCGGGGCACACACAGCGCACAAACTGTGTGTTGGACAATTCGATTAAACAAATCGATTGAACAACTCGCTAAAGATTATACAGATCCTGTCGATATCATGATAAACGCCAGCCCTTAATGGAGGAGGTTAGCATGACCCCTTTTAAGACCGACGTAAACGCTCTACGGCCTGCCGGCCAGACAACACAGCCGCACTTGCGGGCCAGTGCAACCAATAATAAGGTCACCCAAGCGCTGACGCTCATCCACGACCGAGCCGCCACGCGTATTAGTCCTGCTGGGGCTGGAACGTTTAAACCCTTAACCGCCGAACAGGCGGCGGGCAATATTCTGGGGTTCATCGAACGCCAGATCCATCGCGACATTGCCAACGGCGCCACGGAGGCGGAGTTGCAATCGCGCTTAGAAGCCGGGCTGTCGGGCTTTAAGAAAGGCTTTAACGAGGCCAGGGAACGTCTCGCCGCGCTGAACTTGCTGGACCGCAATGTAAGCGCCGCAATTGGCAAAACCTACGACTTGGTCACTGGCGGCATCGACGCCCTGGCGCAAACGCATCTGGGCCGCCCCCTTTTTGATACCGCACCGCTAAGCGCATTCGAGCCGGCCACCGGCGCAATTCCCAGCTGGACGCGTTATGAATACGCATCAATGCAGAGCTTTCGTTTTGAGCTGCTGACCAAAGAAGGCGACAAAGTCAGTATTCAAGCCACGGCCAGCCAAGGGGAAACCCGGTTTTGGCGGGACGAAGACGGCAACACATCCACCGCCTCAAGCGCCAACATCAGCTACAACCTCAGCGTTACCGGCGACCTGAGCGACGCTGAGAAAGCGTCCATCAACGAGTTACTGCAACAAATTAACTTGCTGGCCCATGACTTTTTCAGTGGCGATATCGACCGGGCTTTCGAATCAGCCCTGGAGCTGGGCTACGACCGCGGGCAGATCGAGAGCTTTGCCTTCAACCTCATACGCCTGGATGTGCAGCGGGCCAACAGCGCCTACGGCAAACAAGCCGACGCACCCAACGAGCTACAACACCGCCTACGGCCACTGGGGCAATTCATTAAGAATGCCCACGATGTTCTGAACAAGGCGAGCGAGTTTGCCGAACCCCACGCACTGGTGCGCAGCATCGTCGAGGGCTTATACGGCGACCCCGAGGCCCCAGGCAACCGGGACGGCAAGCGTTTTGCCGACTTCCTCAGCGAGCTTTTAAGCCGCGCTGCCGAAGCGAACACCGAATTAAACGAGCCCTGATCCCGGCGCTTTTATTGGTCCGCGCTTAAAATCCAGTGGTCGTTCAACTCAGGACCACCACCGCGATTCTCGCTGCCGGCAACAATATGGAGTTCACCCTTGTACAGCGTGGCCTGAGTGCCATGACGCCCCACCGGCAACGGGTCCAGGCTGTGCCATTGTTGTGTGGCCGGGTCATAGGCTTCCACTTCGCTATGGCTTTCTACCTGGTTAATACTCTCGCCGCCCAACACCAGCAGCAAGCCATTAAAGGCGATCGTCGAGGTGCCGGCCCGCTCTGTGGGAAGCGGTTCAGCCAATGTATGCCAACTCTGGCTGGCAATGTCATAGACATCAACCGGCGCCACCGTCAGCGACATCACCTCGCCTGTATCGTGGGATGACGTGCGCCCACCGGCGGCGTAAATCTGGCCGTCGATGACGGCCGCGTGGAAATGATCCCGCGCATGGGGCGCATCGGGCAGCTCCTGCCAGCGTCCGGTTTGCGGATCAAACACATCCAGCCAGGGCACAAAACCGCTCATATGGCCGCGCGTATTGCCACCGATGAGATAAATCAGCCCCTCATGTTCAACCACACCACTGCCGCCGCGGCGACGATGCTCAGGAATTTCGGGCCCTTGGGACCAGGCATCTGTGGCCGGATCGTAAATCAAAATATGCGTTAACGGCGGCTCTTCCGGGAAGCCGCCGGTCATTGCGCCAAGCACATACAACTTGTCGTCATAGGCAAGGGCCTGCATATGGTGAACTTCAAACGGCGGCTGAGCGCCCTGACTCCAAGTGCCCTTAGTAGCATCAAACACATCCAGCGGGCGCTCACCACGGCCACCCAACAAATACAACCGATCCCCGACCGCCACAAAGCCATTCTCATGCCGCGCAGCAGGCATTGTGCTGGATTCCTGTTGCCGCCACTGCATGGCCTTAGGGTCGGCCGCGTGGGGGCGGGAGCTGTGCAGGCTGCACGCCGCGAGAGAGCAAAGCACGATACCCGACACGAGGCAACGAAAAGACCGACGGAATAGCTGTTGGGCTGTGACAAAAGAGTGGATCAATGGCATAACCAGGACCTCGGGATTGGATAATACGTTGCTGATGTAACGTTCACCGCAATTATACGGGGTCAGCCACCGCCAGGCAGCAGCTTTCGCTCAATCTCGGAGGGATGAGCCAAAGGCATCTGTCGTGCCGGACTCAATCAGACAAGTAGTACTCAACCGTGGAAACCACACGAACCTTCATAATATGGGGGTTATTTTTGTCGCGGGCGTTGATGCTGAATTGCCCCTGAGAGGCGCGGCGGATTTTTCCCAGCACGCTGTCGGAGTCTTCGGCAAACTTCGTCGCCGCTTCCCGAGCGTTGCGGGTTGCCTCTTCAATCATCTCTGGCTTGATGTCATTTAGCTGCGTGTAGATGTATTCCGTTTGCGCCTCATAACTGTCGCTCATAAGAACGATGCCCTGCTTGCCCAAGGCTGACAGCTCGCTCATGACCGAACGAACCTGCGCAACATGCTCGGAATACACCGTTACCGTTTGCGTGGCGGAATACCGGAACTCAGCCCCATCACCACTGCTCCACTGCTGGGCGGATTTATCGATGATAGACGGAGGCGAAACCGTAATATCGTTAGAGGCGATCCCGTTGTCATTAAGAAACGCCTTAATCTTATTGGTGTTCTCATCAATGGATTTATACAACGCCTGAAGATCGTTATCGGCACTGATGAATTGAATCGGCCAGATCACAACATCAGCGGCCACCTCCTTTTCAGCCAGGCCCTTAACCGTAACGCTTCGCTCAAGCTGCTTGAACTCAATCGCGGCTTTTGCCAGCTGAAAACCCAGGGCCGTCAAACCGATGAAAATGAAGAAGCCAAGAATAAATGCCACGGAGTTACTGGTTGTTTTCATGTTATTCTCCTTGCTACGTCGGATTGAGGATGGCTTAGTTCGTGTTATTTGTGAACTCTGGGTATGCTTCCATACCACATTCCACCAAGTCCACCCCTTTGTACTCCTCTTCGTCGGTCACTCGTAGGCCCATAATCATTCTCAATAGTCCCCAGACAATGAAACTGGTAACAAATACCCACACAAATAGGGTAACGGCGCCGATGATCTGTGCTAAGAAACTGGCATCTGAATTGGTCAATGGTACGGCCAACAGTCCCCAAATACCAACCACACCGTGCACAGAGATAGCACCGACTGGATCGTCAATTTTCACTTTATCCATAAAGACGATTGAGAACACCACAAGGGCACCCCCAACCGCACCGATAATGGTTGCCACCAACGGAGTCGGCGTGTCGGGACCGGCAGTGATCGCTACCAGGCCAGCCAATGCACCATTCAGAATCATTGTTAAGTCCGCTTTTCCGAACAACAATTTGGAAACAGCCAGTGCCGCAAGCACACCGCCAGCGGCGGCCGCATTCGTGTTCATAAAGACCACGGCAACAAGGTTTGCATCAGAAACCGTCGCCGTCGCTAATACCGAGCCGCCGTTGAATCCAAACCAACCCAACCACAGGATGAAGGTACCAAGAGTCGCTAAAGGCAGGTTGGCACCAGGAATTGGGCGAACTTCACCGTTAGGACCATATTTACCTTTACGAGCACCCAGTAGGATAACACCCGCTAATGCGGCCGCCGCACCCGCCATGTGAACGATACCGGAGCCCGCAAAATCGCTATAACCAATTTCACCCAGGTTGAACAAACCGAATACATCTTGTTCACCCCAAGTCCAGCTGCCTTGCAAGGGATAAATAAAGCCCGTCATCACCACAGCGAACGCCGCAAATGACCAGAGCTTCATCCGTTCGGCCACCGCACCTGAAACGATGGACATCGCCGTTGCCACAAAAACAACCTGAAAGAAAAAGTCGGCAGACGGAGCGTAGGTGCTGCCGTCGGCAACGCCATCGCCGATGATATCGGAAAGAAGGATCCCGCCCTCATACATAACGCTATAACCAACAATCATGTACAAAGTACACGAAATGGCAAACAACATAATGTTTTTCGTAAGAATTTCAGTCGTATTTTTTGCCCGGACGAGACCTGCTTCCAGCATCGAAAAGCCCGCCGCCATCCACATGACAAAAGCGCCACTGACTAAAAAATAGAACGTATCTAAAGCGTATTGGAGTTCAAATATTTGATTTTCCATTTTTACACTCCTTAAGCTTACAGGGCATCTGGTCCGGTTTCGCTCGTGCGAATCCGAACCACTTGCTCAAGCGGATAAACGAAGATTTTTCCATCGCCGATCTTGCCAGTGTTAGCACTCTTAATGATGGCTTCGATAACTTGCTCTACGATGTCGTCATCAACGGCGATGTCCAGCTTCAATTTCGGCAGGAAATCCACAACGTACTCCGCGCCTCTGTAAAGCTCAGTGTGACCTTTTTGACGCCCAAAACCTTTCACCTCAGAGACCGTTAAACCTTGCACGCCGATTTCGGAGAGGGATTCGCGGACGTCATCAAGCTTAAAAGGCTTGATAATTGTTGTAACTTGCTTCATAAGCGTATTCCTTCTTTAGGATAATCGCCTTGCTTAGCCAGGCGATCCGCGGTTAGGGCTTAGAATGTTTTAGAGACACTGAACGTAACGATGTTGTCGACCAGATCTTTATCACCGGCGAAGTTTTCACCTTCACTGTCCGTATCGGTCCATGTTAAGGAAACCTCTAAGTCGAAAATGGCTTTAGATACACCCACTAAATAATCTTTGTAGCTATCGCCGAGTGTGCTATCCAAATTCTGGTAACCCGCATGGGCCATCAGGGTGATGTCATAGGGCAGGCCATATTCAAAACCCACGTTGTAGTAGGTTGCCTTTTCACCGGAATTCAAGAAGTTGCCAGAATGGGCGATACCAATGCTGAAATAGCGGTAGCTCAGGCTACCGTACAGCTCGTTAAAGTCATCACTGCCACCAAGGCCTGGGTAGTAGTAGCGAAGTGCACCAATATCGTAACCAACGCCCGTACCGCCAATCTCGCTGGAAAAACCACCGTAAAGATTGAATTCTGACTTGGCTTCAGTTGCATCCGTCTCACTACCGAAGTCGACGTTTGACGCCCAGGTACCCACATACAGTCCGGTCCCATGCTCATAATCAATGCCACCCTGAATCGTCGGCTTGCGGCTGGTTTGTGAAATTCCACGGAAAACGTAATCACTGCCTAATAAAACGTTAGCCGTTACGGAATGCGCACCGTCTTCGCTTTCCCATGCCATTGCTGATGAAGTGGCTAAAACTGTTGTAGCTGCAAGACACATTGCTAAAATCGTTTTGAATTTCATTCCTATCTCCTCGGTCTCATTGTTTTGGTCTTGTTGAATGTCGATGCGTTGATTTTTACAACACCGACTATTCCCGCTGTAACAACCCGTCATTCCCGCCGCAACAACCCATCATTCCCCCCTTAACCACCCGTCATTCCCGTCGTAACCACCCGTCATTCCCCCCTTAACCACCCGTCATTCCCGTCGTAACCACCCGTCATCCCCACCGTAATCACCCGTCATTCCCACC
>DAHVRW010000087.1 GCA_027322215.1 Marinimicrobium sp.
CCCCGCCAGCGATCGCGTTCTCTTCCAGTGTGACCAGCAATTGTTGCTCACTGCTCATGCGTTGAATGAGTTCCTCATCCAAAGGCTTAATAAAACGCATGTCGCAGACACTGGCGTTGAGTTTTTCCGCAACGTCCATGGCCGTATGGAGTGAGGCGCCGAAATTGAGAATGGCAACGGCTGTGCCGCTGCGCTTGTGTACGCCTTTGCCAATGGGCAACTGGTGCAAGGTCGGATCTATCTCGGCCCCGGGGCCGGAGCCGCGAGGGTAGCGCACGGCGGCCGGTCCGGGGTACCGCCAGGCGGTATACAACAGCTGGCGGCATTCGTTTTCGTCGCTGGGGGCGGCAATGACTAAGTTGGGGATGCAACGTAAGTAGGTCAGGTCAAAGCTGCCCGCGTGGCTGGCTCCGTCTTCGCCTACCATGCCCGCACGGTCAATGGCGAAGGTGACGTCCAGGTTTTGTAGGGCCACATCATGTATCAACTGGTCGTATGCGCGCTGCAAAAACGTGGAGTAAATAGCTACCACCGGTTTTTGTCCTTCACAGGCGAGCCCTGCGGCAAGCGTAACGGCATGTTGCTCGGCTATGGCCACATCGTAAAAACGCTCGGGAAACCGCTCCGCGAACTCCACCATGCCCGAGCCTTCACGCATAGCTGGCGTAATACCCAGCAGCCGTGAATCCTGAGCCGCCACATCGCACAGCCAGTCGCCAAACACCTGTTGGTATTTTGTGCCCGCGCTGGTCGTTTTAGGGCTGGGTTCCAGTTTGTTCAGGGCGTGGTAGCCCACCGGGTCCGCTTCGGCCGGCGCAAATCCCTTGCCTTTGCGGGTAATCACATGCAACAGATTGGGGCCTTTGGATCCGCGCAGAGTGCGTAAATAGCTGACCAGACTGGGCAAATCGTGGCCGTCGATGGGCCCCACATAATTAAAGCCCATTTCCTCGAACAGCGTGCCGGGAGAAACAAAGCCTTTCAGGTGCTCTTCCGCACGTCGGGCAAACTCCCAGGCGGTGGGAATCTTGGTCAGCACTTGCTTGCTGCCTTCGCGCAGGGCGTTGTAAAACTTGCTGCCCCACACTTTGGACAAATAGGTGGCCATACCGCCCACGTTGGGCGAGATGGACATATTGTTGTCATTGAGAATGATCAACATGTCGGTATTGGCATGGGCGGCGTGATTCAAAGCCTCGAAGGCCATACCCGCCGTCATGGCTCCATCGCCGATGACGGCGACAGCTTTGCGATCGCTGCCGGCCATTCGGCTGCCCAGCGTCATACCCAGGGCGGCACTTAAGGAGGTGCTGGAGTGCCCAACGCCGAAGGTGTCATAAATGCTTTCGTCGCGACGCGGAAAGCCGGACAGGCCGCCTCCCTGGCGCATGGTGTGCATCTGATCCCGGCGACCGGTGAGAATTTTGTGAGGGTAGGTCTGATGACCGACGTCCCACACCAGCCGGTCCTCCGGCGTCTGATAGACATAGTGCAGCGCCAAGGTCAGTTCCACCACACCCAGGCCGGCCCCAAAATGGCCGCCTGTCTGGCCAACGCTGTAGAGCAGAAATGCCCGCAGCTCCCGTGCCAACTGCGGTAGCTGCTGTTCGTTCAGCTTGCGCAATTGCTCGGGAAAGTGGATTGTATCCAACAGCGGCGTTGCCGGACGCTGGGTGGGAATCTCGTTAAACATGAAGGCACATCGTCGTGAGAAAGCAGCACATTGTAGGGAACTGAAGGGGCATTGCCTAGCTTTGGCCGTTTCTCCCGGCTTATTTATCGATTTGAATAATAAAGCGGCACAACCAATAGGTCGCCGCTATGGTTTCGAAACCTGGCGGTCAGTGCTGGCGCTCCACGGTGTAAGCTGCCAGGGCACGGAGCCAGCGGGCGTTGTCGTCAAAAGCGTCAATGGCTTCGAGTGCGTTTTTATACAGCTCATGGGCTCGTTGCTGGGCACCTTCCAGGCCCAAAAGGCTCACATAGGTGGGTTTGTTGAGCTTGGAGTCCGCACCGGAGTGCTTGCCCAAAGTGGCCGTGTCTGAGGTGACGTCCAGAATGTCGTCTCGGACTTGAAAGGCCAGGCCCAGAGCGTGGGCGTAATGCTCCAGTGCTCCTACTTGGACGTCGCTCGCTTCGCAAACCCGGGCGGCCATGGCGATGCTGGCGCTGATCAGTGCGCCGGTTTTGCGTTGGTGCATCCGCTCCAGGTGGGCCATATCGACATTCTGGTTGACCGCTGCCAGGTCGATGGCCTGGCCGAGCACCATGCCGTGCATGCCAGAGCCGTGGGCCAGGCGGCTAATCACGGCCACTTTAACGGATGGGGCCAGCTCGGTATCGTCAGCGAGCCATTGAAAAGCCAGGGTCTGTAAGGCGTCGCCGGCGAGGATAGCGGTGGCTTCGTTAAAGGCGATGTGGCAGCTGGGTTTTCCCCGACGCAAATCGTCGTCGTCCATGGCCGGCAAATCGTCGTGGGCCAGGCTGTAAGCGTGTACGCACTCAACCGCAGCGGCCAGAGTATCGAGGCCGGGCGCATCGGTTGCACCCAAGGCGGCGCCAGTGGCGTAAACTAGGGTCGGACGGATTCGTTTGCCGCCGTTGAACAAGCAATACGCCATGGCTTCCGCCAAATCCGGCTGCTGGCTATCCGGCGCCGGTAGGCGTGCCTTGAGCGCGGCATCCGCTCGGGTGCGGCACTGAGCGGCGAAAACATCAAAATCGGCACTCATTGATCATCGTTCTCCAGATCGTCAGAGTCCAGAGGGGCCAGGCTGAGTTTGCCTTGCTGTTCCACGAGCTGTTGCACCTGTTGTTCGGCCGCGGCCAGGCGAGCCTGGCAGTCCCGGGTTAATCGGATGCCGGTTTCAAACGCTTGCAACGATTCCTCCAGCGACATTTCGCCCTGTTCCATCTTGGTGACCAGGGTCTCAAGGGCGGTAAGGGAGGTTTCGAAGTCTACCGGGGGCTTTTTTGCGGGCATGGTACACCTGTAGGGTTGAGAAATTGCTGGGTCGGCCGATGTTCTATCAATACCGTGTTGAAGAACCGGCGCTGCCGGCATACGGATGGGCGGCATTATAAACCACTGCTGCTAATATGGCAGGTGTATTCAGGCGCACGGGGCGCTGATGCGGCTATAGTTAATAAAGTGGCGCTGCGGGTGGTGCCGGGTCAAGTTAGAGGTTTGACGGGGATTTATTTGTGGATTTAGCGACTCTGATAGGTTTGATCGGCGCCATTGGCTTGGTCGTTGCCGCCATGTTCCTTTCTGGCGAAATTAGCATGTTTATCAACGTGCCGTCGCTGTTCATTGTCATTGGCGGCTCCATCTTTGCCGTTATGGCGAAGTTCAGTCTGGGACAGTTTTTCAGCGCATTTCGGGTGGCGGGTAAGAGTTTTGTGTATCGGTTGGACGATCCCGCGGAGCTGATTGATGAAATCGTCGAACTAGCCGATGCGGCCCGCAAGGGCGGTCTGCTGTCTCTTGAAGGAAGAGATGTCAGCAACCCGTTTTTACAAAAAGGTATTCAGCTGCTCGTGGACGGCCACGATCCCGAAGTCGTCAAAACCATGCTATCGAAGGATCGCTATCTGGCAGAGCAGCGTCACTACCAGGGCTCCTCTATTTTTGCATCTTTGGGCGATGTGGCACCTGCCATGGGGATGATCGGAACCTTGATCGGTCTGGTGGCGATGCTCGCGAACATGGACGACCCCAGCTTGATTGGCCCCGCTATGGCGATTGCATTGCTCACGACGCTGTACGGTACCTTGATGGCTAACGCATTATGCATACCTATTGCGCAAAAGTTACGTCTGCGCGCTGGAGAGGAGTTTCTCCTCAAAAGCCTCATCATTGACGCGTTGCTCGCCATTCAGAGCGGCCAAAACCCCCGAGTCATCGACGCCATGTTGCGTACCTACTTGCCCGAGGGCAAGCGTGACCTGACCGATCTTGCCTAGCGGGAGGGTTTCATGATTGCCGATGACACGCCCGAGACTGCGCGCGAAGAAGAACAGGCGGGCCTACCGCCGTGGATGGCGACCTTTGCGGATCTAATGGCGCTATTGCTCTGCTTTTTTGTGCTCTTGTTGTCGTTTTCCGAGATGGACGCCATGCGCTTTAAGCGCCTCGCGGGCTCCTTGGCTCAAGCCTTTGGTGTACAGCTGGAGGAGCCGTTCGAAGAGGTGCCGAAGGGCACCAGCATCATTGCCCAAGAGTTTAGCCCCGGTCGGCCAGAGCCCACGCCCATCAACGAAATTTATCAAAGCACGGATGACATTCCGCAAATGACGTTGGATATCTATTGTGCCGAGCAGTACGACATTCAGAAGGGCGACCCGGACTTTGTCGACGCCCGTGAGCAACTGAAATTACGTCTGGAACAGCTAATCGAAAATACCCGCCGAGACGCCCGGGCGCTGGCGGCTAAGCTACAGCCACAGATTGCGGCCGGACAAATCGAAATTGAAACTCGGGGACGTCAGATTGTTATTCGCATTCGAGAGCAGGGCTCGTTTGCTTCCGCCTCCGCCGAGTTGGCCGAGGAGTATTTCGATGTGATGGAAGAAATCCGCGCGGTGTTAATGCTGCAGCCAGGACGCATCCAGGTGCAGGGCCATACCGATAGCCTGCCGATTCGCACCGGCCGGTTCCGCTCCAACTGGGATTTGTCCTCCGCACGGGCTGTGTCAGTGGCTCATGAGCTGATGCGCGGCGGCTACCTGGACGAGCACCGTTTTCAGGTGACTGGGTTGGCGGACACGCGCCCGTTGGCCCCTAACGATACGGCCGACGGCCGCGCGCGCAATCGGCGTGTGGAAGTGGTGATTCAGCAGGGGCTGGATGACGCCCTGAGTGAGGATGAGGCGGAGCTGCTGCAATCCGAGGGTCCGGATATTTTTCGCGAGCTGGATTTAGAGCCTGACTACTTGTTCGATCTGGATCCGGATGAAATATTTTAATCGGGACATTTACTCGCCGCAGGACTCGCGGCATAGTACGACTGCGAAAAGCGACTTTTATCGTCGGAATGAGCCTGTTTGAGACGTCTTGCTTGCCGATGATCGATTAGCCGGTACGCCGGGCAGGTACGGCCTTTCGTTCCCCCGCCGCTGGCGCACCGCATCCATTGCGGAGCCGCCCATGGAAGCACGCATTTTACGTCTCAACATCGCCGGACAGCCCATTGAATGGTTGAACTGGAAGGATGCGGTGTGTCTTTACGCTCGGGATTTAGTGCGCTGGAGCCTGGGTGGGCACGTGCGGCGAGTTTACGGTGGCCATTCGAGGGTGACTGGCTTGCAGACCCATATGGATTTGCCCGCCATTATCGCTTGTGGTGGTAACCGTCTGGCACGTATGCGTCTGGTGCCCCTGCTGACCAATCAAGCTCTGTTTGCTCGCGATCACCATCAGTGCCTGTACTGCGGAGGGCAATTCCCAGCGCCGCTATTGTCGCGCGATCACGTTCATCCCCTCAGCCGAGGTGGCCGCGATCACTGGAATAACGTGGTCACTGCCTGTAAACGCTGCAATCAGCACAAGGGCAACCGTTTGCTGTGCGAGGCCAATATGGAGTTGTTGGCGTTACCGTTTTGCCCTAATGCCGCCGAGTATTTGGCGCTGATTAACAGCGACCGAATTCGCGGCGATCAAATGGCCTTTCTCCGGCCCCAGTTTACCGAACGACGGACTTGGTCTGATTCGGCAACCGGGCCTACTTCGCCTGGGTTTTAGCCCTGGTAAGGGCTGATCGTGTGGTCCATGGAGCGAGACGGTTGTGCACAGCGGCTCTCACCGACCACTTGTGCGGGTACGCCGGCGACGATTTTGCGCGGCGGAACAGGCTTTAACACCACGCTGCCCGCACCCACGGTGGAGCAGGCACCGATCTCGATATTACCCAGCACCTTGGCACCGGCACCAATGAGTACCCCCTCGCGCACCTTGGGGTGGCGATCGCCGCCGGCTTTGCCGGTACCGCCGAGGGTGACCGACTGCATGATCGACACGTCGTTCTCTACCACTGCGGTTTCTCCGATAACGATGCCCGTGGCGTGGTCAAACATAATCCCTTCACCGATACGCGCCGCCGGGTGAATATCCACTGAGAAAACTACCGAAATCTGGTTTTGCAGAAACAGAGCCAGCGAACGTCGGCCCCGTTGCCAGAGCCAATGGGTTACTCGGTACGCTTGCAGGGCGTGAAACCCCTTAAAGTACAAAAACGGAGTGGTAGCCGAGCAGCACGCCGAGTCGCGCTCGTGTACGGCGCGCAGATCGGCACGTACCGCCCGGCCGATGCTGGGATCGTCCGCCAGCGCCTGCTCAATAACCTCTCGCACTAACATCGCGGGCATGGCGGGGCTGTCCAGTTTGTTGGCCAGGTGATAGCCAAGCGCCGCTTCCAACGTGTCGTGATTAAGGATGCTGGCGTAGAGAAAGCTGGCCAGCACCGGCTCGCCGCTGGTTTGCTCCAGGGCATCAAGGCGAATCGCTTCCCAGATGGGGTCTCGGCTGATGGGGATGGGGCGAGCGCGCATAAGCAATGTACCAGGTCGGTGTGATGACAGGGTGAGTGTTACACAGCCCCTATTATCGAATGTGCAAGTGATAAATTCCAGTCCGCTCCCGCAGCTGGCCGGGTGTGCCAGGGGTTATAAATAGCTGGAAAACAGCCAGAAGAACGCGTCCCGCACGCGCTGCCAGAAGGGCCGCCCGTCGAGTTCCTGGTGCGTAAGCCGGTGGCTGACGGAGATGGCGGCTTGGATATGACGTTCCAACTGCTCGGCCAGATGCCGGTCGAACACCTCTACGCCTAGCTCGTAGTTAAGGCGCAAACTGCGCGCGTCCAGATTGGACGAGCCGCCCATCACATAATGTCCATCGACCACAATCAGCTTGCTGTGCGCAAACGGGGCGGGTTTGTAGTACACGTCCACATCCCATAACAACAGCTCCCAAAGCATATTGCGAGTGGCCCAATCCACAAAGCGCAGGTTGCTGCGCTCGGGCAGTACAATCTGGACGGTGACGCCGCGCAGACTGGCTGACTGCAATGCCGATACCATGCCCGCGCTGGGGAGAAAGTAGGGCATCATAATGCTGATGTGCTCCCTCGCGGCACTGAAGATTGTGGTCAAGGTCATGGATAAGTGCGAGAGGTTTTCGCCAGGGCCGTCGTCGATCACCCGGCAAAAGCTGTCCCCGGCCAATTCAGCTGGCCCTATGGGAGGGCTCAGAATCTCACTGGTGATGAGCTGCCAGTCGACGGAGAATGAGCGGTACAGATCATGCACCACGGGCCCCCGGGCTTCAAAATGCACGTCCTCGGTGGTGTGACGGTTGTGGGGATCCTCCACCATATGGCGCTGATCAATGTTGATGCCCCCAAAAAAACCGACCCGGGTATCCACCACGGCGATCTTGCGGTGGTTGCGCAAGTTGATGTCCAGGCTCGGCGGCAGCAGCGCCGGTGGCCGGAATAGGTGTACCTCTACCCCTGCTTGACGCATGGGCCGGACGGCACCCTGGAGTGAGTACCAGGCACCGATGCCGTCCACCAGTACCCGCACCGTCACGCCGCGCTTTGCCGCCCGGCCCAGGGCGTCGATCACCTGGCCGCCAATGCCCTTGGGTGAGAATAGATAGCTAGACAGCAGTACATAATCCTCGGCGCCGTCAATGGCTTCAATCAACCGTGGGAAGAACTGCTCACCGTTAATGAGTGCTGAGACGTGGTTGTTAGCGCTTAGGGTGCGTCCGCTTGCCCGCGCGCCGATAGGCGCCAGGTACGGAGGGGCAACTTCCCCCGCTAAAACATCGGTGGTACTTGGCTCGCGCGCGGCGTGCTCATAGCTGATAAAGTGCATTACCGGCAGGTGCCGGCCTGCGAACAGCCGGGCCCGTGTGCGCACGCGGTTGATACCAAATAAAAAATAAATGACCGGCCCGGCGATGGGGAAGATCACAATGACCCCGATCCAGCCCAAAGCGGCACGGTGGTCACGCTTGCTGACCAGCGCATGCAAGGCGGCTACGGGCATCACGACCAGATGAAAAAGTGCGATTAACCAATAGAGCATGTGTGATCGCCAGTGGCGTTATAAAAGGTTGTGGGGCCCTTAATAGTACCGGAAAATAGCCGCTCATACGCGTTTGCGGCTTTACAGAGGGATATACGTTATGGGCTCTCCCGTCTGGATTAGTCACCGGGGGTTTTGTCAGGACCACGAAGAAAACTCAGCGCAGGCGTTTCGCGCAGCCTGCGCCATCGGTTTCGAACATTTGGAAACAGACCTTCGCACCACAGCAGATGGACATATCGTATTGGCCCATGACCCGACCATGGAGCGGCTCACAGGCGCGACCCACACAATCGAGAGCAGCCCTCGGACGCTGTTAGAGAAGATGTCGTTGCGCGGTGGCGAAAAGCTGCTGTTCTTCGATCAGTTTTTGCAAGAATTCGCTGGCTTGGCTTGGATTTTCGACATCAAACCCGAGTCCGCACTGCGCACCATCGACGCATTGCTGCCGTGGTGGAGCATGCCCGAATACCAGGATTTTTTTCAGCATCGGGTGCGTTTTTTGTTTTGGGATAAGGCCCATCAGGCACATTTGCTCCGATCCAAACCCGCCGCGAGATGCATGGCGCGAATGGAGCAGTGTCGACGGGCGGCGGTGGCGTGCGTGCTGGGGCTGCCGCGCTGGTCGAGTATCGAACCGGGGGTCACGTACGCTTTGCCGGTGCGATACAAAGGGGTTGAATTGCTACGTCCAGCGGTTTTGGCGCGTTATCGCCAGCGCAGCGCACGGGTGATGGGTTACTTGCCGGCGACCGACGCCGAGGCGCGGCGCGCACTGGCCGCGGGCGTGGACGAGATACTTACCGACGGCCGCAAACTGGCTTAATAGAGTTGGTTAGAAAATCGCCAGCGGAGGCTCCTGCAGGGCCGCGAGCTGCTCGCGTAACTCCAGAATATGCTCACCCCAATAACGCTCGGTATTAAACCAGGGAAAGTGTTTGGGAAAGGCGGGGTCTTCCCAACGTCTGGCCAGCCAGGCGCTGTAGTGCATGATGCGTAAGCTGCGCAGCGCTTCGATCAATGTCAGTTCGGCAAAGTTGAAATCGCAGAACTCCTGATAACCCTCCAGAATTTCGGCCAGTTGCAGCGTCTGCTGCTCCCGGTTGCCTGATAGCAGCATCCATAAATCCTGCACCGCCGGACCGTTGCGGGCATCGTCGAAGTCGACAAAGTGCGGGGCGTCGCGCCAGAGAATATTGCCCGGATGGCAGTCCCCATGCAGGCGGATGCGGGTGTACTCAATTTGTGCGAACGCCGCATCCAGACGGTCGATTAAGTCCGCACCGAGAGTCCGGTATGACTCTTCCAGAGACGGGGGAATAAATCCCTGATTGAGTAGAAAGTCGTAACTCTGCCGTGCATAGCTGTCAACGCTCAGCTCGGGCCGCTCGGTAAAGGGGCGGCTCCGCCCCAGGGCGTGCATGCGGCCCAAAACACGGCCTAGGGATAACAGCTGCTCAAAGTCGTCCAGGTTGGGTGCGTGGCCGCCTTGGCGGGGATAAAGCGCGTAGCGAAACCCGGCAAATTCGCGAAGTGTTTGTCCTTGTTCATCGGGTAATGGCGGTACCACCGAGACCTCCAGCTCCAGGAGCGCCTGGGTGAAATCATGCTCTTCTTGGATTTGTGCATTGGTCCAACGCTCGGGCCGATAAAATTTGGCAATCAGCGGCTGATTGTCTTCGATGCCCACTTGGTAAACGCGGTTTTCATAACTGTTGAGCGCGAGTATGCGGGCATCGCTCACGTATCCGCCGCTCTCCACCGCATCGAGTACCAGGTCCGGGGTCAGCGCTTGGTACGGGTGGGGCAGCGATTCGTTCATAAATAAACATCCAGAAAAAGAGTGCGAAGCTTCATTGTAGCTTTTTCCCGCCCCTTTATGGGGCGGAGCTAAATAGGACCAGGCTTAACGACCGCGAGATTTTACGTTCGCTGTTCCGGTGTGCGGGCTAAGGCCCACACGTGTACCTCCACAGCACCGGCCTCAATCAGTTGCGTACTCAGTGCGCGAACGGTGCTGGTGGTGGTGACGACATCGTCCAGCAGTGCAACGCATTTTCCCTCTAGCGCCGTCCGGGCGTGACGGGACAGAGAAAACGCATTGCGCAGGTTCTGTTGCCGCTGCGCTCGGCTCAAGCCCTGTTGTGAAGGTGTGCGCTGGGTGCGGCGGCAGAGGCGGGTCACTAGGGGGATATTCATAACTTGGGCCAGATCCCTGCCCAGCATTTCGGCTTGGTTAAAACCCCGTTTCCAGCGCCGCGTCCAATGCAGGGGTACCGGCACGATTAGCTCCGGCAGGCTCAGCTCGCGCTGTTGGTCATAGGTGTGAGCTAAGTACTCCGCTAATTGGTCCGCCAGGGCCTTTCCGTGGGTCAACTGGCGCCGGTACTTGAAACGATGGATCATGCTGTCGAGGGGAAAATCGTAGCGAAACGGAATCAGGCTGTGGCTGAACCGCGGGGGATTATGCAGGCAGTGGCCGCAATAATGGCTTTGGGTATTCAGCGGCAGC
>DAHVRW010000088.1 GCA_027322215.1 Marinimicrobium sp.
AAATTACCAGGGGTTTGGTTTGCATTCGCCCATTATCGCATAGGTTTTTCGGTTTGGTGCCCGGGTCGAGGGCTCCGAGCGAGATTGAGAGGCTCGAAAGATACAGCGTGTCCCGAAGGTAGATCGCCAAACCCGCCTCCCGCCGTTAATTAAGAACACCAAACTCTAGGCAACCGCCGCTGTCGCCGACTATCCGCCGTGCGTCATGGAGAACCTACAGCAATATAAAGGGCAGTATAAAGAATGGACCTCCGCCTTCGCGGAGGTGACGGTTAGGGGTGGCAGGTGGCAGGTGGAATTGACAGATGGAGCTGGCAGGTGGAGGCGATTGATGGGGCCGCAAGGCCCATGCTATCGTGATCAATACAGTGAACCGGCCCGGCTTTTCGCGACTAAAGGATGATGGCGATGACGGAGAAACGGCAGCAAGCCAGTGCAAAACCTTTCGTTTTGATTACCGGCGCCGCCGGGGATATTGGCAGCACCCTTACGCGCGCCCTGCGCGACAGTTATCAGATTATCGCGCTTGATCGCTCCCACTCCGATACCGCCGATTTCAGCTATACCTTTGATCTCACCAAGCGCGAATCCGTGCAGTTGGCGCTGCGCGAGGTTTCCGATGCGCACGGCCACGCATTAGCCGCCGTGGTGCACCTGGCCGCGTACTTTGACTTTACTGGCGAGCACTCGCCACTTTACGACAAAGTTAACATTGAAGGCACGCGCCACCTGCTGGAAGCGTTGGAGCCCTTTAGTGTCGAACGGTTTGTTTACTCCAGCACCATGCTGGTGCACAAACCGACTGTGCCGGGGCAGCGCATTAAAGAGGATTCGCCCATAGGTCCGCGCTGGGTTTACCCCCTTTCGAAAGCAGAGACCGAAGAGGTTATTCGAGAGCACGCCACCATGCCCTACACGCTCCTGCGCCTGGCGGGGCTGTATGACGACAAGAAATGCGTACCCACGCTCGCGCATCAGATTTCCCGGATCTACGAAAAAAATATGAAAAGCCATGTGTACGCCGGAACCACCGGCGTCGGGCAGGAGTGCATTCATAAAGACGATATGATCGACGCCTTCCGGCGCACCATTGACCGGCGCGGTAAGCTGCCGGAGAAGAACGAAATACTGGTGGGCGAAGGGCATTGCGACACCTATGAGGCGTTGCAAAACCGTCTGGGCGAGTTGATCCATGGTGAACAGGAATGGGCCACCTTGTCGGTCCCCAAACCTCTGGCAAAAACTGGCGCTTGGCTAGAAGAGCGAACCGAGCCTCTCGTGCCCGACGATCTTAAAAGCGAGAAACCGTTTATCCGCCCGTTTATGATCGATCTGGCCAGCGACCATTACGAATTGGATATCCGACGAGCCAAAGATCAATTGGGCTGGCAGCCCAAACATAATTTATTTGATGACTTGGAAGCCCTCGTCGCCAATTTAAAGAAGGACCCTCACGGCTGGTATCAGGCCAACGGCATTACTCCGCCGGACTGGTTGTCCCGTGCCGATGAGCTGGGCAAAAACCCGAGCGAGTTACGTGCCCAGCAGCAAGAACAGTTTGTTCGTGAGCACAACCGCAACCTGTGGGCACATTTTGTCAATATCGCTCTGGGGCTATGGCTGTTGGCTTCGCCGCCGTTGTTGGGATACACCGGGACCGGCATGGCTTTTAGTGATTGGACGGCCGGTGCTCTGGTGATGGTGTTTGCGGTTCTGTCGTTGTCCTGGAAAATGGCCTGGGCGCGATTGTGTATGCGCTGGAGGTGTTGCTGGGCCTGATGGGCTCAACGCAGCGCTGGCGCACCCAACCTTGGGTCGTCGCTTCCTTCGGTGTTTTAATTGTCCCGCTGGGTGTGGTCTCCATTACATTTATCATCATCCAGCCCATTCTTATCGGCACCTGGTGTCTGCTGTGCCTGATTGCAGCCGCCTTGATGCTGATGCAGATCGCCTACGCGTTTAACGAGTTTGTGGCCACCGGGCAGTTTCTGCTGCGCCGGAAGCGGGCCGGTGCGCCGGTGCTTAAAGTATTTTTTGTCGGCGACACCGACGAGGGCAAACCTGAGCCAGCGCAGGAAAGCTCTCAGCGCTCCCCCTTGTGCCTGCTTCGCGCAGCACTGGTTACCGGCGTGAGCCTGCCGTGGAATCTGGCGCTGTGTGTACTGATTGGCCTATGGCTGATGAGCACCCGCATAGTTTTGGGGCACGAAGCGGCCATGGCGAACTGGGATCACGTAATTGGTGCTCTGCTGATCACCTTCGCGGTTATCGCCATGGCCGAGTCGGCGCGTATGGTGCGGTTTTTAATGATACCGGTGGCGGCGGCTCTGTTGATCACACCGTTTGTATATGGCGTCGGTACCACTTCCACGGTGCTCAGCCTGATTATTGCCGTGGCGGTTACCGCTCTGGCAGTGCGGCGCGGATCCGTCAAGGGACGCTATGGCACCTGGAATCGCTATCTGGTGTAAATGGCTGTGGCGTGGCAATGGACAGCGCGGCTGAGGCTCGATAGCATTGGGGGATTATCGATCAGGATTGCTCGACAGTGCGTTCGACATCTGACCCGATCCGCGTTGCCGACTAATAATAATCCCATAGCTAGAGGTTTACTCATGTTCCTGAACACTTTCACTCGTTGCCTGCTTCTTGTAATGGGCGGCCTGATGTTAGCCGCCTGTGGTTCGAGCAGTAGCTCCGACTCCACTCCTCCTAATAACAGTTCATCGTCATCCAGCAGCTCCAGCTCATCCAGTAGCAGCTCATCCAGCTCCTCGTCGGCACCGGCGGCGAGCCAACTGATTAAGCTCAATCAGGTGGGCTATCTGCCCAATGGACAAAAGCTGGCGGTAGTGCCCAAGGTCGATGCCGATACTTTTGTCGTGGTGGCAGCGGGCACGGATGATGTGGAGTTTGAGGGAACACTGACCGCCGCAAAAACCTGGGTTCCGTCGAAAGAGTCGGTGCATGTGGCGGACTTTACGGGCTTTGACAAACTCGGTGACTTTCAAGTGCGCGTCGAGGGTTTGGACGATTCCCCGATTTTTACAATTGCTGGCGACGTCTACGAGGAGCTCAACAAAGCCGCTTTAAAAGCGTTTTATTTCAACCGCGCGAGTACGGCACTGGACGAGGAGCACGCAGGTGAATATGCGCGGCAGGCCGGGCATCCGGATACTGAGGTGAAAATTCATCCTTCAGCTAACAGCGTAGCTCACAATGTGGGAGATAAGATTTCCGCGCCCAAAGGCTGGTACGACGCCGGAGACTTTGGCAAGTACGTGGTCAACTCCGGCATTTCTACCTACACCCTGCTGGCCGCCTACGAGCACTTTCCCGATTATTACGATGCACAGAACGTGAACATCCCCGAAAGCGGTGGCGCCTTGCCGGATATTCTCGCCGAAGCTCTGTGGAATCTGGAGTGGATGCTGAAAATGCAGGATGAGGACGGCGGTGTCTACCACAAGCTGACCACCTTGAACTTTACCGGCACCATTATGCCCGAGCAGGCAGATGCGGATCGCTTTGTGATCGGCAAAGGCACCTCGGCGACACTGAATTTCGCCGCCGTCATGGCCCAGGCCAGCCGGATTTGGGAAGAGTATGACGCTGAGCTGGCTGAGGATATGCTCGAAGCAGCAGAAAAAGCCTGGATGTGGGCAGAAGCAAATCCCAGCATTGCCTTCACGAACCCTCCTGATGTGCACACCGGGGAGTACGGCGGCAGTGATCTGGCCTCCAACCGTGCCTGGGCTGCTGCCGAGCTGTACATCACCACGAGAGAGGATCGCTATTACGCCGACTTTGAAGCTGAGGACGCCCCGAATGAGGTGCCCGGATGGCTGAAAAGCTGGGGCCTGGCCTGGATGTCACTGGCTCACCACCTAGAAGCCGACCATCTGACCGAGGCTGCTAACGAGGAGTTGATTAAAACGCGGATTATGGATTTGGCGCACAACCTGCTGGACCAGACCAAAAGCTCCGCCTATCGCGTGGGTATGGGGCAATACGATTTCTATTGGGGCAGCAACAGCACCGTGCTCAACCGCGCCATGATGCTTTTGCAGGGCTATCGGCTCAGCGGTGAGTCGGAGCTGCTCGATGCGGCCCAGTCCAAGCTGGATTACATCTTAGGCCGCAACCCCACCGACTATTCTTACGTGACCGGCCACGGCAGCAAGACGCCCATGCATATTCATCATCGGGTTTCTGGGGCGGATGGTATCAAAGAGCCGGTACCGGGCTTTGTGGCCGGCGGACCTAACCCGGAAAACCTGGATGAAGACTGCGGCGTCAACCGGTATCCGTCTAGAGAGCCTGCTCTGGCGTATCTGGATGATTTCTGCAGTTACTCCACCAACGAGGTGACCATCAACTGGAACGCGCCCCTGGTGTACGTGTCCGGCGCGTTGCAGGCGTTAAGTTTGCAGCCGGAAGCGGACTAACCATGCAGCTCAAACGGACGGGGTGATTAACGTTGGATAAGCCGCGCTTTGAAGGCCTTTCCGCACGCTTGCCGCCCCTGACGTTCGACCCCCAGGCCGATAGCGCCTGGGGCGAGGATTCTGAAGTTCAGGCCTATCTGAATCACTACAGTATTAACCTGACCAAAGACTATCCGGGTGTACGCCACGGTTTTGGCCGGGTAGCCGCTGCTGGCTTCAATTTGGCCACCCATTACTGGTTGCCTGATCGGCCGCGGGGCACCCTGGTGGTGGTCCACGGCTATTACGACCACGTGGGGTTATACGGCCATGCGCTGCGCTTTGGGCTGGACCAGGGCTACGCGGTACTCGCCTTCGATTTACCCGGCCACGGCCTGAGCAGTGGCGCCCACGCCAGCATTGATTCGTTCGATCAGTACGCGGATGCGTTGCACGAGGTGCTGGCCGCGAGTGAATCTATGTTGCCGTCTCCCTGGCATTGCCTGGGCCAGAGTACGGGCGGCGCCACGGTGCTCAACTATCTTTGGCGTCACAGCAGCGAGCGCTTTGACCACATCGCGCTGTGCGCTCCCCTTGTTTTGCCCTTCGGTTGGCGCACCAGCTTTTGGGCCTACTGGCTGGCGCGGCCCTTTTTGAAAAAAGTCCGGAGAGTGTTTAGAAGCAGTAGCCACGATCGGGCGTTCAATCATTTTGTGCGCTATGAGGACGGTTTGCAGTACCCGTATCTGCCGGTAAAGTGGGTTACGGCAATGCGCCGCTGGGACAGCCAGTTTTTCAGCTTTCCGGTGCTGGATAAACCCCTACTGGTGGTACAGGGCGATGCGGATCGGACGGTGGATTGGCGCTACAACCTCACGCGTATCCGCCACCGCTTGCCGAACACGCAGGTGCATATGATCAACGGGGCAAGCCATCATTTAGTCAATGAAAGCCCGCCCTATCGAATGCCGGTTTTTGATGCTATCGCACAGTGGTTGAATGACTCTGAGTTGAACCGGGATGAGTCCGCAACGCTGAGTTAAAACAGCACCCGGCAACGAATGGTGCCGTCGATTTCCCGCAGTTGTTTAAGCGCTTCGGGGCTATAAGCAGAGTTAACATCCAGCACCACATAGCCGACCTTGTCGTTGGTCTGCAGGTACTGGGCGGCGATGTTGATATCGTTGTCGGAGAATACCCGGTTAATGGCCGAGAGGACGCCGGGGACGTTGGCGTGTACGTGCAGCAGTCGGTGAGCGTGGGGATGTCCTGGCAGGGCCACTTCCGGGAAGTTGACCGAACTGGTGGTGGTGCCGTTATCGGAATATTTGATCAGCTTTTCCGCCACTTCCACGCCGATGTTTTCCTGAGCTTCTACCGTGGAACCACCGATATGCGGTGTAAGGATCACATTGTCCAGGCCGCGCAACGGGCTGACAAACTCTTCTTGATTGCCCTTAGGCTCCACCGGAAACACATCGATGGCCGCGCCCGAGAGGTGCTTGCTGGTGATGGCTTCCGCCAGCGCGTCGATATCCACGACCGTGCCGCGGGAGGCATTAATCAGCACCGCGCCGGCTTTCATCTGTGCCAATTGCTCGGCACCGAACATATTGCGAGTGTCGGCGGTTTCCGGCACGTGTAAGCTGATCACATCGGACTGATTCAGCAGCGCTTTCAAGCTGCGTACCTGAGTGGCGTTGCCGAGCGGCAACTTTGCCACCACATCGTAAAAGCACACCTTCATACCCAGAGATTCAGCCAACACGCTGAGCTGGCTACCAATTGAGCCGTAGCCCACCAGCCCGAGCGTCTTGCCGCGAATTTCATAAGAGCCGGCTGCGGATTTCAGCCACTCGCCGCGGTGACAGGCAAAGTTCTTTTGGGGAATACCGCGCAACAGCAAAATCGCTTGGGCAATGACCAATTCCGCGACGGAACGGGTATTGGAAAAGGGTGCATTGAACACGGCGACGCCGTGCTCTTGTGCCGCTTGCAGGTCCACCTGATTGGTGCCGATGCAAAAACAACCGGCGGCGATCAGTTTGGGTGCGTTGGCGAATACGCGGCGGGTTAGTTGCGTGCGCGAGCGCAGGCCTACAAAGTGTGCATCCGCCAGACGCTCGATTAATTCATCTTCGGACAGCGCGGTTTTCAGGTAATCGATGTTGGTGTAGCCGGCGGCTTCCAGGGTGCGCACGGCGGAGGTGTGCACACCTTCCAGCAGCACAAATTTGATTTTACTTTTGTCCAGCGAGTTCTTACTCATGAGCGTTGCATTCCCCACGGGTTAATGAGCGGGCGACCGTGGCAGGCCGTAAAAAATGCGGCAAATGATAGCACAGAGTCAGTCTCTCTGTGGGCCTGTGTCCGCTTCGGATATGGTTTCCACCACCAGCGCATCGATGGCGTCGTCGCCCCGGTAACGCCATTGGATATTCAGATCAAACAGCGTCATGCCATAGCGACGCTGGGTATCGGGGCGTTGGTATTGGGGACGTGGATCCTGCTGTAAAATTTGTCGGATCAAGGTTTCCAATTGATCGCTGCGGCTCTGAAACCGGGCACAGGCGGCCAGCGCCTCTGGCGTAAATTCTACTGGTCGCGTCACCGGTGCCTGGTCCGCAAAGCCGCTGCGCGCCCCCGGCACACAGTCGGTGTAGGGCACGTAGGGCTTGATATCCAGCACCGGAGTGCCATCGAGCAGGTCGATTCCCGACAGCTCCAGCCAGAGCTTGCCCGGGGCACGGCCAATGCCTTCCAGCCGGACCACGGACAGCCCAATGGGGTTCGGCCGCACGGGTGAGCGAGTGGCAAACACGCCCAGGCTTTTATTGCCGCCGAGCCGGGGCGGGCGCACGCGGGCTCGCCATTGTTGGCTGGGCGGGCGATGAAAAATGAACTGCACCCAAATGTGTGTGCAATCGTCCAGGCCGGTGAGGGCTTGTGGGTCATCATATGGCGCCACTAGCACCAGCTGTGCCCGTGCCGCCGGCACCAAACCGGGCTGGCGCGGCACGCCGAAGCGGTCGGTAAAACAGGAACGAATGTAGCCAATGGCTTGCAGTTCGAATGACATGGGTGATTCCTGGCCTGGGGTTTTGATTTGCTCACTCTTGTGGAGGCGGTGCGGGGAGCAGAGCCAGCCGCTTAAAGGTGGTATACAACTGGTCCAGGGTGATGGGTTTGCCCAGGTAGTCGTCCATTCCGCTGGTAAAAACAGCCTCTCGGTGCTCCGGTAACACGTGTGCGGTAAGGGCTACGATGGGCGTTGCGTCCAGGTTGTGCTCGCGCTCGAACTGACGGATTCGACGGGTCGCTTCAAAGCCATCCATCTCGGGCATTTCGCAGTCCATCAAAATGACATCATACGCGTCGGGGTTTTGTTCCACATCCGCCAAGGCTTCGATACCGTTCTCTACCAGTGTCGGTTCGATGTTCATCTTACCAAGCAGCCCTCGTATCACCATTCGGTTCACGGCATTGTCTTCTGCCACTAGCACGTTCAGGTGGGAGAATATGTGGTAGTCGGTGGGCGCGGTGGGCTGAACTCTGCGTTTGTCGTTGCCATAGCCCCGCAACGCTGCCAGCTCGACGCGCAGGGTGCGTTTGGACAGGGGTTTGCGTATGCGCCCTCTAATGCCCAGGTGTTCTATTTCCTCACTCTCCGCTTGCAGCTCGCCGCCTTCCATAAACAGACAGGCAATGGATTCCGTGTAGGAATGCTCATGGAGCCAGCGGGCCAGTTTAATGCCGGACATGTCGGCAAGCTGGCCGTTCAGAGCGATAAAATCGGGCAGCGCATTGCTTTTTCTTGCCGCTTCCAGCGTCGTTTTAGCGGCCTCCCCTTCGGTGACGTGTTCCAGTATCATGCCCCAGCGCTCACAATAAGGCGCCATGAAACTGCCCAGTTTGAGACTGGGGTCCACCAAGAGTAAGCGACACCCATGGAGTAATGCCCGCGCCTCTTCCCGCGCTCGGTCATTCGCGGTGGGGCCCGTTTGGCCGAGGTGCACGGTAAACCAAAAATTACTGCCTTTCCCTTTAACACTGTACACGCCGATTTCACCGCCCATCAGCTCCACTAAGCTGCGGCAAATGGCGAGGCCCAGGCCGGTACCACCGTACTGGCGGGTGGTGGACGAGTCGCCTTGGTTAAATGCGTCGAACAGTTGTTCTTGTGTGCTTCTTGCCAGACCGATACCGCTGTCTTGTACCGAAAAGTGCAGCACCGGGTCCTCCGGCGTGCTGCTGGCATCCAGGGTGACCTCCAGCGCCACAAAGCCCTCATTGGTAAATTTAAAGGCGTTGCTGAGCAGGTTGATGACGATTTGCCGCAAGCGCGTTGCATCGCCTATCACGGAGCAGGGCACGTCGGGGTGGACTCCACCCATGAGGTCGATATGACGCTTGGCAGCTGTGGCCCCGAATAGCTGCAAACAGTCGTCAATCAGATCTTCCAGATCGAAGCTCGCCATTTCCAATTCCATCTTTCCGGCTTCGATTTTGGAGTAATCCAGGATGTCATTGATGATGTCGAGCAGAGTCTCGCCGGAGCGGTGGATTACATCGAGATAGTGTTGTTGGCTCTCGTTTAGAGGCGTGTCTCGTAGAATGTCCAACATGCCGATGACACCATTCATTGGCGTGCGGATCTCGTGACTCATCGTGGCCAAAAACTGACTCTTCGCCTTGCTGGCGCTTTCTGCCGCGATTTTTTGCCGACGGGTTTTCTTCTTTTCTTCCCGCTCCGACAGCAGGGCCAATTCAATGGCGTGCCGCTGCTTGATGTCGTCCAGCAAGGTCTCGCGCATGTGGTTGATGGCGTTGGTGACGTTGTCCAGCTCATCGGGTTGCTGATCGGGTTTGACCCGGTTCAGGCGAAGAGGCACCGTTAAATTATCGAGATGCAACTGGCGCGTGTACTGGGCAATGGTATCCATGTGCCGGGTGAGCAATCGGTGAACCAGCCAAATAATGAATAGGGCGATAAAAATAGTCTTAATGCCCTGTATCGCCACAATAAAAAATGTGCGGTCCCACAATCGCTCGTAAATATTTTCAAGGCTGGCGGCTATAACCAAAGTTCCCAGCTGTTCGCTGGCGACCGTGGCGTCTTCGTATACCAAGGGGTAAGAGCGAATCAGATATTGGTTCGGTTGAGCCTCAATGTCTTGTTGGGTGACTTGCCGCGACGCCACGCGAATACGTTCGCGGCCGTTCCAGTCGCGCCAGGACACCTGCACCTGCACAACATCCTCCACATCCAGCAAGCTGTCGATCTGTATCGATAACTGCTCTTGGTCAAAGCTCCACAGGCTTTGAGTAATGCTTGCCAAAGTGCTGATTTTGACCTGATCAATGCGCTGGTTTAACGCGTTTACGTCGTCATGAAACGTCGCGTAAAGCTGCATCAACACGGCCACCAGCGTAATGGCTGAGCTGCTGAGAATAATTAATCCCAGCAAGCGGGCGGCAATGGGGTTTTTCTTGGCGTAGCGCATAATCCTGGGCATGGATTTCCTTCGGTGAACCATGGATTCCTGCCTCCGCCGACCGGTGCAGTGAATCGGTTGGCGCGCGGAAAATAGTGCCTGTGTGTGAGCTCACCTTACCTTTTAAGAATGGTTTTTGAGCGTTGCTCAACGAATGTTAAGAGTGTAGCAGCTCACGCTACTTAGGGAGCGTTTAGACGCGCAAAGTGTGCCACTATTTCGTGCCATCGGCACGTTTTGCCTTTATGAATTTGTGAGAAGCGAAGTGACGTTGACCTAAAAGCGCGCCAGGACATCGTTGAGAAAGCGTTGACCGAGCGTTGTGGTAGCCAGGCGCGTTTGGTCATCCTCCAACAGTCCAAGGGAGCGCAAGTTTGACCATTGGGGCTGCAGCGCTTGCAGGGTAAGACCCGTGCGCTGTTCGAACAGTTGGGCGCTAACCCCATCGCTCAGGCGCAGGGCATTCATCAGAAAATCCAAGGGCCGTGCGTTCGGCTCGATCAGCTCCTGACCCGCCA
>DAHVRW010000089.1 GCA_027322215.1 Marinimicrobium sp.
GGTGCTGAAAAAATGTAAGAAGCCCGATGATGTGCTCTTTATCAACGCCAGCGAGCATTTCGAGAAGGCCAAGCGCCAGAATGTTTTACGTGTGGAAGATATTGAAAAAATTGTTGACGCCTATCAGTTTCGCAAAGAAGAGGAGCGTTATTCGCGGCGGGTGAGCATGGAGGAGATTGAAAAAAATGACTTCAATCTGAATATCTCTCGCTACGTGAGTACAGCCAAGCCCGAGCCGGAAATCGATTTGTCTGAAGTTCACGCACAAATAGTCGATATTGAAAAGCGGATTGCACAGGCTACAAAAGAACACAATCGTTACCTGAAAGAGTTGGGATTGCCGCCAGTCTAATAATGGACAGCCTAAAACCGATCGGATATAACCTATACTGCCGATTAGCGATCTACTGACTCCAAGGATGAGGAATTACGACCTATGGCNTCCAACGTTTTTAGCAAGTTGCCTGCGCCAATCAGGTACTGGCTCGGAATTCTCAGCTCGGCGCTGCAAAATTGGGTGGCGAGCCAGGCCTTTATTTACGCCGCGGCATTGGCGTTTTTTACCGTGTTTTCCATTGCGCCGATTCTGGTTGTGGTGGTGACGTTGGTCGGCGTGTTCATGGGCGAGCAGGCGGTTGCGGGAGAGCTTTTCCAGCAGCTCGAAGCCACCATTGGGGCCGAAGCCGCCGGGGTGGTACAAACGGCTGTGATCAATTCACAGATTGATCAAAGCGGTATCTGGCCAGCAGTAATCGGTCTCGCCGCTACCGCCGTTGGCGCCACGACGGTATTCGCGCAGATGCAGGCGTCGTTGAATCAAATCTGGGGCGTCGCCCCCAAGCCGTCCGCAAGCAGCATCTGGATTTTCGTGAAAAGCCGACTGTTGTCCCTGACGGTTGTTTTGGCAATCGGGTTTACGCTGCTGGTCTCACTCGCAATGTCGGTCGCGTTGCGGGCCATTATGGCGTTTGCGCAGGAATGGCTGCCGGTACCGGGTTGGGCAATGGTGGGTTTGGAGATATCCGTGTCTCTGCTGGTGGTCACCTTACTGTTCGCCGCCATGTTTAAGATTTTGCCCGACGTGCTGTTATCTTGGCGTGAGGTTCTGCTCGGCGCGCTCATCACCGCTCTACTGTTCACCGTGGGCCGCTCTTTAATTGCCATCTACTTGGCCTATACGGCAACGGCATCCGCCTATGGTGCCGCTGGATCTCTGGCGCTGCTTTTGCTCTGGGTGAACTATTCATCAATGATTCTGCTGTTCGGTGCCTCATTTACCCGAGCGCATCTCGAAGGAAAAGGCTTGCCCATTCGCCCTAAACGCACCGCGGTAATTGTGCATCATGAACTTGTCGAAGAAGAACAAGAACCAAGCTGAATAAAAACGATCAACACAGGAACAGGTTAATGTGTTCCTGACGGGATCAGGGTTGAGCGTAAGCATCATGGAGGGATGGGCCGATTTGTATGTTGCTGTTACAAACACCACCGAAACCTTTTCGATTTTTCGCCGCTGTCATATCTTTCATGCTGCTCGCCAGCGTGAGCCAACCCGTCTGGCCGGACGACCCGCCATCCATGGCCGTATTTGTACAATATGGTCGAGCCGAGCACGCGGATTCCATAGCCTTGGGCGGAATTTGGCCCTTGGGCTGGCGTCACGAACGTCCCTGCTGCGTGTTCACCAGTTCCATCGAGGCGACAGTGGGGCGGTGGAGTATCGACTCAGGCGGGCACGTGACCAAGTTCGGGTTAATACCCGCCGTTCGGTTGGAGCGGCCCGGCCCGAGCCCTCGCTGGTTTCTGGAGTTTGGCGTAGGGGCGAATATCATTTCGCCCACCTATCGCAATCGAGACCGACACTTTAGCACCGCATTAAACTTCAGCGAGTACCTGGCGGCAGGCCGAGCATTTGGCGCGCGCCGCGAGCACGAGCTGATTTTGCGTGTTGAGCACTTTTCGAACGCGGGGCTGGACAGCCCAAACCCAGGAGAAAACTTCATACAGCTCCGGTATCAGAAGCGTTTTTAATGGAGCTGGCGAATACACCTCAAGTGGCCCCTTATCGTTTTTATTAAAAACATGGCGCTAGCAGGCGCAGCGCTTGAGTGTCGTTGCCCTCTATTTCATCTTGCGCTGTCGATAAGCATCGGCGTACAACGCTGGGTTATCTATTTTTCAGCTGTGCGCTGCATTCAATAGCTGGCTGAACATATACAATATTGCGAACAAACAACCATTGATGCGAAGCTTCCTCGCAAACGGAGTAGTCCCTTCGTTCTAGATATTTGTCAGCCGCGAAGTGTGCAACATGGGGGAATGTAAACATCAAAGCCATCGCCGTAAGGGCTAGTCGCGTGAATATTGTATTTTGCGTTCTGCTCAAAGGCGTGTTAAACCAAAACTCCTGAATCATTACGTACGCCAAAATAAGTGCGACAACGTAATGACCCAGTGAAAACCTGCACATGTTAAAGTCGCTTCATGAAATGGAGCAAAACATGACGCACGAACCCGGCATCAAGCGCTAATAATGAATACGGGCCGCAAAGGTGAGATACCCAAGCACACCAGCCCCAAAGCCGAGCTGACATGGGGCTGAGGTGAGAGTACACTGAGGCTTATTCAACCGCGGCGTGCGTGTTTACGCTCAACGAGAGATCATTACTGTGTTTGCTGATTTTGCTCAAAAGTTTGTTACCGAACTGAACCAAAAGCTGCCCGGTGCAGCGGATTTGCTGCCGAAAAAAGAGTTGAAAGCGGCCTTGAACTCCGCCCTGGAGCGTATGGATTTGGTGACCCGGGAGGAGTTCGACGCTCAGGCGGCGGTGTTGTTGCGCACCCGCGAGCGGCTGGAAGCGCTGGAGCAGCAGTTGATTGAGCTGCAAACCAATCTGGATAACCAGGCTAATCAAAAATAAGCGCCGCTGTGCGGTGTTGCCTGTCAGGGGCAAGCTTTTATAGTAAAGTCTGTATATCGCACACGCTTGATCTTCAAAGCTGAAGGACCACCAGACACAACAGGGAAGGCCAATGTCACTTGCCATCGTTCACTCGCGCGCTAAGCAGGGCATTGCCGCGCCCCTGGTTACCGTTGAAGTACACCTGTCCAATGGGCTGCCCGCGCTCAATATCGTCGGCCTGCCGGAAACCGCTGTTAAAGAAAGCAAAGACCGGGTACGCAGCGCGATTCTGAACAGTCATCTGGATTTTCCTGCCCGTCGCATCACGGTTAACTTGGCTCCCGCCGACTTGCCTAAAGAGGGCGGTCGCTTTGATCTGGCTATTGCATTGGGTATTTTGGCGGCGTCGGAGCAGATTCCCAAAGAAGCTCTGCAAGGTACGGAGTTTTTAGGTGAGTTGGCGTTATCTGGAGAGTTGAGGCCCATCACCGCCGCGTTGCCCGCGGCGTTGGCCACAGGCGACGATCAGCGTCAGTTAATTATCAGTAGCGATAACGCGTCCGAGGCGGCATTGAGCAGCCACACCCGGGTTTATGCTGCCGACAACTTATTGAAAGTGTGCGCCCACTTACACGGCCGGGAAGAGCTGCCAGTGGCTAAACCCGAGCCGCCGGCCACGGTTTCCAGCACGCTGGATCTGCGCGATGTGAAAGGCCAGGCTCAGGCCAAGCGCGCCTTGGAAGTGGCGGCCAGCGGTGGGCATAACTTGCTGATGTATGGGCCGCCCGGGACGGGAAAAACGATGTTGGCCAGCCGTTTGGCCGGCATACTGCCGCCGCTGAGCGATCGGGATATGCTCAGCGTGGCGGCGGTGTATTCGGTGGCCGCTGGCGGTGCGCAGAAGCTTGGCCGCCAGCGCCCATTTCGCGCTCCTCACCATACTGCTTCAGCCATCGCGTTGGTGGGCGGCGGCAGCAACCCAAAACCGGGAGAAATCTCCCTGGCTCACGGCGGTGTCTTGTTTCTGGACGAGCTGCCGGAGTTTCAGCGTCAGGTGCTTGAAGTGTTACGGGAGCCTTTGGAAAGTGGCGAGGTGCGCATTTCCCGAGCCAAGGCGCAGGCGGTTTACCCCGCCGCCTTTCAGCTGGTCGCGGCCATGAATCCCTGCCCCTGTGGTTACCAGGGTTCCGGCACCCAGTTGTGTCGCTGCTCACCGGATCAGGTGCGCCGATACCGGGATCGAATCTCGGGCCCGTTGCTGGACCGAATCGATATGCACGTGCCGGTACGCCAACTGCGTCCCGGTGAGCTGCAAGGGCAGCCGGATGGCGAAAGCAGCGATGCGGTGCGGGTGAGGGTGGCGCAGGCTCATGCGCGCCAGATGGAGCGTCAGGGTAAAGCCAACCACCGGCTTAATGTGCCCGAGCTGGAGCGGGTGTGTCCACTTAGCAGCGCCGACCGCGATCTCTTGGAACACGCCATCGAAAAATTAGGCTTATCCAACCGCGCCTATCACCGGGTACTCAAAGTGGCGCGCACCCTGGCGGATATGGCCGGTGTTGATGCCCCTGGCACAGAGCACGTCAGCGAAGCGCTCAGTTACCGCACGCTGGACCGGCAGGTGGTGTGAGGGCTTTATTCCGTCGGAGATTGGTGAGCGTCCGGCGAAATAGGCAGTTGGCCCTGGGCCAGGGTGGTGCACAGCACATCCAGGGGTTGGGGGTCACAGAAGTAATAACCTTGCATTTGGTCGCAGCCGGCTTCGGCCAGCCATTCTTTTTGTTCTCGGGTTTCTACACCTTCGGCAACCACCAGCTTACCTAAGTTGTGTGCCAGGGTAATCATGGCGGATACCAGTCGGCGGTCGCTGCGCTTGCTGGCGAGCTCGGTCATAAACTGGGAGTCGATTTTCACACTGCTGATGGGCAGGCGCTGCAAGTGTAAGAAGGACGAGCTGCCGAGGCCGAAATCGTCCAGCGCAAAGGTCACTCCCAGGTGTGCGAGGGGGCGCATACACAGACTGACCAGATCGATATTCTCCACAAAGCTGGTTTCGCTGAGTTCGAATTCGATATCGTCACCGCGCACGCCGGTCTCGGCAAAAATCCCGGCAATATTTTGCACCAGTTGATCGTTATTGAACTGGCGAATTGATAGGTTTACCGACATCAATACTTCCCGGCCACATACCCTGCGTATGGTGCTCAGGTCGGTACAGGCTTGAGTCACAGCCCAGGCGCCGATCGCGTTGATTAGGCCGGTGTCTTCTGCCATATCAATAAATTCGCTGGCGCTCAGCAGGCCCCGCTCCGGGTGGCGCCAGCGCAAGAGTGCTTCTACGGCGATTACGCGACCGCTGTGAACGTCGATGCGCGGCTGGTAGGCCAGAGTGAGTTGATTGTGTTTGAGCGCCGCGCGCAGATCCGCTTCCATACGTAACTGACGGTGCACCTGCTGGTTCATGGCCTCGGTGAAAAATCGAAAGCCGCTCTCCGCTCGCTGTTTCGCCTGATACATGGCCATATCGGCATTTCTAAGTAGTACGTCCGCGTCCCGCCCCGCCTGGGGATAGACGGCGATACCAACGCTACAGCCAATGGTTAGTTTGTACTCACCCACTATGTAGGGTTCGCCCACGCGGCTGACGATTTTAGACGCCACATGGGCAATATCGGTGCTGTTGTCGGTGTTTTCCAACAGAAGGGTGAATTCGTCTCCGCCCATACGGGCCACCGAGTCGCTGCGGCGCTTACAGGTTTTTAATCGTTGGGCGCATAGGCGGATGACCTCATCGCCCACATCGTGGCCAAAAGTGTCGTTTACCTCTTTAAAACCGTTGAGATCAATAAACATCAACGTGAACGAGGTGTTGTCCCGGTGGGCCAGGCGGATGGCGTGCTCAAGGCGGTCCCGGAACAGGATGCGATTGGGGATATCGGTCAGGGGGTCGTAGTGCGCCAGACGGCTCAGGTGCTGTTCAGTGCGCTTGCGTTCGATGGCGTAGCGCAGGGTGCGCTCCAGCAGCTGGATGTCGATTTGGCCTTTGATTAAGTAATCGGAGGCGCCGCCGCGTATCGCATCCTGGTCCACCTCGGCTTCCATCTGCTCAGTCATCACCACGATCGGTGCCTGGCTGGCTTGGCTTTTGGCGGCCCTGATTAGTTCTCGGGCGTTGCGATCACCCCAATAGTAATCTAGCAACACCAGATCGTAATCATCCGCCAATATGGCCTGCAAGGCGCCCTCCAGTCGGGGGTGCCAGACCAGCTGATAGTCGGTGTGGTGGATTTCTGACAGCAGCGCGGCAATGAGCAAGTACTCACTTTCATCGCTGTTGATAAATAAGATTTTAACGATTCTGTCCATGCATGTATCCGCTGGGCTGGAAGCCACTGGGTTATATGAGCGACGGACAGCAAACTCCTTCTATCCGTATCCTGGCGAATCAATTCTCCAAGGGAATCAGCTTGGCGACTTTACACCACTGCTGGCGCATAATAAACCTTTTTGCCGACTATGCACGTTGCAGCCCGGCTCGGGCTTGCTACAATACCGCGCCCGATTTGCGCCCCAGAAGTTCACCGAGGTTCCGTGACCCAGCTTAATCCCCGCCAGAGAGAAGCCGTGCGCTATGTGGATGGCCCCTGTCTGGTGCTCGCGGGGGCGGGAAGCGGTAAAACCAGTGTTATCACACGTAAAATCGCCTATTTGATCGAGCAGTGCGACATGCCGGCCCGTCATATCGCGGCGCTGACCTTCACCAACAAAGCCGCACGGGAGATGAAAGAGCGTATTGCCGGGCTGGTTAAAGGCCAGGCGGCCCGTGGTCTCACCGTGTCTACCTTTCACAATCTGGGCCTGAATATGATCCGCCGGGAGGCGGGCAGTCTCGGCTTTAAGCCCGGGTTTTCGATTTTTGATGCCGAGGACGCCCGGGCCCTTATTAAAGAGCTGATGCTCAAAGACGGCGAGCTGGACAGTGATCATCTCAACAGCGTCCAGCACCAGATTTCCAATTGGAAAAACGATTTGGTGGAGCCAGAGCAGGCGTTGGCTCTGGCCGAAAGCCCAGGTGAGCAGACCATCGCCTTGGTCTATCAGCGCTACAATCAGGCCCTGCGGGCCTATAATGCCGTGGATTTTGACGATTTGATCTTAATCCCGGTGCAGTTGCTGGAACGCGATGCGGAGGCCCTGGCGCGCTGGCGTCGCCGCATACGCTACCTGCTTGTGGATGAATATCAGGACACCAACTCCAGCCAATACCGCTTGGTGAAGCTATTGGTAGGCGATCGCGGTGCGCTCACCGTTGTGGGTGATGACGATCAGTCCATTTACGCCTGGCGCGGCGCCCGCCCTGAAAACCTGTCCCTGCTCAGGCAGGATTATCCCAGTCTGAAGCTGATCAAGCTGGAGCAAAACTACCGCTCCACGAGTCGCATCCTGCGTGTGGCCAACACCTTGATTGCCAACAACCCCCACGAATTTGAGAAAGCCTTGTGGAGTGAAATGGGGCTGGGCGACCCGATTCGGGTTCTGCGTTGCAGTAATGAGGATGCGGAAGCCGAGCGAGTGGCCACGGAAATCCTGACCCAGCGGCTGCGCCTGCAGCGCAAGTTTCGCGATTACGCCATTCTGTACCGGGGCAACCACCAGGCCAGACTGTTGGAGATGAAGCTCCAGCAGCACCAGATTCCCTACAAAATCAGCGGTGGTTCGTCCTTTTTCGCCAAGGCGGAAATCAAGGACGTTATGGCCTACCTGCGCCTGATCGTTAATCCGGACGACGATAACGCGTTTTTACGGGCCATTAACACTCCACGCCGACAGATTGGCACCAGCACTTTGGAAGCCCTGGGGCGCTACGCCACCGAGCGGGTGATCAGCCTGTTCGCGGCGGTGGATGAGGTGGGTATCGAGAGCCAGCTGCCCAAAAACAGCTTGGAGCGTCTGCGTCGCTTTACCCACTGGTTGAATCAAGTGACCCGTCGCTGTGACGGCGCTCAGGCGGTAAGTGCAATCCGCGAAATGCTGGAGGATATGGACTATCTGGGCTGGCTGCACCAGAACTCCAGCACGCCCAAAGCCGCCGAGCGGCGCTGGGAGAATGTGAATTATCTGGTGGAATCCTTGGCCAAAATCATGCTCCGTGACGACGAGGGCGAGCCCAGCACCATTCAGGATGCCATCGCCAAATTGGTGCTGCGCGACCTGCTGGAGCGCCAGGAAGAGGAAGATCTCACGGACCGGGTGCAGTTGATGACCTTGCACGCCTCCAAAGGTTTGGAATTTCCCCATGTGTTTATCGTCGGTATGGAGGAAGATTTGCTTCCGCACCGCAACAGTATCGAAGATGACAATATCGAAGAGGAGCGCCGCCTGACCTACGTGGGCATTACCCGGGCTCAGCGCACGTTGACGTTGACCCTGGCGGGTAAGCGCAAACAATTTGGCGATATCAGCGATACCACCCCCAGCCGGTTCCTTGAGGAACTGCCCGAAGACGATCTGGAGTTTGAGGGTTTTGGAGAGCTTACCCCAGAGAAAAATATCGCCCGGGGCGAGGAGACCCTAAGCAGTTTGCTGGATATGCTGGACTGAATACCGGGGTTTACAAAAAGGTAGGAGGGCGAAAAAACGGTAGAACGGAAAAATAAAGCCCGACGCGCTATGGACCGCGCCGGGCACTGATCATTTTACTGGCTCTGTCCGATCATGTAGTCAACAGTCGCTTTAATTTCGTCTTCCGAGCAGGTCATGCACAGGCCCATGGCGGGCATACCACCGATACCGTTAATGGCATTGGCGTACACGGCCTCAATCTCGCGCTGCTCCAGAACGGCAGCCCACTGCTCGGCGTTACCTACGATAGGCGCTCCGGCTACACCGGCCGCATGGCAAGTAGTGCAGGTGCTACTGTAAATGTCCGCTGGGTCGCGCTGGCCACCCGCCGCCTCATCCGCTGCCGCCGGTGCTCCGGCACACTCGTCGCCAGCCATGCACACGCTGCCCGCGGGGGCCAGACGGGATTTGATGGCCTCATTAACCCGGTCTGACTGAGCCATAGCCGCCGCGGCAAGCAGGCTCAGGCATAAAATCACAGCCAGCCCGATGCTCTTATGGGTCAGTCCGATGCTCTCGTTGGATAGACGCACACTCAATTCCTCTTTGTATCATTCGTATCAACAGTATTTGTTTGCGGCCAATGATCGACCTCGGCGGCGAGGGCGCATTATAGCCGCAAAAGCTGCATCAGGTGAACCATTGGGCACCTGGGTTTGCCGCGGGCGCGGGTATCAGTCGGCGCTGGGAACCGTGCCGTCTGCGAGCAGATAATCGATCAGATTATCGGTCCAGCGCTCCATCAAGCGACGGAAGTGCCGAAAGTTGGTGCCGCGATTGGCCCGTTCCATACGGACCAGAACAGGCGTTTCCCGATGGTCGACAAACTGTCCCAATACGGCGCCGGTGCTGGCGTCCAGCACAGTGAGATCCAAGGTGGCGTTGCCCGCCGTACGGGAATATTGGCGCGTGACGCCTACGCCCGTATCCGGCACGTACAGGTTCAGTTCCCGCAACACCGGCCGAAAAATCACCTGAGCCTGGGCGGGCTCATCGACAAAGGTCAGGCCGGTGTCGTCGCTTAAGCGGCGGGTCAGGGTTTGGCTGAGCAGGTCGCCGTAGCGGCTCTCTATGCGTTGCAGGTCGCTGGTGGTGTATTCGCCGCGCCGATCCTTCAACCAATAATCGCTCATGTGGACCTGTGCCGGTTCCACATACACCCGGGTGAACCGGGGCAGGTCGCTGTCGCTGGGTAACAATACCCGGTCGAACCGGCCCTTGCTCGTTACCGGCACTAAATCGGGCGCGGCCACATGTTCGTAAGGCTGTTGAGCGCAGCCGACCAACACCAGTGCGACCAGTGCCGTCAATGTCACCGCAAAAAGTCTAAACATGTTTGCCATGGCCGGCGCCAAAAATTGCGTTTTGCTCGTCACAGCGGGCCTCCTGATCGGGATTGCGAATTAAAGGGATGCGCACGAAAGGTCGCTAAGGCTACGGGTTTTCAATTGGGCTAAAGGCCGAACTGGGCCGCATTTAATGTGACCTCACATCGATGCGTTTTGTTTACTGGTTGCTGCTAACCATCCAAACAGATCAAGCGGCCGCGATACCGGCGCGGCTATGGCGTGATCGCCCGTATGGATTACTCTGCCGAGAGCTCGCCGCGCTCGTACTGCGCAATCAACTCCCGGGCCGCTTCGGCGTCTTCCTCACGTACCCGCAGCATGATGTTGTTGTTAACCGGCAGCAGCCCGGCGGCACCTTGCAGGTATTCGCCGTGAATCTCGCAAAATATGCCGGCCGCCTCCAGGGCGCCCTGCATGAGATAGGCCTCAATGGTATTTTGGGGAACGTAGATATTCAGCATGGCATCACCTCAGTCGACTAGCAGGCTGTTGAAAAACTATCTGCGTGGCCTCTGCGGCGTTAAAAATGGCCTCAAAATGCTCATTTACTCCAGT
>DAHVRW010000008.1 GCA_027322215.1 Marinimicrobium sp.
TTGACCATATAACACAGACGACTGCCAACAGGCCGGACTTGTGTGAACAACACACCATCGTTCAAAGCATTGTGCAACTTTACTTTTCACCACCCTATTTGATCGCGCCCGAGCGCACTCGTACCGCGAGAGTAAGACGCACCGGCGATCAAACCTGTTTGCTTGACGACCATAGCGAGTTGGAACCACCTGACCCCATTCCGAACTCAGAAGTGAAACGACTTAGCGCCGATGGTAGTGTGGGGCTTCCCCATGTGAGAGTAGGTCATCGTCAAGCTTTAATTCTAAACACCCCGAATCAGCAATGGTTCGGGGTGTTTTTTTATGCAGCCTGCAAAAACATCGAACGGCTTGCCGACGACCTGGCGGTCATGGTGATGGGGCTTGTCCCATTCAGAGCGCGATCGCCCAGGCTCGCCAGGGGCAGGCTGTAGGCGCGTTCAGCCAGCCTCACAAGAGGGATCTTGTTGGGACAGTCCTTAGGGGATGGGTTCACGACGGTTGTTGGGCACGCGTACGGCCTGCCCCGAGATTGACGCTTACGAAAGCACCGATCCCCCATCCCTGCGGGGCAGCTCTCCGAGGTCACGCGCTTAATTGGATTGGCTGAGCAGCGTGTCGATTCGGCGCAGTTGTTCAACGAGCCGGTCACTATTCACCGGTAACGGGCGGAAGTACTCCTCTCCCATGGGAGCAACGCTGGAGTTTATTGGCAGGGGGGCACGGTGCTCCACCAGGCTGTAGAGGCGTGGGATAAAGATAAATTGTAACCACTGGGGAAAGCGTAAGGTATCCACCGCAAAGGGCTGGGTGCTTGCCAGAGCTTGCGCTGGTGGTGACTGTTTCTCCCAGAGCTCCAGAGCGCGCATTTCTCGCTCCAGTTCAAACAGCGCTTCGGCAACGGTGGTGTGATAGTTGATCATAATGTGTCTGTTCTCACTCTATGATGCGGGTAAAAGGCGGTAGGGAATTCAGGATGGCGTTGCCATAACGTTTGGTCACGATGCGCCTGTCCAATAGGGTGATTTTTCCCCGGTCAGTTTCGCTGCGCAAGAGGCGTCCGCAGGCTTGGACCAATTTCAGCGCCGCGTCGGGCACCGTGATTTCCATAAAGGCGTTACGGCCCTGCCCTTCAATCCATTCTGCCAGAGTTGCTTCAATCGGATCGTCGGGCACCGCAAAAGGTAATTTCGCAATCACCACATGGCGGCAGTAATCGCCGGGGAGATCGACGCCCTCAGAAAAACTCGCAAGACCGAAAAGCACGCTCCCTTCACCGAGGTCTATCTGTTTACGGTGCTGGCTGAGCATCTCTTGCTTGCTGTGGGCGCCCTGTAGCAGGATTCGGCCCTGCCAGTCGCTCGGCAGTTGCTCGTAGACGTCCTGCATCTGACGGCGTGACGAGAACAGCACCAAGCTCCCCTCATCCGGGTCCAGCAGCTCAGGCAGCGCGTCGACCAATGCTTGGGTATGGGCGAGGGCGTCGCCAGCGTCCACCGCCTGGGTCGGAACGTGGAGGGTAGCGCGACTGAAATCGAAGGGACTGGGCATTTGTTGATATACGCTATCAGCCGGCGTACCGGCCCGGAGACGAAAGCCGTCAAATTTCCCAAGAGCGGCCAGTGTTGCGGATGTGACCACAGCGCCGCAGCAATGTTGCCAAAGACTTTGCTCCAGAGTTCTGGCAGCCACGATGGGGCTGGAACAGACTTCGATATCAATACTGCTGCCAAGCTGAACCGGCGTGAGCCAGCGGGCCCTGGGTGCGGCGCGTTCGCGATCGGCGACGGCGTAACTGTTCCAGAGTTCGCGATTCGCTTCCGCTCGTGCCTGCCACGTCCCGAGAATTGGATAATGGTTCTCCAGATCGACTTTAGGCACGGGGCAATGGGGATCCTCTAAGGCGCGGTTCAGCTCGCCCACCATTTTATCCAGCAACCGGGAAAGCTCGCCGAAACCGCTCGCCAGTTGCGCAGCCATGAGCATGAGTTCTTCGGGAACCGCGCCACCCGGAAAGCGGTAATGGGATTGGCGTGGGTCGTTCACGACTTCTTGGGCCAGGGCATCTAATGCTGGGTAAATCTGATCCACTCGCTGTTTGCAGTCGGAAAGTACAGAGGGAAGCTCTTCGCCGTAGCGGCTAATGTCACCGGCTTCGCCAATCTCACCCAAAATGGCGCCCAGCTGTTTGTTGCATTGATTCAGCCAAGTACCCGAGGAAATAATGCGGCTGTGATGGGAAAAGTGATTCAGTGCTTTCGCTGGCAGCTGATGTCCCTCGTCGAAGACGTAAATCGCATCCGCCGGCGCGGGTAAAATCGCCCCGCCACCCAGGGCTAAATCGGCCATGACCAGATCGTGGTTGGTGACAATGCAATCCGTACTGTCCAGTGATTCTCGGGCGCGAAAAAACATACAGCTCGACACATTGGAACAGCGTCGGCCCGTGCATTGGCGGTGATCCGTGGTCACCGGTTGCCACTGTTCGGGCTCCAGGCCACCGGGCCAGCTATCTCGCTCCCCATCCCAGCGGTTAGCCGCCAATGCGTCGGCCATGGATTCGTAGAGCTTAACCGCTTGAGTATCGAATGGCGGGCGCTCGTCTTCGTACAGCGCCCGATTTGGGTCCAGGCCACTTTGGCTCTCGATCAGCAGGTTATCCAGTTTGCTCAGGCACAGGTAACGCCCACGACCTTTGGCCAGGGCAAAGTTGAAGGAAAGCTCGCTGTGCTGGCGTAAGTCAGGAAGATCTTTGTGAATGATCTGCTCCTGTAAGGCCACGGTAGCGGTGGAGATCACCAGCTTCTTGTCCAGCGCTTTGGCAATCACTAGTGCGGGAAGCAGATAGGCCACGGTTTTGCCGGTGCCTGTACCGGCCTCGATTACGCAGACGTGTCCCTCGCTTTGACGAACGTTTTGGTCGTCCAGCTCAATGGCGCCCAGTGTTTTCGCAATTTCCGCAATCATCAGCTTCTGCCCGTAGCGGGCTTTGAGGCCTTTGTTGTTTAAAAATTGCGTGTAGGCTTGCTGAATTTGCTGCTTGAGCGCGTCGCTTAACATGGGCTCGGCGCCGACGCAGGCAGGCGTTCAGTGAGGGAAGAAGTCAATTTACTGAGCCGCGTCATGGGAATTCTCGAACAGCTTGGCGTCTACCGGGTTGGCGTACATCTCCAGCGCAATGCGCCGGTGCTCTTGGGGTAGGGCGGCGATGCGCTGGCGAAACTGTGCGTGCTCGTCGGCCAGCTCATCGGGCTCAAACGGCAAGTGTTGATCGGAATAGCGCACCTTGGGTGGGTGGCCGCGTAGCATCTGCCACGCAAAACAGTTGCTGCTATGGAGTACGTAATTAGCCGCGATTTGTCGATCCAGCTCCGCCGTTACCGCATCGTTGTCGGCGTAGTCGCCCTGCAGGGGCTCACCGAAAGCCACATGCACATGGCCTTTCTGGCCGGCGATACCCATGGCGATGCTTTGCACATCCTCATGCTGGGCCTTTTGGTAACCGCCACCGAAGCGCTGCTGGTAAAGCTCTCGCGCTTTGGCCGCGTCGCAGGGGTCCCATTGATAAGAGATCGACACCGGCACTATGTTGAGCTGGTGAAGATAGTCCGTAAAGGATTCGTTTTTGGCGCGATTCAGGGTCAGCATACCCACCACCGCAGAGTTGGTTTTATCCACTCCGTCTTTGGCCCGGCCCTCTCGCTGGGCGATCCAGATATTGGCCCGGTCCTGGGTAATAGAATGATGAATATACGCCGAAAGCAGTTTGGCGGCCCGCAGTTTCTCCCGGGGCGCTTTGGCCGAGCGGTTCACCACGAAACTTTTATTCAGACGCATGAGGTCAGAAACGTAAGGCTTGGTGAGCAGGTTATCCCCGATGGCGATCCGCAGCGTATGAAAGCCTGCCTGGTAAATGGTCCAGTTGACCAGGGCCGGGTCCATGGCGATATCTCGGTGGTTGCTCACAAACAGATAAGCACCATTGGCATCGAGCTGTTCCAGACCAGACGTAGTCACTCGGCTGGTGGTGTTGTCGATGGTGCGGGCCAGGTAGTCCTTAATCACTTTCCTCTGGAAGTCGAGGACGGTATTCACGCCTGCGCTTTGCCGGCGCAGATAGCGACTTACCATTGGACGCAGTAACCAGCCCAGGGGCTTCGCGGCGCGTGGGAATCTAAGTTGCGTTACGGCGGCCAGGAGCTCCCGATCCGCCAGTAGCCGTTCCACCGTGGGGCGGACTTCATCGTCGTTATAGGGGCGGATATCGTCGAACATTGCGCTTGCAACCATGAACCAGAGGCACCGAAAACAGGGGAAAGGTTAAAAACTGGGGGATGGGAGAGTTCCCAAAATAGTGATACAAGATACCGAAAAAGGCGCCGGAATGCTACTCTACCTGTAGGGTTCACGCTTGTTGTGACCGACTGATTGCCATCAGTCGCGGGGCAAGCGAAGCGGTCAAGGGAGTGGCGCGCAAACATTGATTCGCGCTATTGGACGCTTCCACGTCATTGGAAGTTCGTGATAGGAGCACCGGTTTGGCTCCCAGCAATAATAATACCGCGATTGGTGGGGCTATTGAATGTGGTTATGAAAATCCTTCTGGTCGAAGATAGTGCCACTTTGCGGCATGCCATGTGCCAGTACATTCGCGAGGCCGGTCACGAGCCCGTGGTGGCTCACAGTGGCGAGGAAGCTCTGCAGCTGCTGGAGGACACCCCGGTCGATATGATCATTATGGATGTCGAAATGCCTGGGCTGGACGGGTTCGAAACCACACGGTTGATTCGCGAGTGGCTGGGTGGGCACTGGATTCCGATCATCTTTTTGACCGGAAAGAGCGAGGACGACAGCTACCGAGAAGGAATCGAGGCCGGGGGCGATGACTATCTGATCAAACCAATTAGCCCCATCATCATCAAAGCCAAAATTCGCGCCATGGCGCGGATCGCGCAAATGCGCGATCAGCTCAAGCAATTGAACGCCGAGCTTGCCGCCCTGAGCCAGATGGACAGCCTGACCCAAGCGCTTAATCGGCGCACCTTTAACGAGCAGGCAGAGCATGAGTGGTTGCTGGCCAAACGCCACCAAAGCCCCACCAGTGTGCTAATGATTGATGTGGACCACTTCAAGCCTTATAACGATCATTACGGCCATCCCGCCGGTGATGAGTGTTTAAAGAAGGTGACGCAGGCGATGAAATCCTGCTTGAACCGACCGGCCGACGTGCTGGGGCGCTATGGGGGTGAGGAGTTTATTGCGCTGCTGCCCAATACGGACAGCGCCGGCGCGAAACGGGTGGGGCAGTGCATAATCGAAACAGTGCGCGCCCTGCAGCTGGAGCACAAATTCTCTGTGGTGGCGCCGGTGGTGACCGTGAGCGTGGGTGGCGCAACCTGTAATTACACCACCGGTCATACGCTGGAAGACGTCATCAAAGGCGCGGATCGGGCCCTCTACAAGGCCAAAAACCGAGGGCGGGACTGCTATCAGGAGGAGGACTTAACGTCCCATAAAACCCTGTTAATTTCGGCTCGCAGCGCCAATCAGATGCGTCAAACTGTTGAGTTGCTGCAGGATGAGTGCAACATTGTTACCGCCGACACCAGCGATGAGTGCCTGGAAATTGCCGAAAATGTTCGGCCCGATTTGATCATCGTGGACGCCGATGCGGTTTTTCACAACGACAATTATTTGTGCCGGCAGCTGGCGCAAAGACGCGCCACCAGTACGATTCCGCTGTTGATACTGACCGATAGCGATAGCCCAGAGCACTTGCTGGCCGCCTCCACTGTTCGACCCCAAACGCTGGCTTGGCTGCAAAAGCCTTTTACCAGAGAGAGTCTGGAAGCCAAGGTGCAATCTTTACTGGGCTAACGAGTAGCGGAAACATCGCGATGGATCAGGGCGTGCGCAAGGAGTTGTACCAATTCACGTCCCGGGCGCTTTTATGGACCTGGTCCACGACGTCCAACACCAGACTAAATAACGCCATTCTGATCAGTACGCCGTTGTCCGCCTGGCGAAAGATTGCCAGATTCGGGTTTTGGTTTAGATCGTTGTCCAGCTCGTTGGCGTTGGCCCGGGAATCCCGTGGCAGTGGGTGCATAATCACGGTATTGGGCTCGCAGTACTGCGTATAAATCGCTTGGTTCAGCCGGAACCGGCCCCGGTAGATATCCGCCTCTTCCTGTGAATCGAAGCGCTCTTCCTGAATCCGGGTGGAGTAGGCAATATCCACGTGGGAGATGCTCTGGGGTAAATCCTCGGTAATGCTGACCGAATGGCCCGCCGCTCGCATCTGCTCGACGATCGACTCGGGCATAGCCAGCTCCGGTGGGGACACCAAAATCACCTGTATGTTGTTAAACAGCAGCAACAGTTTGCATAGCGAGTGTACGGTTCGGCCGTACCTGAGATCACCGATCATGGCTATGCGCAGCCCGTCTATGCCTCGGCCTTTCGACGCCAGCTCTTTACGAATAGTGTATAAATCCAGCAGCGCCTGACTGGGATGCTCGTTGGCGCCGTCGCCTCCATTGAGCACCGGCACGCGGCTCGCCTGAGCAAACTCAGCGACAGAACCGGATTTAGGGTGGCGCATGCAGATCACATCGCTAAAGCCGGACAGCACCCGTGCGGTGTCGTGGAGGGACTCGCCCTTGGCTAAGGCTGAGTTTTCAAAGCCCGTGGTTTCGCGCACTTCGCCTCCTAGCAGGTTAAACGCGCAGCCAAAACTGATGCGGGTTCGGGTGCTGGGTTCGAAGAACATACTGCCCAAAATGGCGCCTTCCAGTACGCGCGTTACTTTGCGCCGCAATGCATACGGGGCCATGGAGTCGGCCACTTCGAACACGCGCTCGATATCAGCGCGCTCAAACTGTTTGATGGACAGGATATGAGAGCCAGTAAAATTCACGGTATTTCCTCAGCGGTAGAGCCGTGGGCCGCGTGGGGCAGCCCAGGTGCGGGGGCGAACGATAGCCAGGATTCAGCCGGCGGTTGAAAACCTCTACGGGGCCGGCGATGCCGGGCTGCATCGAGGGCCTCTCAGCCAATTTTAACGCCGGCGGACTCGCGTAGATAGTTTTTCCGTCGCCTGATAATCTTCATTCGCCATGGTCGGCGGCCAGTATACCGGCTTCTTTCGGGGTTAAAAGTACGCCAATCTGGCCGATAACAAATATTAACTCTGATAATAACTCTGAATGTACCCAGAATGAGGAAAGCGCGTGCCTGAGTATCCCGAGACATTGGCCAAATATTGCACGGCTGAGGCCGCCGGAAAAATTCTCAGTAGTCGGCAGCTGCGCTGGCACGGACCGCATTTGCTGGGTGATCCGTTTGAGCTCACTCACCAAAGTCCGCTCGGTTTCGATCCTGCGACGCTGCTCGATGCGGCCATTCGTACCGCCACCGCCATGATCTTTGCCCGCGAGCTGCCGCGCAGCAACTCCCCGCTGATGGCTGTGGTGCGCCGTTGGCGGGAAGAGGAGCGTTTCGACTCCCAGGAAGAGGCTGAAGAGGTTCTCACCGAGCTGCTGGGCCGCATGGTGGACCAACGTCAGGCCGCTCTGGATGAGCTGATGGCCGAATGGCGGTTGTTTACCCGCCAGCTGCGGATCTGCTCTTTCGCGGCCAAGCCGGATAACCTGGCGTGCTGGCAGCGCTACGCGGATAACCATCGCGGCGCGGTCATTCGTTTTCGCTGTGGCGAGTACACCAGCCTGGCCGAACCCCGCGCGGTTCAATACCAGAGCGTTCGACCGGAAATCACCACGGTCAAAGAGCAGCTAAACGCCCTCTTACACAACGAGTCCGTCAACGCCCGGGAGCGTTTTTTAGACAAGTTTCTGATTAAGCCGGTGCAGGCGAATGCTGAGCAGGAGTGGCGTTGCTTCCGTCACGCAACGGATGAGCCCAGCAGTAAACAGCCGGATGACCGGCTCTGGTATGACGATCACCCGTTTGAGCGCGCCGAGGTGGGTGCTGTTTATTTTGGGGCATTTATGGATATTGAGGACAAGCAGAAACTGCTATCCATACTGCGGGAGCATTACAGCGAGGCGACCGTGTTTGAGGCTGAGCCCATTCCCGGAAAATACGATATTGCGTTTACCCGTATTCCACTGACCTAGCGGGGCGGGTGTAAAGCGAGCTCAGACGTGCGAGCCACCGTCTGGCGTTTGGGCAGCGTCGGCGCCAGCCGCGCGATTGCCTGTTCGGCGGTGGCACGATAGGTTGTGAGTTTGCCACCCATTAGGGATAGCAAACGTGGGCGTTTGACATCGTCCATTTGCAATAACACTTCACGCGAGCGGCCAAAGGCGCTTTGGGACGATTGGGGCAGCACCCGCAGGCCAGCGAAACTCGTTATGTCGGCAAGCGGCGGAATGGCCAGACGGGGGAAATAATGCTGCAACGTTTCCAGCAAATAATCCCGCTCAGTATCCAGACAGTGAGCCGCTTCCGGTGCGCCAGCGTAGGGCGTTTCCGTGGTGCCCAGCAGTAGTTTGCCTTCCCAGGGCAGAGCGAACACAGCGCGCCGATCTTGCGGCGCCTCTAAATAATAGCGATGTTCCAGAAGTGGCGGCAGCAACAAATGGCTACCCTGCACCAGCTCAACGGTGGGGCTTGGCGGAGTGGGTGTGATGCGGGCGAGCACCTGAGGCGCCCAGGGCCCGGCGCAATTGACCAGTGCCTGGCTGCGTGCGGTGTGCGTTTGTCCTTGTTGGGTAAATTCAATCTCGCAGCCCTCGGAGTGCAGTTGCGCCGCCGTAAATTCAGCGGGAATGCGCACTTCGGCGCCCAGGGATTGTGCGGAGGCCAGCACCGCCGCGGTCAGTTGCTCGTCATTCGTTTGCGCTTCCCAGTAGCGGAACACTTGGCGCAACCCGTCCGTGTCCAGCCCATCCAGATTAGACCAGGCCTCGCGGGGCAGGCGTGAGAACTGACTTCCGGCGCTGGTGACCCCCGCTAGAAATTTGTACAGCCACAGACCGCTGTAAATGGTCAGTGGTGAGCGGCTGCTGTGGCGGTAAATGGGAATATGCAAAGGCTGCAGCTGCACCAGCTCTGGGGCCAGCTTGAGCAGCAGAGCTCGCTCGCGCAGGCTTTCCCTCACCAACGATATTTGCCCGGATTCCAGATAGCGCAGGCCGCCGTGGATCAGTTTCGAGGAGCTTCGGGAGGTGCCGGCGGCTATGGCGGACTGCTCCAGTACCAGGGTTGAGTAGCCTGCGGCGGCCGCGGCCTGGGCTACACCCGCCCCCTGGATACCAGCGCCGATAATAACCAGATCGTAAATCATAGGGCTCCTTGTGATTGCACTGTAGGCCAGTTGAGCCCCAGGCTGATTACATTCGCTCCATGACTTCGATGCCTAACAAATCGAGTCCCGTAGCCAGGGTTCGTGCCACCAAATGACACAGCCGTAGGCGGCTGGTGCGCAGCTCGGGGCTGACATCGGAGCGCAGCACAGGGCAGGCTTCGTAAAAGCGCATGTACAGACTGGCCACATCATAAAGATAATTACACAAAAGGTGCGGGAAGGCGTCCCGCGCCATCTGATCCAGCACTTCGCTCATCTGCAGTAGCTTAAGCGCCAGGGCATGCTCGGCCTCGCTGTCGAGAAAAATAGCGCCTTCCAGGGTGTTCGGGTCAGTGTCGGCCCGACGGAAGATGCTCTGCACCCGTGTATACGCGTATTGAAGATAGGGCGCGGTGTTGCCTTCGAAGCTGAGCATGGTGTCCCAGTTGAACACATAGTCGTGGGTGCGGGTTTTGCTCAGGTCCGCGTATTTCACAGCTCCCAGGCCCACTTTGCGGCCGATGTCGGCGCGTTCTTCCGTGCTCAGGTCAGGGTTTTTCTCCGCCACCAAGGCGGTCGCCCGCTGCACCGCTTCGTCCAGTAACTGCGCCAGTTTAACGGTGCCGCCGGTGCGAGTTTTAAAAGGTTTGCCGTCGGCGCCCATCATGGTACCGAAAGCGTGATGCTCGAGGCTCACATCGTCCGGCACTAGCTTCGCGATGCGGGCCAGGGTAAAGACTTGTTGCATGTGCAGCGACTGACGGGCGTCGATAAAGTACAAAATACGCCGCGCACCCAGAGTCTGGGCCCGGTAGCGAAGAGCTGCCAAATCGGTGGTGGCGTAAAGATAGCCCCCATCGTGTTTTTGAATCAGCACCGGCGAGGGGTTGCCATCTTTATCGGCTAACTCTTCCAGAAAAACGACCTTCGCACCCTGGTCTTCCACGGCCAGGCCCTTTTGCTCCAGCTCAGCCACCAATGGTGCCAGGTCGTCGTTGTAGGCACTTTCGCCGCGCACATCAGCGTCCGTCAGCAGGACGTTGAGCTGCTCGTAGATCTCAGTGCTGTGGGTCAGCGAAATACGGGTGAATTCCCGCCACAGGTCCAGTACCGCCGGGTCGCCGGATTGCAGTTTGACCACATATTCGCGCGCCTTATTGGCAAACTCCGGGTCGCGATCGAAATGCTGTTTGGCCTGCTGATAAAACGCTTCCAGATCCTGTAGCGCCAGGCTGGCCTCTCGCTCGGCGCCCAGCTGTTCTTCCAGTTCAGCAATCAGCATACCGAACTGGGTACCCCAGTCACCCACATGATTCTGTCGAATGACGTTATGGCCCTGAAACGCCAGCAGCCGAGCCAGGGCATCGCCGATAATGGTCGAGCGCAGATGCCCCACGTGCATCTCTTTGGCCAGGTTGGGGCCCGAATAGTCCACGACCAGGGTGTCGGGCTGTGCTACGGGCGCTATGCCCAGACGCGGATCCTGTTGCGCCTGTGCTAACTGCTCGCCGAGCCAGGCTTTGTCCAGATGAATGTTAATGAAACCCGGACCGGCAACCTCAAGTTTTTCCGCAATACCTTGCAGTTCCAGCTGTTCAAGAATTTTTTGAGCCAGCTCGCGGGGGTTGGTGCCCATGGCCTTGGCGGCCCCCATAGCACCGTTGGCTTGGTAATCTCCAAAACCCGCCTTTCGGCTCGGCGCTACCAGTGGTTGATGCTGGAACGGAACGCCGGAGGCAAGCATGGCTTGTTGGACTTTGCTGGTCAGAAAATCGCGGATGTTCATAGAAATAGGTCTTGAATGGTCATTAGGCAACCGGCGATTGTACCCGCGGGGCTTGGTCGGTGTCATCCGCTCATTCTTTCGGCCATGCTAGCCCGCCGTTAGGTGAGTCGTTAAACCGGCGTTATTAACCGCGGCGATGGTGGCGCCAGAGTGTGAGCCAGTTCGGTTAACCTTCAAAATAGCCCCAGCGCCCAAAAGTCGCCACAGTGTGACGTCGCAATCGAGAGGAGAAGGCCCATGCCGCCGTGGAATTACTCAAATCAGAATGTATTGGTAGTAGGGGGGACCAGCGGTATTAACCGAGGTATCGCGGAAGCCTTTGCCGCAGCTGGCGCACGTGTGGCGGTGGCCAGCCGGCAGCAGGAAAAGGTAGACCACACCGTTGCGGCGCTTAAGGAGCTGACGACCGATGTCATGGGGTTTTGCGCCGACGTGCGGGAGCCGCAAGCGCTGAACTCCGGTGTGCAATCGGTCCACCAGGCGTGGGGTGAGCTAGATGTGGTGATTTCCGGCGCGGCCGGCAATTTTCCTGCACTGGCAACGCAAATGTCCGCCAACGCCTTCAAGTCCGTGGTGGATATCGATCTGCTGGGCAGCTTTCATGTGGCCCAAGCGGCCTATCCGGTACTGCGTAAGCCTGGCGCCTCCCTAATTCATATCTCCGCCCCTCAAGCGCACCTGGCAATGATCGGTCAGGCCCATGTATGTGCCGCCAAAGCAGGGGTGGATATGCTGACCCGCACCCTGGCGTTGGAGTGGGCCGACCAGGGGATCCGGGTGAACGGCGTGCTCCCCGGTCCCATAGATGACACCGAGGGTATGAGACGACTGGCGCCATTGCCGGAACATCGGCAAGCAGTGATCCAGTCGGTGCCAGTGGGTCGGCTGGGTGCGCCTGCGGATATTGCGCGAGCCTGTTTGTTCTTAGCCTCTGAGCAGGCGGCCTTCATCACCGGTGCGGTGTTGCCGGTGGACGGGGGTTGGTCGCTCGGCGGCGCAGCCACCATTGGTGCTGTGCTCGGGGAGAGTTTGAAATCATCATCCGATTCATAGGAGGGTCATTATGAGTGAGCTAGCGGACAAGCAGTGTGAACCTTGTAAAGCGGGCGGACCGACGCTGAGTGAAGCCGAGATCCGGGATTTAATCACCGAACTGCCGGACTGGAATGTGGATACGGTCAACGGTGAGCAGCGGTTGTCGCGCACATTCGAGTGCAAAGATTTTGCGACCGCCATGGCGTTTAGTCAGAAGGTGGGTGAGCTGGCGGAACAAGCCAATCATCACCCAGTGCTGGTCACTGAGTGGGGCAAGGTAACCGTGGATTGGTGGACCCACAAAATTGGTGGCCTGCATCGCAATGACTTTGTGATGGCCGCTAAAACCGACCGGTTGCAGTAACAACCATCTGCAACTAAGCCACTAAAAAGAGGTGTTATCGGGGTTGAATGTGCAGCAGGGCCTGTTCCTGATCGACTTGGAAATGAAAATGGCTGAGTACGTTCATCCCCAGCAGGCCGTCGACCCCGGGAGGCAACGCAAAATCCAGCACAGCGATATGCACGTCGGTAAGATTCTGGGCGCCGAGGCGGAATTGCTCGATGCGGAACACGGTGCCTTTGGTGGTGCCGCCGGCGGTATTAAAAATTTGTGGGCCCACCTCGGTGAAGCGCGTTTGCTGGCGTAAACGGCGAAAGGCGTCCTGGGATAAGGTGGTCATACTGGCGCCGGTATCAATGAGCAATTGAGCCTCTGTGGAACGGTTTAAACGCACAGGTAGATAAAAATGCCGACCAACCGTGTTGAGTGTCAGCACATCAAGCGGCGCCGCTGTTATGGATGTGCGTTCAGCTTCCGCGTCGCCTCGGCGTTCGCGCAGTTTGGCGGCTTGTGCCGCGACAGTGGGAACGGCGGATAAGCGTTCCAACAATTCATGGGCCAGTGCCCGCTGGCCGTCTTCCAGATACAGCTCCGCCAGGCGCAGTTGGTGGTGTGATGTGCTCAGGCCGAGGGTGCCGAGATGCTCGTAAAAGTAACTCAGTTCCCGCCAGCGGTATTGGCTGGATAATTGAGTATCCACACCGCTCACAAACGCATCAAAGGCGCGCTCAATTTGGGGCATATACGCCATCTGGGTCAGCGCGTAGGTAAACGCTAGCTGAAAAGTGTGGGCGGCTTCCTGGAAATAGTCGGCGTCATGCTGATGGCGGGCCAGAAATAGCAGCACATCAATATCATCGTAGTGTACCGATAACAGCGCGTCGATCAGCCCGATAAGTGCGTCGCGATCGCCCTGGCGTTGATAAGCGTCCAGAAATTCCAATGCTATGGCCTTGAGTCGCGGTCGCGCGGACGAATCGATGCGGTCTGCGTCGCGGTAAAGCTCCATGGCATCGCGGTAAGCGCCGGTTTCTAAATAGGCACGAAAGTTCGCAGAGATCCGGTTCGGCTTACCATCAACGGGCCTTGCATTGGGTGTTTTGTGGGCTGATTGGGCTGAAGGGATCTCGACTGGCTGGTCAATGCGCGGCGTTGCATTTGCGGTGGAATTTGCGTGGGCGTATTCGTCGGCTGGCGGTGTGGATACGTACTCAGTATCCGGCCCACGAGCCCACCAGCCGAGCGAAAAACCCAGTGTCAGTGCAGCGAGTGTTAGGTATGTAGTGCTGCGGATTTTCATTGGATGCTCCGCGTCGAGCGGCCGCCTCAATCACACCATGTGATAGTGTTGGTCCACCTGCTCGATGCAATGAATCGGGTCAACCAGCTTGCGCAGCAAGCCGTCTTTAATACTGTAAATCCAGCCGTGAATACTCAGGGGTTGGCCCTGGGCCCAGGCATTTTGCACGATGTTGGTGTGGGAGACGTTGGCCACTTGCTGTACCACGTTAAGTTCACACAAGCGATCGATTCGCTCCTCGGGATCGTCGATCTCATCGAGCTTTTCTTGCTGTGCAAAATACACGTCGCGCACGTTGCGCACCCAGTAATCCAGCATGCCCAACTGTTTGTGTTCCATAGCCGCTTTAACGCCGCCGCAGCCGTAATGACCGGTGACCATAATGTGTTTGACTTTCAGGTACTCCACCGCGAACTGCAAAACGGAAAGGCAGTTAAGATCCGTTTGAATAACCAGGTTGGCCACGTTGCGGTGAACGAACAATTCCCCAGGCAACAGACCGACAATCTCATTGGCTGGTACGCGACTGTCGGCGCAGCCGATCCATAAATATTCGGGGTTTTGCTGAGCAACTAGCTTATTGAAAAACTGGGGATCCTCGGCCTTGATTTGATCCGCCCACTCGACATTGTTGGCAAAAAGAGACTTTAAATCGGTCATGGGCCGTCCTATTTCGGTTTCTGGAGGGGGGCGTAAGTATATTTCAAATTGGCGCGAAAGTGGTACAGTGGCCCCGGTATGCAGCTGGGAGCGTAGCAGGTGAGACAAGAGCGCAAGGGAGTCAAGACCCTTTATTGGCACGATTACGAAACCTGGGGCGAGAACCCAGCTCAGGATCGCCCCTCGCAATTTGCTGGCATCCGCACCGACGAGCAGCTGAACATTATCGGCGAGCCGCTGATGCTTTACTGCCGTCCCGTTCCCGATTTGCTACCCAAGCCTGAAGCCTGTTTGGTCACGGGCCTGACACCCCAGAAGGCGTTGGCTAAAGGCGTGTCGGAGCGCGAATTCATTGCGGCCATTGTGGCTGAGCTGGGCCAGCCCGGCACGTGTGGCGTAGGCTATAACTCCATCCGCTTTGACGACGAAGTCACCCGTTACACCCTCTATCGGAACTTTTACGACCCCTATGAGCGTGAGTGGCGCAACGGCAACTCACGCTGGGATATTATCGATATGGTGCGCATGGCCCGCGCGTTACGCCCGGAGGGCATCAATTGGCCCGATTACGAAGACGGGCGGCCCTGCTTCAAGCTCGAAGCGCTCACAGCCGCCAACAATCTCAGCCACGAATCCGCCCACGACGCGCTTTCGGACGTGTATGCCACCATCGCTCTCGCTCGGCTGATCCAGGAACGACAACCAAAACTGTTTGAATACGCCTACCGCCTGAGGGATAAACGGTTTGCTGGCTCATTGGTGGACATCGACGGTCACAAACCTCTGCTGCACATCTCCTCGCGGTTTCCCGGTGAAAACGGCAACGCCGCGCTGGTGCTGCCGCTGGTGAAACACCCCGAAAACAACAACAGTGTGGTGGTGTTTAACCTGGCGGCCAGCCCCGATGACTTGCTGCGCCTTGATGTGGATGAGTTACGCGAGCGGCTGTTTGTAAAAACGGAAGATTTGCCGGAGGGCGCTCAGCGTCTCGCCCTCAAAGAAGTTCATCTAAACCGAAGTCCCATGCTTTTACCGCCCAACATGCTTGATGAGCAGGTGGCGGGCCGGTTGAACATCGATCGGGCTCAATGCGAGGCCAACTGGCAGCAATTGGCCAATTTGAGCCTGGAGGAGCGCCGGGAGCTGCAAGCAAAATTGCACCAGCTCTATCGGGAGCGCGAATTCCCCTCAGCCACCGATCCCGAGCAGATGCTCTATAGTGGTTTTTTTGCGGACAGTGACCGTCGCCTGATGACGCAGGTGCGTAAGCTTAGTGGCGAAGAGCTGGCGCAAACTCAATTTGATTTTACCGATAACCGCTTGCCCGAGCTGTTGTTTCGCTATCGGGCGCGTAATTTTCCTGAGTCTTTGAACGCCGAAGAGCACGCCCGCTGGCTCGCGTTCTGTCAGCGTCGGTTGAGCGACCCGAGCGCGGGTGCCAGTGTGACCTGGACCGAGCTGGCGCAGCGGTTAGCGACCTTGCGCGCGGGAAGCCTGGATGAACGCCAACGGCATATTCTCGACGACGTCGAGCGTTACGGTCGCGAACAGCTTGAGCGGTTTGGCGTACCTATCGAATCGTCTTCGACTTCCCTGTAGAAGCGCCTTTGTAGCATCAGGTAAGGCATTTTGATCAAAGCCTATTTTCCCTTGAGGCTAAGAAGAATCGCGTTACTCAGGGCTGCCCGGGCCGTGCAGGATGAGTGTTCCGCCCGGGGGCTCGCGTACGAAGCCGCCAACCTGCTGTTTTATTCCGAACAGCAGTGCAAAGAGCGCTGATACGCCCTTTTCCTCGTAAACCGCTGGGCTGGGATTTTCCCGCAATCGACGGTACAATATGCGCCGCCGCAAAGCGGCCCCAGAAGCTTTATCTGCCATGGCCTCTGGCCCCATATCCGTAGCACAGCAATCAGCGGGAGCACCTATGTCGTCCGTCAAAAAAGTGGTATTGGCCTATTCCGGTGGCCTTGATACGTCGGTCATCGTCAAGTGGCTGCAGGAGACCTACCAGTGTGAAGTAGTGACGTTCACGGCCGATATAGGGCAGGGCGAAGAGGTGGAGCCCGCGCGGGCCAAAGCTCAGGCGCTGGGTGTGAAAGAGATTTACATTGACGATCTGCGTGAAGAGTTCGTGCGCGATTACGTGTTTCCGATGTTCCGGGCCAACACCATTTATGAGGGAGAGTACCTGTTGGGCACCTCCATCGCCCGGCCGCTGATTGCCAAGCGTTTGATCGAAATTGCCAACGAGACCGGGGCCGATGCGATTGCCCACGGCGCGACGGGCAAAGGCAACGACCAGGTACGTTTTGAGCTGGGTGCCTATGCGCTCAAGCCAGGCATTCGGGTTATTGCCCCCTGGCGCGAGTGGGATTTGACCTCCCGGGAAACGCTGATGGCCTACTGCGAAACGCACGATATCCCCGTGGATTATGCCCAGAGCAAGAAAAAATCCCCTTATTCCATGGACGCCAACCTGTTGCACATCTCCTACGAAGGCGGCGTATTGGAAGACCCCTGGGCTGAGGCGGAAGAGGAAATGTGGCGTTGGAGCGTGTCCCCTGAGGCGGCACCGGATCAGCCCACCTATGTGGATTTGACCTTTGAACGGGGCGATATAGTCGCCATTAATGGTGAGGCTATGTCACCGGCTACGGTGCTGGCAACGCTGAATAAGCTGGGTGGCGACAACGGCATAGGCCGCTTGGATATTGTGGAAAACCGTTACGTGGGTATGAAGTCCCGGGGCTGTTACGAAACGCCCGGCGGCACCATTATGTTGCGGGCGCACCGAGCTATTGAGTCCATCACATTGGACCGGGAAGTGGCCCACCTGAAGGATAGTTTGATGCCTAAATACGCGCAGCTGGTGTACAATGGCTACTGGTGGAGCCCCGAGCGGAAGATGCTGCAAGCGGCCATCGACGCCTCCCAAGAGCACGTTAATGGCGATGTGCGCCTGAAGCTGTACAAAGGCGGTGTGCACGTAGTGGGACGCCGTTCCGAGGACAGTCTGTTTGATGAAGAAGTCGCCACATTCGAAGACGATGGCGGCGCATACGATCAAAAGGATGCCGAGGGCTTTATCAAATTGAACGCACTGCGCATGCGTATCGCTGCTAATAAGGGGCGTAAACTGCGCTAATAAATGCTTACTGACACCGCAGAACTAAATAGGGTTTGCGGTGTCACTGGTAGGCGCCTGATCCCGGTCAACCGGGGCGTTGTATGCGGGCCAAACCGCTTATTGAGAGGTTTGGTGTGCCAGGATCGCACCCTCCCAGTATATTCACTCAGCATTCACCCTTGCTCGCATCGCAAAAGGGGACATTCTTTGATAAAAGTCAAAAAATGTGTCGGTGCTTTAAGGGAAAATGCCCGCGCCAAGTGGTAATTTATGCGCCTTTTCTGAGTGGGCGTTAGCCAGCTTGGCGCAGGATTTTTGGTAACTCTTCTATTGCGTTAACGCAACACAGTACGGAATTGTCCTATGAGCAGCAGTTTGGCCGCGCGCGGCGATCATCCGGTGTACGACTACAAGGTAGTTCGTCAGTTTTCTGTAATGACTGTAGTGTGGGGGATTGTCGGCATGGCCGTTGGCGTGCTGATTGCCGCCCAATTGGTCTGGCCAGGTCTGAACGAGATTTGGGCCCCTTACACCGGCTTTGGCCGTTTGCGGCCGCTGCACACCAACGCCGTTATCTTTGCGTTTGGCGGTTGTGCGCTTTTCGCGACCTCATACTACGTGGTACAGCGAACAAGTCAGGCGCCGCTGTTTGGCGGTTGGCTAGTGCCGTTCACCTTTTGGGGGTGGCAAGCGGTTATTGTGCTGGCGGCCATCACGCTGCCGCTGGGTATGACTACCACAAAAGAATACGCTGAGCTCGAGTGGCCCATCAGCATGCTGCTGACTGTCGTGTGGGTGGCCTACGGAATAGTGTTCTTTGGCACTATCGCCAAGCGAACGGTCTCGCACATCTATGTGGCCAACTGGTTTTACGGAGCGTTTATTCTGACCATCGGCGTACTGCATGTGGTGAATAACGTTTATATCCCGGTTAACTTGTGGAAATCCTATTCGGTATATTCCGGCACCACGGATGCCATGATTCAGTGGTGGTATGGGCACAACGCCGTGGGCTTTTTCCTGACGGCGGGCTTTTTGGGCATCATGTACTACTTTGTGCCCAAACAGGCCAACCGGCCCGTTTACTCCTATCAGTTGTCGATTGTGCACTTCTGGGCCCTGATTTCTGTTTACGTTTGGGCCGGAGCGCACCACTTGCACTACTCCGCATTGCCGGACTGGGCGCAGAGCCTCGGTATGGTGATGTCCCTGATTCTTCTGGCACCCAGTTGGGGCGGGATGATCAACGGGGTCATGACCCTGTCCGGTGCCTGGCACAAATTGCGCACTGACCCGACGCTGCGTTTCCTGGTGGTGTCGCTATCGTTCTACGGATTGAGCACGTTTGAAGGGCCTATGATGTCTATCAAAACCGTGAATGCGCTCTCGCACAACACGGACTGGACCATTGGTCATGTGCACGCCGGTGCGCTGGGCTGGGTGGCGATGATCACCATCGGTGCTATGTACCACCTGCTGCCGATTTTGTTCGGTCGTAAGCAGATGTACAGCGTTAAGTGGATCAACATTCACTTCTGGCTGTCGACCGTTGGAATCGTGCTTTACATTGTCGCCATGTGGGTCAACGGCATTATGCAAGGCCTGATGTGGCGGGCGTTCAATGAGGACGGCACGCTCACCTACAGCTTCGTTGAATCCGTGCAGGCCAGTTACCCTGGCTACATTGTGCGCTTTTTAGGCGGCGCGATCTTTTTATTAGGTATGTTACTGATGGCCTGGAACCTGTGGCGTACGGCTACGGTCCCGGAGTCAGAGCCGGCTGATGAAGTGCCGGTGGAGGCAAAAGCATGAAGAACCACGACATAGTTGAGAGAAACATCGGTCTGATGACCGTGCTCATTATTTTCGCCATCAGCTTTGGTGGTCTGGTGCAGATTGTGCCTTTGTTTTTCCTTAAAGAAACCACGGAGCCCATCGAAGGGCTCGTGCCGCACACGGCTTTGGAACTGGAAGGTCGGGATATATATATCCGCGAAGGCTGCCACACGTGTCACACACAAATGGTGCGGCCACTACGAGCCGAAGTGGAACGCTATGGACACTATTCAGTGGCCGGAGAGCAAATCTATGAGCACCCGTTCCTGTGGGGTTCTAACCGGACGGGTCCGGACCTGGCGCGCATCGGCGGCCGCTACTCTGATGACTGGCACAAAGTGCACCTGTTCAACCCGCGCCTGGTAGTGCCTGAATCCAATATGCCGGCATATCCGCATCTGTACGACAATGTGCTGGATGGGCGTTATACGGAACGCAAAATGCGGGCACTGCGCCGTGTCGGGGTGCCTTATACCGATGAAGATATTGAAGGGGCAGGGGAGCGCGTGCGGGGCATTACCGAGATGGACGCCCTGGTCGCATACCTGCAACAGCTTGGTACCTTGCTGACGGAGAAACGGTGACGTTATGGACGCAGGAACTCTGGGCACAATTTCTACAGTATTGGTAGCCGTGGCATTTGCTGGGGTTTGTTGGTGGGCCTTCGCGCCGCGCCGGAAAAAACGCTTTGAAGAAGCGGCAAAGCTGCCGTTCGAGCGCGATGCCAACGATCCTGAAACAAGCGAATCCGACCCCTCATCGGAGGAAGAAACAGCTAAGCAAGAGCAGGCCAAGAACAACGATTTATCACGGCGGGATGAAGAATGAGTATTTTTTGGAGCCTTTGGATTATTGGGCTGACTTCCACCAACTTGGCATTGCTTTTATGGGTATTGCTGGCTAACCGCAAAGTGGCGGTGCGGGACGATCAGGATCCGGACAACAACACCACCGGTCACGTCTACGACGGCATTGAGGAATACGATAATCCGCTGCCGCGCTGGTGGTTTAACCTGTTCATCGGCACGTTTATATTCGCGGGTATTTACCTAATGCTTTATCCGGGCATGGGCGCGTTCCCCGGCCTGCTGGGATGGACTTCCGAAGGGGAATTACGGCAGCACCAGGCCCAGGCTGAGGAGCGTTACTCCGACCGTTTCGGTGTGTATGCCAATACACCGATCGAAGAGCTGGCCCAAGATCCTCAGGCCATGCGCATGGGACTGCGGCTGTTTGCTAACAACTGTGCAGCGTGCCATGGCTCGGATGGCGGTGGTGCTTATGGCTTCCCGAACCTGACCGATAATGATTGGCTATGGGGCGGCAGCCCGGAACAGATTAAGAAAACAATTACTGATGGACGTACCGGCGTCATGCCCGCCTGGGGCAGTGCTCTGGGTGAGAGCGGGGTGGCCGATGTGGCTGAACATGTATTGAGGCTATCCGGTCGCGATCACGACGCCGCCGCGGCGGAACGCGGTGCGGGTTTCTTTGCTCAGTACTGCGCGACCTGTCACGGGCCTCAGGGCAAAGGTAATCCCATGTTGGGCGCTCCCGATCTCACCAACGATATTTGGCTTTATGGTGGCGAGCCCAGAGACATCCGCCAGACCGTACGTGAAGGTCGTACCGGCGTTATGCCAGCACAGCGCGATTTGCTGCGCGAGGATCGTATCCACCTATTGGCGGCCTATGTGTATAGCTTGTCCTTGGATGGGGAGTAACGGCCAGTTATAAGTTTTTCGGGCGCAGGATGCGCCCCTTCGTATCCTATCTCCGAGGTGTACCCACTTGAGTAAAGCTCCGAACTCGCCCGGCACGGGTGACCAGGAAACCGAAATTCGCTACATTAATCTGTACGAATCAGAGGATAAGATTTACACCCGCCGAATTACCGGCTTTTATCAAAAGTTGCGCCGCTACACCGGTGTGCCTTTGATGTTGGGCTTTTTACTCATGCCCTGGTTGGTCATCGACGGGCGCCCCGCCATGTTGTTCGATCTGCCCGCCCGGCAGTTTCATATTCTGTGGTTAACCTTCCGGCCCCAGGATGCCATGTACTTAGCGTGGCTCTTGCTGATCGCCGCTTTTTTGCTATTCACCGTTACTGTTTTGGTCGGACGTGTCTGGTGCGGGTTTACCTGTCCGCAAACCGTATGGACGCAAATATTTATTTGGGCCGAACACGTGTGCCAGGGCGATCGTAACCGGCGCATGCGTTTGGATGCCCAACCCTGGAACCTGGAAAAAGTGCTGCGCAAGGGCGCTACCCAGGGCATCTGGATACTGGTTGCCTTGGTGACTGGCCTCACATTTATCGGCTATTTCGTTCCCATAAGGGAATTGATTACCGGTTTGGCGACGCTGGATATCCATCCCGCCGCGGCATTTTGGGTGTTTTTCTTCACGGCGGCCACTTACCTCAATGCGGGTTTTTTGCGCGAGCAGGTGTGTAAGTACATGTGCCCCTATGCCCGCTTTCAGTCGGTGATGTACGACCAGGACACCCTTGCGGTTATGTACAACCATCACCGGGGCGAACCCCGGGGCCCACGTAAGAGCGGTGAGGATCATCGCGCCAAGGGCATGGGTGACTGCATTGATTGCTACTGGGGTGTGCAAGTGTGCCCGGTGGATATCGATATTCGCGATGGGCTGCAGGCCGAGTGCATCGACTGCGGCTTGTGCGTGGATGCCTGTAACCACGTTATGGATAGAGTAGGTTATCCCCGCGGTCTGATTAGTTTTACCTCCGAAGATGCCGTTGCGGGTGGCCGGGTGCGCATTCTGCGGCCGCGCCTGTTTGGTTATGGTGCGATTTTGCTGGTGATGATCAGTCTGTTTATTTACAGCATCGGCAACCGCGCTCCCGTGGGACTTGATGTGATCCGTGACCGGGGCGTACAGATGTATCGTCTCAGCGGCGGCACGGTGCAGAATGTGTACACCTTGCGTATCCACAACCTGGATCGGGGCATACACCATTACGATATTCAGGTGCACGGCGATTACCCCTTCAGCGTGCGTGGTTACCGTCAATATCCGATTGAAGAAGGGGAAATCGTCACTGTACCGGTTCGAGTGGAGGTGCCACGGGATGAGCTGGACCGTCCGAAAACCAACATCTCCTTTGAACTGCAATCCGTGGAGAACCCGGAGATTCGTGCGATCAGAAACTCGACCTTTATCGGGCCACCGTAAGTTAACGGGGCGGCCCTGTGAGTACCCGAAATTAATATCTGAACTGAACCCCGGAAATAGGAACAGCTATGCCCACACAGCAGCGCCAAGATCGTGACTCCCAGCCGTGGTATCGACAGTTTTGGTTCTGGTTTCTAATGACGCCACTCATTGCTGTGGTCTTTGTGGTAGCGGTGCTGCTGACCGTGGCGTTCTACAATGCCGACGACGTGGTGCTGGATAATTATTACCGCGAGGGGCGAGGCGTTAACCAGGTTTTTGAACAGGATGTTCGCGCCCAGCAGTTGGGTCTGAATGCGACCTTAAACTTCGATCGCATGAGCGGTGAGGTTCTGGTGGATATCAGCGCTAATGAAGCACTGCCCGAGCAGCTGCTGTTGTTAATGGACCACCCGGTGAGTGCCCGGCTCGACCAGCGGGTCTATCTACGTCAGTTTCAGCCGGGCCGTTATCGCGGCGACATGGATACCGAGCCTCAGCACCGCTGGTATCTGTACCTGTTGCCGGAACTGTCGCCCGAATTACGTGCCGAAGCTGAGTGGCGTCTGCGCGCCGAAATCAATTTCGCACACACCGATCAGGTGCAGCTGCAACCTCGAGTGACCCATGACTGATGCACAGGCGCTCGATGTGTCGATCCAGTCATCAGATCTTGTTGCTTAGAGCGTTCTATGAGTTGTTATCACTGCGGCTTGCCCGTCCCTGCGCGGGAGTCCTATCCGGTCACAATCAACGGCCGTGAAGAACTTATGTGCTGCATCGGCTGCCAGGCGGTGGCCACAGCCATCGTTGAAGGTGGTCTCGAAAGCTTCTACCGGTTTCGTACCGAAATCAATAGCCGCCCCGATGAAGAGCAAGTCAGCGCGCTTGAGCGCTGGCGTGTGTACGACCTGCCGGAAGTGCAATCCGAATTTGTATTGGAGCTGGATGAGCAGCGCAGTCAGGCCAGTTTGCTGCTGGAAAATATCACTTGTGCGGCGTGCAGTTGGTTGATCGAAAAACACTTGCACAGCCAGCCCGGCGTGCGCTCGGTGACCGTCAACATGGCCACCCATCGCTGCACTTTGGTGTGGGATGCGGAGCAGCAGCCGCTGAGCGAAATTCTCTCGGAACTGGCTACCATCGGCTTTATGCCTCACCCGGCCACTGACAAGCACCAACAAGACCTGCTGCGCCATGAAAGCCGTATGTCGCTCATGCGCTTGGGCGTGGCCGCTTTTGGCATGATGCAGGTGGGTATGCTGGCGGTGTATATTTACACTGGCGCCACTGACGAGTGGCGAGACTTCTTCCGCTGGATCAGCCTGGTGCTGGTCACCCCCGTGGTGCTGTTCAGCAGCTGGCCGTTTTTTCGCGGTGCCTGGATTGGATTGCGTCACAACAACCTCACCATGGATGTGCCCGTTGCGCTCGGTATCGGGCTGGCCTACATCGCCAGCATATGGGCTACGGTATCGGGCGGTGGGGAAGTTTATTTCGAGGCGATCTCTACCTTTGCGTTCTTCTTGCTCGCCGGGCGTTACGTGGAAATGCGCGCCCGCCATCGCAATCGACAAGGCTTCGGCAACTTGGCGCAACTGATGCCGCTGACCGCCCGGCGCCTGGACAATGATCAGCAAGACCTGGTGCCCGTGAAAAGCCTGCGCCCAGGTGAGCGCGTTCTGGTGCTCGCCGGCGAAACTTTCCCGTGCGATGGTCGCGTGGAGTCGGGCCACAGTGCGGCGATGGAAGCCCTGCTGACCGGCGAGTCGCGCCCGGTGGTCAAAACACCGGGAGAAACGGTCATTGCGGGCACGTTGAATACCGATAGCCCATTGACCGTGGAGGTGATGGCCACCGGCGCTGACACCCGGTTATCCGCGATCGAGCGTCTGGTGGAGCAGGCCACTCAGGAAAAGCCCTGGCAAGTGGCGCTGGCGGACAAAGTGGCTCGCTACTTCGTCGGAGCTGTGCTGGTGGTGTGCATGGCTGTGTTCGCGTTCTGGTGGTGGTATCAGCCCGAGCGGGCGCTTTGGGTGGCGCTATCGGTCTTGGTCGTGACCTGTCCCTGCGCTCTGGGCTTGGCTATGCCCACCGCGCTGGCCGCCGCCTCCACCAACTTGCGTCAGCGGGGCTTTTTAGTGGCCAAAGGCCATGTGTTGGAAACCCTGACCCGGATCACCCGTGTAATTTTTGATAAAACCGGCACGCTGACCAAGGGGCGCTTTGTGTTGGATGAGGTGCAGCTGTGCGACTCCCTATCCCGAGACCGCGCGCTTAGCATAGGTGCGGCTCTAGAGGCGAACGCGAATCACCCGGTGGCTAAGGCCTTCGAGCCATGGGCGGGTAACCATAAGGCCAGCGATGTACGGCAGTTCACCGCTAAAGGTGTTGAGGGCCGGGTAGATGGAAAGCTCTACCGACTCGGCAATAGCGACTTCGCGACCGAGATCACACCGGGGCAAACACCGCCGGCCGCGCCAGATAACACCAATCTCTGGTTGCTGTTGGCCGGTGAGGGGGGCCCTATGGCGTGGTTTTCCGTGGTCGATGAGGTGCGCCCGGGCGCGAAGTCCCTGGTGCAACACCTTACGGGGGACGGACTGGCTGTGGAATTGCTCAGCGGCGATCGCTCCGGCGCTGTGGCAGAGCTGGCAAATACCTTGGGTATCGAACACTATCGCGCCGGCGCTACTCCGGAAGACAAACTGGCCCGCCTGCGCGAGTGCCAGGGCGCTGGCGATCGGGTCCTGATGATGGGTGACGGTATCAACGATGTGCCGGTGTTATCCGCCGCCGATGTCTCGGTGACCGTAGGTTCCGCCTCCGATCTGGCTCAAACCAAAGCCGACAGTGTCTTGCTCAACGATGATTTAAATACGCTGGCCGACGCACTGAGGTTGGCCCGTCGGACCCGGCGCGTCATCGCCCAGAACCTGGGGTTTTCCCTGTGCTATAACCTGCTGGCCTTACCCTTGGCCGCGGCCGGGTTAATCGTGCCCTGGGTGGCGGCATTGGGTATGGCGGGCAGCTCTTTGGTGGTGGTGCTTAATGCCATGCGTTTGAGCCGGGGTATAGGCTAAATCGCGCCTGGGTTACACTGTTAGGCGTATTATTTTCTTTTTGCCCCAGGGCTGAACCCAGCACTATTTATCGCTGGAATAGCCCCGGCGCCATCTTCTGGGGATGATTGTGGACAGTTTGTATCTTTTGATTCCCATCGCGCTGGTGATCTTCGCCATTGCAATGCGCTTCCTGTTTTGGGCGATTACCAGTGGCCAATACGACAATCTGGATACCGAGGCGTACCGAATTCTATTCGATGACGATGAGTTGTTAACGCGGCCGCCTGGTGCCCCTGACCACCCCGAAAAACAACAGCCTGATAAACAACAACCCGATAAACAACAGGAGCCAGAGAGGGATGAGTGACGCCCTGTTGGCCCTGGCACCCGCACTGGGTGTCGCCTTTGCCCTGGGGTTTTTCAGTAGCGTGCACTGCGTGGGCATGTGCGGTGGCATTATGGCCGCGCTGACTATGGCGATTCCTGAGCAAGCCAAGGGGCGACGAGGTCGGCTGATTTTTAGCTATAACGTGGGCCGGTTGCTGAGTTACACCGTCATGGGGGTGCTCGTGGGCCTGTTAAGTGCGCCGCTGGCCGGTGACGCCGCAGGCCCCTGGCTACGGGTGTTGGCGGGGCTGTTGCTGATTGCCATGGGGCTATACCTGGGCGACTGGTGGCGGGGCCTGACCTGGTTGGAGCGAGGCGGCTCTTACCTGTGGCGCTACGTACAGCCCCTGAGTAAAGGCTTAATGCCGGTCAAACGCGCCCCGCAAGCATTGCTACTGGGTGGCTTATGGGGTTGGTTGCCATGCGGCCTGGTCTATACCGCGCTGGCCTATGCCTTGGCGCAGGCGCAGCCTTTGCAGTCGGGGGCGGTCATGCTGGCGTTTGGGCTGGGGACTTTGCCTACACTGCTGGCTATGGGCTTTGCCGCGCAAACGGTTATGAAACTGCTTCGCCAGCGACAAGTTCGCTGGGGGTTCGGATTTCTTATTATGCTGTTCGGCGTTTGGACGCTCGGAATGACTGCTTATCACAGCTTGCACCATCATTCCCACGACGCTCACCCCAGCGCCCATGAAGCCAGCCATGAGCACCATTGAGCGCGGATGACGCCGGCCCGACACTCGGTATATCATGGTCGTTAAGATTCGTTAATGCCCGGGCTCCGTCGCGACGAGGAGTTGGCGTCCACCCCATTGGGATTCGCTCCCAACAGTTGATGGACCCGTGCTCGGGGTAAGGTGGCGACGTGATAGTCGGTTGTACATGGCATTAGCCGGAAGTGGATGGAAGCAGTTTATGATTAACCGCTGGCGCCCGGTTGTGCTTCTGCTTGTGTGCTCGGTGACGGCTTATGCGCGCGCTCAAACCGGTCCCGAGCTGGAACCACAGGGGCAGAAGGGAACTCAGGCGTTGGCTCAAGAGTGCGTGCGCTATGAGTTCGATCCCCAGATGTTGCTGGAGCAGAAATCCAGTCGTTTGGAATTCGACGCGTTTGAAGGTCAGCAGGGTAAAACCATCCGCGCCATTCGTTACGAAAGTCGCGACATCTTCGATGAAACCATCCCGGAAGAAAATAACTGGCTGTTCCGCAGCTTAAACCGCCTGCATATTAATACCCGTGAAGACGTCATTGCCACGCAATTGTTGTTTACTGAAGGCGAGCCCCTGGATGCGAGTCTGGTGCGTGAATCCGCCCGGATCCTGCGAAGCCGTCGCTACCTTACCGCGGCGTATATTGTCCCTGAGCTGATCTGCCCCGATTCTGTCGATCTTTTGGTGGTGACCCGGGACTCCTGGGTGACGGAGCCGGAGCTGAGCTTTTCTCACGAAGGGGGTGAAACCACCTCCGGCATTGGGATTAAAGATGGTAACTTTTTGGGCCGGGGCGAACACATCTCGATTGGTTACTCCCGTGAGATGGAGCGTACGAGCCTGCGCTATCAATACCAGACGCCGCACCTGTTTGGTACCCGTCTGGCGTCGCGTATCTATTACACCCAGCTAAGTGATGGCAGTGATGTGGCGCTGAGTTTAGAGCGCCCCTTTTACGCGTTGGATGCCCCCTGGGCGGCGGGCGTGGAAACCCAAAACTTAACGCTCACCAACGTGATTCGTGAAGGCGATGAAATTATTAACGAATACGGCCATCGCATACGCTTTCAGGAGGTTTACGGCGGCCTGTCGTTGCGCCGGAAGGACGACAGCACCACCTTGCGCTGGCTGGCGGGGATTACCTTTTTGCAAGATCGTTTCCGGGAGGAGCCGGAAACCGTTGAGGCGATTCCTCTGGATCGACGCACCAATTATATCTGGATGGGGCTGACCTATCTGCGCAACGAGTACGCGGGCTTTCGCAACCTGCACCAGATTCAGCGGGCTGAGGATATCGCCCTGGGCCCCAGTTACGATGTGCGCGTGGGCTACGGTGGCAAGAACATGGACAATAGCCGCGAGCTGGTGCGCTACGTCGGCCGGTATGACCATGTGATGGCCGTAGGGGATCGCCATATTATTGAGCTGTCGGCATTTGCCGATGGCTACCATTTTTCCGGCCCCGACGGCTACGACACGGCTGTGACAGGAGTGTCTGGTTCTTACAACCGCTTTCGCGACAGCCGCAACCGCTGGTTTGTCCGGGTGGAATACCAGCGGGGCTGGAACCTGCGCCAACATGAAGAGCTAACCGTGGGCGGTACCTCAGGCTTACGGGGTTATCCGGTGGACTATCAGCGAGGTGAGCAGCGCTACATTCTGAATGTGGAGAGACGGTATTTTTCCGACGCGCACCTGTTTAACGTGGTGCGCATGGGCGCGGTGGCCTTTTTCGATGTGGGCCGAGCCTGGGGCCTGGATGCCTATGAGGATAATCCTCACTTGGCCAACGTAGGGCTTGGTCTGCGCTTCAGCTCCAGCAAGGCTCGAATTGGCAATATTCTGCATATCGACGTCGCTCGACCACTGGCTTCACGGCAAGGTCTGAGCGACTACCAATTATTGATTAAAACGGAGGGGCATTTCTGATGCGTATCTTACATACCATGTTGCGTGTGGGAAATTTAGAGCGTTCGTTGCATTTCTATACCCAAGTGTTGGGCATGAAACTGCTGCGCAAGCAGGATTTTCCGGAAGGCCGGTTTACCCTGGCGTTCGTGGGTTACGCCGATGAGAGCGAGCAAGCTGTGTTGGAGCTGACTCACAACTGGGATACGGAAAGTTATGAGCTAGGCACCGGTTATGGCCACATTGCGATTGGTGTCGAGGATGTTTACCGCACCTGTGATAATATTCGTGCCGCTGGCGGCGCCATCGTGCGCGAGCCTGGCCCGATGAAACACGGCACCACCGTGCTGGCGTTTGTCGAAGATCCGGACGGCTATAAGATCGAGCTTTTGGATCTGCAGGACTGATAACCAAAGTTGTTTGATGAGTAAGGAAAAATAATGAAAAAATTGATTGGAGTACTGGTTGTCGCCGTAGGTGCTTATCTGGGGTTAACCTACTATGGCGGTTACGCCGGTGAGCGGGCGTTTAAGCAGCAACTCGAGCAAAGCGCCGTCCAAGGTGAAGTGCATGGCTATGAGGTGGAGCTGGTCAGTTATGACCGCGGCTTCATGTCCGCCGACATGGTTATGACAGTGCGCATGGATCTGACCAGCATGGGCCTGGATGAGGTCGCACTAACCAGTAACACGAAGATCCAGCACGGCCCCATTATGTTCACCAATCGGGGCGTCAAACTGGGGCTGTTCGCGGCGGAATCGCAGTTGGAGCTGGTCACCAACGATGATGGGTTGAACCAATGGCTCAATGAGCTGGTGGCGCAGGTCCTTGATGACAGCCTGATGATTGGTCACTTCAACCAGTCCTACACCGGTTTCGTCACAGTGCCGGAGCTGGATCAAACCGTCGGAGAGGGGCTACTAAAGTTCGAGGGCGGAGAGCTCTTGGTTAAAGGCAACTATGATGGCCGGCATGCCCAGGGACAGTTGGAGCTGGGGGCCTTGCACTTTAACGATGGTGACAGTGCCACTTGGATGCTCAGCCCTTCGAAGCTGGATTTTGATATCCATATGCTGGACGACATGGTGAACTACGAAGGCCAGATGCGCTATCAGGCCGACAGCTTGACCGTGTCGGTGGCTGGAGCGCCGGAGTTTGTGTTGGCGGATGTGGGAATGCGGATGTCCCAGGATTTGGTCACCGAACGCCTGGACTCCCAAGTGGCCTTTACCGTGGGTGAAGTCCAGGGCAGCCCGATTGCCACCAAAAATGTAATTTACGAAGTAACGCTCAAGCAGGTTTCTCCGGCCGCCGTAGCCGCGTGGCAGGGGCTGGCCCAAGACCTTCAGCAGCCCTCGGGCGAGCTGGACTTCAGTGCCTATCAGGCTGAGTTGATGGAAGTGCTGGAGCTATTACTGCAAGAGGGACTGCAAGCCAAAGCCCATATAGGAGCCGATGTACTCGATGGCGATGTGAGCATGACTCTGGAGGCTAACTATGTGGGCCTGCCGGGCGGTCGCGCTCTGTCAGAGGTGGTAGAAGTCATGGATTACTTTGCCATTGCCGACGCTGATCTGGAGGTCAAACTGTCCGAGTCGGTGCTGATGCAGACGCCTTTGTATTTCATGTTGGCCCAATATCTGGACAGCTACTTTACCCAGGAGGGCGATCATTTTGTCATGCGCGCTTCACTCCAGGGGGGCCAGTTGAGCATCGCTGGTGAGCTGTTTCCGCTGGAGTTTTTAGTCGGCGGCTGATCGCCTGACGAAAGTGCCATCACCCGCGTGCACGGAGTGCGCGCGGGAGTTGTACAAACTAAGGATTGACAAGGAATTGTTGAGAATCAGGACACCGCGCCGGTCGTTCGCACCCGTTTGCTGCCTTTAACCGGTTGCGTTTTGCGCGCTTCCTGACGACGTTCGATGCCGCTATCGATCACATTTTTTAGGGCAATCAAAAAGCCGGCCACTAAAAATGCACCCGGTGGCAAAATGGCCACTAAAAAGCCTTGGTAATTGGAGAATACGGTTACCGTCCAGCCCCGCGCGCCTTCACCAAACAGCAGATGCATATTGGCGAACAAAGTCCCGCTGCCCAGCAGTTCTCTAATGGCTCCAATCGCGACCAATACCAATAAAAACCCCATGCCCATGCTCAAGCCGTCTACCGTGGAGGGCAGCAGTTTATTCTTGCTGGCGAACGCATCGGCGCGCCCGAGAATGGCGCAGTTGGTGACAATCAGTGGAATAAAAATGCCCAGAATTGAGTACAGCTCGTAAGTAAACGCGTTCATGAGTAGTTCGATGCAAGTGGTCAGGGCAGCGATAATCATGACGAACGCCGGCAGGCGCACCGCGTCGCTCACGCCTTTACGAATTAACGACACCGCCATGTTGGAGCTGGTCACAACCACCAACGTGGCCAGGCCGAGCCCGAGGGCGTTAACCACCGAACCGGTGACCGCCAACAAAGGGCATAGCCCGAGCAGTTGCACCAACGCCGGGTTATTACTCCAAAGACCATTTTTGCTAATTTGTCCGTAATCGACCGTCTCACTCATAGAACCACCTAATCGTTAATGCATGCTCGCGGCGTGGCTAGTGTCCGTATCCGCTGTTGAGGTTGTGGCGAACAACAGCTCGCGATATTCGTCGACGAACTCCAGGGTGCGGCGCACCTGACGAACAACCGCACGGGGAGTAATTGTGGCGCCGGTGAACTGGTCAAAGTCGCCGCCGTCTTTGCGCACCGCCCAGCGTTCGGCGGGCGGCTGGCCCAGCGCGCGGCCGTCGAAACTAAGAATCCAGTCGTCGCGGCTCAAGTCTAACTTATCGCCCAATCCCGGCGTTTCCCGGTGGGCGAGAACGCGCACCCCCGCTAAGGTGCCATCGCGATTGACCCCTACCAACATGGAGATCGCTCCGCTATACCCATCCGGTGCGACGCTGGGGATGATTACGCCGGTGATCTCCTGATTCATACGAGCACGGTGAATCAAACCGCCGTTCGCCAGGCCCAATTGCGCCCACGCCGGCTCGGGTATGCTCAGGGTATCCTCCAACAAATTGTTGGTGTGCTGTTCGTCGGGGATAATCTCGGTCAGCGCCGCCTGGGCAGCGGCCCGCTCGGCTTGCGCAATATGCTCTCGGGTCAGCTGATAAGTGCCTCCGAGCAATGCGGCCGTTACCAGCGCGAAGCTCGCCAGCAAAAGACTGTTTTTACCAATGGATCGGCCGAGCATTATTGCTCTCCTTTATCGAGTGCAGAGCGGCTTTTCTTGTGTCCGTAAGTGCGCGGAACCGTGTAGTAATCGATAAAGGGCGCAGCGAAGTTCATCAGCAAAACCGCAAAGGCGATGGCGTCCGGATAGTTACTCCAGTGGCGCATCACATACAGTAACACGCCCACCAAAACCCCGCAGACCAGTCGCCCCCGATTGCTCACCGCGCTGGTCACCGGGTCGGTGAGAATAAAAAACGCGCCGAGCATGGTGGCGCCGGACAATAAATGAAGTAGGGGCGAGCCGCCGCTGTTGGAGCTGCCTCCGTCGTAAAACAGCGCCGCCATAATTGTCAGCGTCACCAGCATGCTTACCGGCGCATGCCATGTGAATACCCGTTGATAGAGCAAAAATAAACCGCCCAGCAGAAAGCCAATGTTGACCCATTCCCAGCCCGCGCCGGCCCAAAGCCCGGTGCTCAGCGTCGGATCCGTCTGGTACAGGTCTTCCATCAGCACGCTGGTGTTTTGCGATAGCACATCCAAAGGCGTGGCCGCGGTGTAGCCGTCGATGGGAACGCCGGCCCAAATCTGCCGCATGCCTTCGATAAAGCCCACCTGATCGGCCAGCACGCCTGCCGGCGCCGCCCATTGGGTAATGGGTACGGGAAATGAAATCAGGAGAACCACATACCCGACCATGGCGGGATTAAATGGGTTAAAACCCATGCCGCCGTACAATTGCTTGGCAAGGATAATCGCCGTCATGCTGCCAACAACCACCAGCCACCAAGGGCAGTACGGAGGCAGAGCCATGCCGAGCAGAACACCGGTCACCAGGGCTGTGCAATCGCGCAGGTAGAACATCACCGGGCGGCGGCGCAGCTTCATTACCAAGGCTTCGCACAGTACCGCCGTGATGCAGGCCAGTGCGACGTTGAACAGACTGCCCCACCCAAAGAACAGCGTCAGAGCCAACAGGCCCGGCACCGTGGCCACAAGTACCAGGCGCATGATCTGGCCGGTGTCTCGTCGAATATGTGTATGGGGTGAGCTTACCCGTAACATGAGTTTGCGGTCCTTGGTTAAATCAGTACGCCGCTTAGCGGTGTCTGTCAGGGTTTTATTGTCGAGCAAGTGGTCGCGGGCGTCGCGGTAATCACTCGGATATACGTGTCCGGAATGTGGCGCCTTGGGTTATTCGGGCTGGCGGAATTACTGCTGCGCTAATAACTGTTGCAACCTTTCGTCCAGCTTGTCCACTGCGGTACGAAATGCCTCGACATTTTCGTCGTTGTCCGCCTCGGCTTTTTCGAGACGCGAGCGGGCTTTTTCAAGACGCGCCTTGAGCGCATCGATCTGATTTCTCAGCTTCTCCTCGGCACTCATCGTGGCCAGGGCGGCGGCTTTGGCCTTGGCTCTTTCAATGGCCAACGCGGCTTGGTCGGTATCGCTGCGGGAGGCGGAGCTGGGCTGTGCCACGGTACTCGGAGTCAGCTCGTTCAACTCTTTTTGAGTGCTCGCCAGCTTTTCTTTAAGTTTGATCACGCCCTGTGCCAACGCGTCGGCGGTGTCACTGCCCTGCGCGCGGGCGTCGGCGGCTTTCTGCTCGGCCTTGGCCAGTCGCTTGGACAAAGACTCGACACTGGAGCGCAATTTGTCTTCCGGCGTCATGCTCATCTTGGCCTGCGCCCGAGCGATTGCCGCGGCCACGGGGTCGGTCGCCTCGTTAGCGTTACTGGCGTCAAGTGCTTGGAGTTTCTTCTCCACTTCGTGAACTTTAAGTTCCGCTTGCTTGATGCGCGCTTGCTGCTTGGCCAGCTGTTCCTCGGTGACGGTACCGCCGGGCTCATTGGCAACCAGCGGTTCACTGGCTTTAGCCAGGCTGTTCTTCGCTGCCGCCAGGTTACGTTCCAGCCTGGCCCGCTGCGTTTTCAGTGAGTCATCGCCGGCGGGTGCCTGAGCGGTGGCCGGGGGCTCGGGAGTCTCGACCTTTTGCTCCGCCAACTTGCGCTTGGCCTCTTCGGCTGCCAGTCGGCGAGCGGCCCGCTTGGCTTCTCGTTCGGCCTCTTCTTTGGCGATCCGCTCCTGGCGAAACTCAAAACGTCGACGCGCTCGTGCTGATTTGTCTTTCTCTATCTGTTCCTGACGGATGCTGCCTTTGGCGGCGCGGTAGTATTGCACCAACGGAATATTGCTCGGGCAAACATACGAGCAGGCGCCGCATTCGATGCAGTCGAACAGGTTGTGGCTCTCTAGCTTTTCGTGATCCTCGGCGATGGCGTACCAATACAGCTGTTGTGGCAGCAGACTGGCCGGGCAGGCTTCGGCACATAAGCCGCAGCGTATGCACGCCTGGGCTGGTGCCGGGGGCGGCAGCTCCGATTTGCTGGGTGCCAGAATGCAGTTGGTGGTTTTGATCACCGGTACCGATGCATCCGGCAAACTAAAGCCCATCATGGGCCCACCCATGACCAGCCGCGAGGCCTGGCGTGGGTCGAATCCGTGTTGCTCGAGCAAGTAATTGATGGGGGTGCCTAACAACACCTCCACATTGCGCTGAGTTTGCAGGGCTTCACCGACCACGGTGGTAATGCGCGATACCAGCGGTTCGCCAAAACGCACGGCGCGGTACACGGCGGCAGCCGTGCCTACGTTTTGACACACAACACCGATGCTGGCGGGGATCTGTCCACTGGGTACTTCCTGACCGGTGAGAATTTGAATCAGCTGTTTCTCACCGCCCGAAGGGTATTTAGTGGGAAAAGAGACCACTTGTATTTCGGTACCGGCGGCGGCTTTGCGCAGGGCGGCGATGGCGTCGGGCTTGTTGTCTTCCACGCCCACCAGTACATGCTCGGGATGGTTGAGCAGTTTGGCCAGTATCAGCGCCCCGGCGATCACATCATCGGCACGGGTTTGCATCAAAATGTCATCGGCGGTGATGTAGGGTTCGCATTCCGTGCCGTTGATGATCAGAGTATTTATTTGATGATCGGCGCGCGGGTTGAGCTTGACCGATGTGGGAAAGCCGGCGCCACCGAGCCCGGCAATGCCCGCTGCCCGAATTCGGCTCAGTAATTCATCCTTGTCGGCGTCAAGGTAATCTTCGAGCGGGTTTAGCTCCACCCATTGATCGGCGCCATCGGGTTCAATAACAATGCATGGCGCACTCATGCCCGACGGGTGCGGAACTAAGTGGTCCTCAATCGCGGTAACCTGACCGGAGGTGGGCGCATGCACGCTCGCGCTGAATATGCCCTCGGCATCGGCAATTAGTTGGCCGCCGAGCACACGCTCGCCAACCGTTACCACCGGTTTCGCGGCGGTGCCAATATGCTGGTTCAGCGGCAGTACCAAGGTGGGCGGCAGAGGCACTTTCCCCAGCGGAAGCTGCAGGGATTGCGCCTTGTTCTCTGGCGGATGGATACCGCCGGGAATTTCCCAGGTTTTGATTAAACTACCCATTAAGCCGCTTTACCTGTATCACCGCCATCGCGGTCCGTGGCGATGAGTCGTAGGGTTTGTTCGGTCGGAATCGGTTTTTGCCACTGCCATTCTTTAATGCTCGTTTCTACGGGCACCATTTCAATGCAGTCCACAGGGCAGGGATCGACACACAGATCACAGCCCGTGCACTCATCCGCGATTACCGTGTGCATTTGCCGCGCCGCTCCGATAATGGCGTCCACGGGGCAGGCCTGAATGCATTTGGTGCAGCCAATGCACTCGTCTTCGCGAATGAAGGCGACTGTTTTTACCTCGGACTCTTCGCCGTGCTCGGCGTCCAGGCTCGGCGCCTCAACATCGAGCAGGTCGGCCAGGGCATTGATGGTGCTCTGACCGCCGGGCGGACACTTGTTGATGGCATCGCCGTTGGCGATGGCCTGCGCATAGGGCCGACAGCCGGGGTAGCCGCACTGGCC
>DAHVRW010000090.1 GCA_027322215.1 Marinimicrobium sp.
TAACGGTACCCGATTATGCCTCCCGCAGATTCACCCACAACAACGGATATGGACATGGCGCCCGCACCTTCCAAAGGGCGGCCAAAGAGCGACCTGTTCGAAGGCTTTAACAACCTGAACCTGCTGCGTCAGGCCGGGTTGATGATTGGCCTCGCCGCCAGCGTTGCCATCGGTTTTGCCGTCGTTCTCTGGACTCAAGGTGAGGACTATCGGCCTCTGTACGCCAGCCTCGATCGAGTCGATAGCAGCGAGGTGTTTGAAATTCTCGAGCAAAGCCGCATCGACTACAAAATCGACGTAGCCACCGGCGCTTTGCTCGTGCCCTCGAGCGACCTGCACATAGCCCGCTTGCGTTTAGCCGAAGTGGGGCTGCCCAGGCAGCACTCTCACGGTTTCGAGCTGATGGATCAGGAACAGCCCCTGGGCACCAGTCAGTTTGTTGAAAGCACCCGTTACCACCGCAGCATTGAGGGCGAGCTGGCCCGTACCATTACCAGCATCAACACAATCCGAAGCGCCCGGGTACATTTGGCCATTCCCAAGCGCTCGGTATTCGTGCGCGATGCTCGCAAGCCCAAAGCGTCGGTGTTTGTGGAGGTGTTTCCGGGCCGTACGGTTGAGCAGGCGCAAGTGGCGGCCATCGTCAATTTGGTGGCGTCGAGCATTGCCGAACTGGTTCCGGAAGAAGTCACTGTGGTGGACCAGCGCGGCAACCTGCTGTCCAAAATTGAGAATGACGAAAGTCTGATTCTGGCCGACCGACAGCGCACCTTCACCCGTCGCGTGGAAGATGAACTTACTAGCCGCGTCAATAGCATATTGGAACCGGTACTGGGCGCGAACCGATTCCGGGCGGAGGTGAGCGCCGATGTGGACTTTACAGCGGTAGAGCAGGCGGCCGAGACGTTTAACCCCGACCTGACGGCCCTGCGCAGTGAGCAAATTCTCAATGAAGCCCGCGATGGTGCCGATATCGGCGTGGGTATTCCGGGCGCTTTGACCAACCAGCCACCGGGAACGGCCGAAGCGCCGGAGACCATTGACCCCGAAACCGGGCAGCCCGTGGGGCCCGCGCGGCCCAGTAACCGGCGTGAGCAAGCTACGCGCAACTTCGAACTGGATCGGACCATAAGTTATACACGTCATCAGCAGGGCCGCATTCAGCGTTTGAGCGTTGCAGTGGTTGTGGATGATAAGATTGTTCTCAACGAGCAGGGTCAGGAGCTGCGCGAACCTTGGACGGCGGCGGAAATTGAGCGCATGGAGACCCTGGTGCGCGATGCGGTGGGCTTTTCCGCCGCGCGGGGGGACAGTGTCAATGTTTTGAACTCACCGTTCCGGGTTCGTGACATCGACAATATTCAATTGCCGGAAATTCCCTGGTGGCAGGAAGAGTGGGTGCTATCCTACTTAAAGCAGGGTGCCGGTGTATTGGTTATTCTGATGCTTATCTTTGGTTTGTTGCGGCCGGTGCTGAAGAGTTTGGCTCGAACCGGCGGACGCATTTCCGAAGAGCAGGAAGCCCAGGAGCTGGCCGCCCTGGAAGCCGCCGGACTGGGCGGCTACGGCGACGGCTCCGATGCCACTGTCACCCTCACAGGCGGCGTTCTCGGCTTGCCCGGACCGGACGAAGGTTACGAGCAACAGCTGAATGCCATTAAAGGCCTCGTGGCTGATGACCCTGGCCGGGTCGCTCAGGTAGTAAAAGCCTGGATCAACAAAGACGATTAACGAGTATAGGGCTATGAACAACCCGACCGTACCCACTAAACCCGCCGAAACACCGTCGAACCTCAGTTTCGTGGATAAGGCGGCAATCTTGCTGATGTCGCTGGGAGAAAGCGACGCGGCGGAAGTGTTGCGCCATCTTGGACCAAAGGAGGTGCAGCGCATTGGCTCGGCTATGTCGCAACTGAAGAGTGTTCAGCAGCGCGATGTGGAAGCGGTCATGGGCTCTTTTTTGGAAGAGGTGCGCAACCTGACCGGCCTGGGCACCGATGCCGACAACTACATACGCAACATGCTGGTTACCGCCCTTGGCGAAGACAAAGCCAGCGGCTTGATCGACCGTATTTTAATGGGCGGCAACACCTCCGGACTGGATACCTTGAAGTGGATGGAGGCCCGCTCGGTGGCCGACATTATTCGCAACGAACACCCGCAAATACAGGCCATTGTTACCTCCTACCTGGATCCGGATCAGGCCGCCGAAGTGTTGGCTTATCTGAGCGAAAAAATGCGTATCGACATCATGATGCGCATCGCCTCACTGGACACGGTACAGCCCAGCGCATTGCAGGAACTTAACGATATTCTTGAGCGCCAGTTTGCCGGTAAAGCCAGCTCGCAAACCAAAGCGGTGGGCGGCTACAAAACCGCGGCTGAAATCATGAACCACCTGGATGGCTCCATCGAAGCGGACCTGATGGATGCGATTAAAGAGCTGGATGAGGACATGGGCAATCAGATTCAGGATTTGATGTTTGTGTTCGACAACCTCAAAGACGTGGACGATCGCGGTGTGCAGATGCTGTTGCGGGAGATCTCCTCGGAAGTACTTATTGTCGCGCTCAAAGGCGCGGATGCCGAATTGCAGGATAAGATTTTCAGCAACATGTCCAAGCGGGCGGCTGAGCTGCTGCGCGATGATCTGGAAGTGAAAGGACCGGTGCGTCTGTCTGAGGTGGAATCGGCGCAAAAAGAAATTCTTACTATTGCCCGCCGCATGGCCGATGCCGGCGAAATTGTCTTGGGCGGTAGTGGCGAGAAAATGCTGTAGCACGCTGGTGGTGTAAATGCCTATGACGGAAAAGAAAAAGCTCGCCAATCGTATCCCCGAAGAAGAGGTGGCGGAGTATCGGCGCTGGAAACTGCCGCCAATCGCCGATCAGGGTCAGGTGTTGCCAAGCGCCGAACGAGAAGCGGCGCACCAACAGGCCACCGAACAAGAGCGCCTTGGCGAGCGGGTAGAAGAGGTGCCCTACGACGGCCAGATGAGCTCTGGCATGAGCGCCGGCGAGCTGCAGGAAATATTCGAATCCGCCGAGCGGGAAGGTTTTGAGCAGGGCCGCCAAGCCGGTTACGAAAAAGGTTTAGCCGAGGGCTATGCGGCCGGACAGGAACAGGGCGCAATGGAAAAACGCCAGGAATTGGCGGCTGAGCAACAGCGTTTCCAACACCTGGCCGATGCGCTTTTGCAACCGATCGACGAACAGGATACGGAGCTGGAGCAATTGCTCCTCGAAACCATTTGCACCCTTACCCGCAGCGTGGTGCGACGGGAATTACTCACCGATTCCAGCCATATACTGACTCTGGTTCAGGAGGCGGTAGCCGCGCTGCCCCAGGGGGCAAAAAACCTGCGCCTGTACCTGCACCCGGACGACCTGGCGGTGGTAGAAGCCTACGCAGAAGAACAGCATCTGGATTGGCAGTTCTTTGCTGATGCGACCCTGTTACCCGGCGGTTGCCGGGTGGAAACACTGGAAAGTCGGGTGGACTACTCCGTGGAGAATCGGCTTAAGCAACAGCTGGCCGCTTTTGTTAACCACCAGCTTAGCTCGGGGCAAGCGCCTGATGGCCCCGAAAATGGCGATACCGCCAGCGGGTATCAATCCGGTGAGTCCTCGAGTGAAGCCAACGAGAGGCCGGTAGATTCCCGTTCCAGTGGAAGATTGGGGGCTCGGTCGTGACCGATCACCGCTCCAGTCCTAAACAGAGGCTCAGGGCCTATCGTCTGGACAAAATTGCTCCGCCCGCCGCCGAGGCCGAAGGGCGCTTAACCCGCTCCGTGGGGCTGACCTTGGAAGCCGTGGGGTTAAACGTGTCGGTAGGTCGCCAGTGTCAGGTGATCAATAAAGAGGGCGGGATTATTGAAGCCGAAGTGGTTGGCTTTGCCGGTGATATTGTTTATCTGATGCCCGTCAAACGGGTTGAGGGTCTGGAGCCGGGCGCACGGGTGGTACCGGTGGCCGGGCATCAACGCATGCGCATAGGGCCACAACTGCTGGGGCGCGTGGTCAATGGCCTGGGCCAACCCCTGGACGACGCCGGCCCATTGGTGGGCGATGAGTTTTTGGATTTTGCGCCGCAAGAGATCAACCCGCTCAAACGCCACCCCATCAGTGAGCCGCTGGATGTCGGCATTCGCGCCATCAACGCGTTGATTACCGTAGGCCGAGGCCAGCGCCTGGGCTTGTTTGCGGGCAGTGGCGTGGGTAAGAGTGTGCTCATGGGCATGATGACCAAATACACCAATGCCGATGTCGTGGTGGTGGGTCTGGTGGGCGAGCGCGGGCGGGAAGTGAAAGAGTTTATCGATCAGATTCTCGGCCCTGAAGGTCTGTCCCGGGCCGTGGTGGTGGCGTCTCCGGCCGATGATGCGCCCCTAATGCGCTTACGGGCCGCGCAGCTCACCAGTCGTATTGCGGAGTATTATCGGGATCAGGGCCTGAACGTCCTGTTACTCATGGACTCTCTCACCCGTTTCGCCCAGGCTCAGCGGGAGATTTCGCTCGCCATCGGCGAGCCACCCGCCACCAAGGGTTATCCGCCGTCGGTATTTGCGAAAATTCCCGAACTGGTGGAGCGCGCCGGCAACGCCGAACAGGGCGAGGGCTCCATTACTGCGTTTTACACCGTTTTATCGGAAGGCGATGATTTACAAGACCCCATTGCTGATGCTTCCAGGGCGATTCTGGATGGGCACATAGTGCTCTCCCGTCAGCTGGCGGAGGAGGGGGTTTATCCTGCCATCGACGTGGAGGCTTCCATTAGCCGGGCCATGCCCAACATTGTCGATCGGCAACACCTGGAGCTGATGCAACGTTTTAAACAGCTGAACTCCCGCTACCACCAGAACCGGGACCTGATTGCCATCGGCGCCTACAGTCCTGGGGCCGATCCGGAAACCGATTTGGCCATTGAGCGTTTTCCGCACCTGCGGGCCTTCATCCGCCAGGGGCTGGACCAGGCTGTCCCGCTGGCCGAAAGTACCAATCACCTACGCACGCTGCTGGAGCCGGCCTCCAACGCCAAAGCCCAGGGCAAAACCGCGTCCCAGGGACCTTTGGCGGCGCAGCATCGTGACACCGCAAAACCCGCTGGCCGGTAGCGGTAAGCCTCGTCACGACGTCGAATTTACACGGGGGGCGCTGACGCCATGGTCAGATCGGAACGAATGGGAGCTGTGCTCACCCTGGCTGAACGGGCGGAGCAGCAGGCCGCGCAGGCCCTCGAATCCGCTCGCGCTCAATTATTAAATGAACAACAGCAGCTAGAGCAGTTGCAACAGTATCGAGCGCAGTATATACAGGAATACCAGAATCGACGCGACGGCGTGCGCCCGGCTGAATTAATCGGTTACAGTAGCTTTATTCAACGTTTAGAGGCGGTGCTGGCAGAGCAGGACAAGAAAATGCTCCTCCTGCAACAGCAGCTCGTCCAGAGACAGCAGCAATGGCAGCAAAAGTATCGTAAGCGGAAATCGATTCAGGAGTTGATCGAACGTTTGCGACAAGAGGAGAGTGCGGCGTTGGAGCAAAAACTGCAAAAGGAGCTGGATGAGCTGGCAGCGCAACAGCATTGGCACAGGCGCCAGTTATAGCGGCCGAGGCCTGCTGTCGGGGCTCAGCTCCAGCCCCAAAAACGCCATTGTTAGGACTGGGGTTTCAGGTGCGAATACGCTATGCTTAGGGCCCCTTTTGGGGTACCGCTAAAGACAATGGACGACGGACGAGACAGACTATGGCGATTACTTCGACAGTATCACCCGATGGCAGAAGCCTTACTCTCCACATCCAGGGACGCTTTGATTTTAGCGCCCATCAGGAATTTCGTGCGTCTTACGAGCAATTGGACGAGGCGCCGGAGTTCTATCAAATCGATATGAAAAATGCCGATTACCTGGACAGTTCGGCGCTGGGGATGCTGCTTCTACTGCGCGATCATGCCGGGGGCGACAACGCCAAAATTGAGATCATCAATTGCAGCGCCGATGTGAAGAAGATTCTGACGATTTCCAATTTCGAACAACTGTTTGAAATTAAATAGCCCTGTGGTTCGCACTTGGCCGCTGAAGGGATCTCTTCTATGACGGACAAGCATCAACTCACCATTCTGGTAGCCGACGATACCCAAACGGACCGTTTGATCCTGACTTCCATTGTGGAAAGTGAAGGCCACCGGGTGCTGAGCGCACGGGATGGGTTGGAAGCGGTGGAGCTGTATGAGCGCGAGCGGCCCGACCTGGTGCTGCTGGACGTGCTGATGCCTCGCCTGGACGGATTGGGCGCGGCGCGTAAGATTAAAACTCTGGCCGGCGAAGAGTTGGTGCCCATTATTTTCCTGACGTCCCTCACCGACACCGAATCATTGGTGCAGTGTTTGGACGCCGGTGGCGATGATTTTTTGTCCAAGCCCTACAACCGGGTAATTCTTCAGGCCAAAATCAAATCGTTCTATCGCATGCGCGAGATGCACACCACTATGTTGGCGCAGCGGGACCAGATCGCTCTGCACAATGAACACTTTATGCAAGAGCAAACCGTTGCCAAACAGGTGTTTGACAATATCGCCCACAGCGGCTGCCTGGACGCTAACAACGTCAAGTACTACCTGTCTTCTCTGGCCATTTTTAACGGCGACATCATGCTCGCGGCTATGCGCCCTTCGGGCAGCATGATGGTATTATTGGGTGATTTTACCGGCCACGGTCTTCCCGCCGCCGTGGGCGCTATGCCCCTGGCAGCCACGTTTTACGGCATGGTTCCGAAAGGTTTTGCCATGACCGATATCCTGCGGGAGATGAACACCAAGCTGAAATCCATTCTGCCGGTGGGTATATTTTGCTGCGCCACTTTGGTGGACATCAATTTCCGCAAACAGCAGATACGGATCTGGAATGGTGGTTTGCCAGAATGCTTTTTGTACCACTCGGATACCCTGACCTATACGCCTTTGGTGTCCCGCCACCTGCCTTTAGGCGTGTTGTCCGACCGGGAGTTTGCTGACGACTGCCTTACCTATCCTATGGCGCGGGGCGATCGTTTGTACATCTGGTCTGATGGCATTCACGAGGCGCGCAACCCACAAGACGAAATGTTCGGTGAAAAGCGTTTGCAGGAAGTGTTCGAAAATAACGCGCAGCCAGATAAACTTTACGACGAAATCTTGGATCGGGTGCAGGGTTTTGTCGGCCAGGGCGAGAAACACGATGACCTGTCACTGATTGAAATTCTGATGGCCGAGCCCAGCCAAGTCAATGCTGTGGCGGCGGAAGCAGAGCGGCGCAATCAGTCCACCCTGGCGGAATGGGGTATGAGTTTCGATATTCAGCCAGCCAGTTTCCGCATGTTTGACCCCTTGCCGCTGCTGCTCAATATTCTGGTGGAAGTCCCCGGTTTAAGAAGCCACAGCGGCACGCTTTACACCGTAATTTCCGAGCTTTACTCCAACGCTTTGGAGCACGGTGTGCTGGCGTTGGATTCGAGCCTGAAGGATACCCAAGAGGGATTCACCGCCTATTACGAGCAGCGCCAGAAAAAACTCGATGAGATCGGTGAGGGATTTATTCGCCTTCACTTGCATCACCGCACCACCGACGATGGCGGTAGCTTGACGATCCGGGTGGAAGACAGCGGGTCCGGTTTCCTGGGTGCTAAAGAGTGGCGACAAGAAAAGCCCAGCATTACGGACTACCGAGGGCGGGGCCTTAGACTGGTAGACAGTTTATGCGATGGCGTCCGCTACCTGGGAGACGGCAATGAAGTGGAAGCGGTATTCTCCTGGCGCAACGACGATTGATCTAGACGCGAACGGCGAGCTGAACAACAAGGTTTATACAAAGCGATACTGACCCATGACAGATACTCACGAACACCTGAGCCGCGATACGCTCGACACCGTCAAAGACGTGATGGGCGACGATTTTCACTTACTGATCAGCACCTTTATCAATGATGCCGGTGAGCACATCGAGCGTTTGCGCGCCGCTCTGGCCCGTCAGGATAGCGATGCGGCACGTGCCACTGCCCATAGTTTCAAAGGCAGTTGCCACAACCTCGGCGCGGTCCATTTGGCCTGGTTATGTGAGCATGTGGAGCAGCGCAGCCTTGAGGGAAACCTGGACGGCCTGAGCGATTATTTGTCGCAGATCGAACAGGAGTTTACCCAGGTGCAGAGGCTTTTGAATGAGATGGTCCGCGGCGATGGCTAACCCTCGCGCTTAACCCTTAGAACTCTTAACCTGCTAATATCGGTTCCATCTCCGCCCCGGTTCCATCTCCGCCGCCCTTGCTGTCAACATCGTTTCAGGCTTGACTTGTGATCGGTCAGCCTCATTGGCATCGTCCTTGCTATATACACTCCAGAACCCTTTATTTGGTGGCGAAGCGGCAAAGCTTTGCCGCCCACACTTTGGAGTGCAGATATCCATGCCCAGTCATTCCGACGTCGGCCCATTGTTATCGCTAAATTTGCGCCCCTCGGGCAACGCATCGTCTGGTTCTGTGGCCCCCGCCCGCCGTGCCGATTCCTCAGCTTCGTCGTTCCAGCATTGGCTTACCTCGCCCCAGGGGAACGCGGCCAAAGATGTGGGCCGGGCGAAAACGCAAGCCCCGGCATCATCCACGCAGGGACGGACCCCAAACCAGGTTCAATCAGCTCTGCTCAAGGAAAAAAGTAGTGGGGCACCGGGGAGCGGAAATGAATCCGAGTCTGATTCCGGGTTGCGGGATGAACTCCCAATCAGTGCACCTTCGTCCCTTGGACTGGCGGAAACGGCTGGGGCACTCGCGCTGCCACTGGATGTTGAACTCAAGGGCTCCATCGAGGACGACGTTAAACTGGAGCAAGGCCTGCAGGAGCTGATTCAATGGTTGGAAGAAGAGGGGCCGGAAGCGCTCGACACAGAGCCTGGCCAGGAACAGTTGTACGCTCTGCTAACGCAGATGGGATTGACTCCGGCGCGCGAACAAATACCCCATTTGGCCATGCAGATTCGGGCGGCATTAACCGAGTCAGGTTCCACTCCGAAAGAGCTCATGGCGAGCTTAAAAACGCTTCTAAGCCCGCCGGGGAATAACGGTTCTGTGCAAATCGCCGCACCCGCGTCCGGCGGTTTGGAGCTTGAACCCGGCATAACTCGCGCCTTGAATGACGCAGCGGATTTTGGCTTGACGATGAAAGCGGCCAGTAAGATCGAAATAGGGCGGGGTGGGGCGGAGGCGACGCCGCTTCGGGGCGAAATGCCGGTGATCCATACCGCATTGGGAGCTGAAGCCAGCGCACGGGATACGCCACTTCAACCGAGCGAGCGCCAGTTTGTGATCCAGCCGGAAGTTCGGGTGCCGGTAGGGCAGCCCCAGTGGGGCCGGGCCGTGGGCGAGCGCATTCTGTGGTTGGCGAATCAGAACATTACCTCCGCCGAGCTCCGTCTGGACCCACCGGAATTAGGCCCGGTGCAGGTGCGAGTGGTTATCCAGAATGATCAGGTGAATGTGACGTTCACCAGTAATCAGCAAGCGGTGCGTGAGGCACTGGATTTGAGCGCCCAGCGATTGCGGGAGATGTTTAGCGAACAGGGGCTGGATCTAGTCGATGTCAATGTGTCCGATCAGTCCGAGGGCCAGGCGTTCGGTGAGCAGCAGCGCGAAGGCCGGGGCGGGCACAGCCAGGGAGAGGAAGAGGTGGCGGAGGTTCAGCCTCAAAGGTTGAGCCTGCATTTGGTGGATAGTTACGTGTAAGCACGCCCTTGGGGGGCAGCAAAGGGGGTAGCGGCTTCGTAAGAGCGTTCCCGGTCCGCCAACCTGCCTGTCAGTGAGGCGCGCTTCTGTGAATAAGAAGGCGCCTTGAGCGAACGACATAACGAAATGGCGGCGCGTTAGGCTTCCGCCGGCAAACGTACGCTGACGCACAGGCCGCCTTCGGGTCTGTTGTGGGCTTCGATGCTGCCCTGGTGTAGCGCGACGCTGCGTTGGGCGATGGCCAGGCCCAAGCCGTAGCCGCCGCTCTCACGGTTGCGCGCTTCGTCCATACGATAGAACGGCTGGAAAATATCATCCAGTTTTTCTTCTGGAACCCCAGGTCCAGTATCCGAAATGGTGACCGCATAAGAGCGCCCCTCGGGAAGGAACGCCAGTTCTACGCGAATATCGGAGTTCTTTTGGGTGTAATGCACCGCGTTGCGCAGAATGTTTTCAAACACGCCGACGAGCATATTGCCATAGGTAGCCACCAGCGCTTCATCCACATCGGTGGTCATTATCAGGCGAACGTTCTTCCGTTTGGCTTCGCTTTGATAGTTTTCCACCAGCGTTTCC
>DAHVRW010000091.1 GCA_027322215.1 Marinimicrobium sp.
GGCGCCGGCCCACCATTCGGTGTTGTCGTTGTTGCTGATTTGTCGAACGGAGCGACCATCAAGATCCCCATTACCGGAGGTGCTTTCCGAAACGATGGATTTTTCCATAAGTTCGCTACGATCCGTGCTCGTAATACGAATCCCAGTATCTGCCAACGCGTAAAAGCTTTGTACTGTGTTGCCCGCCTGATTGTCTGCGGGCGTCAAGTAGCTGCCCGTTCCGAAATACACCATCGTGGCATTATCTTTTTGAGCATTACGGCCTAACACCGGGGCGGCGGTAATCGGCTGAACCCGACCATTGGGATCCCGTGCGGTAAAAAACGGCTGACCATTAAAAGCCACTGTCCAGTTGCCAGGCTGGGCAGGCGTGAGGTCGAACTTCCAGAGCCGACCCTGCAGGTCACCCGCATAAGCATGAGTAATAACGCCTTGCCCGTCAGGCAGCAGTTCCGGTTCAGCCATACCATTACTGCCCACGGCATCGGTACTCAACACGACAGTAGAGTTTCCTTTAGGGTCACTCAGGTCTACTACGATAAGGCTAGATTGGCCATTATCGGAGTTATAACCGTTGCCGACGAAAATTTTCCACCCATCGCTGGTAGGAGCGACTATTGGCCGTCCGGTAATATTGCCGATTTCGGGAATATCTTCTTCCGTCAACTCAAACAACACATTATTTTCGTTAAAGCTGCTGGGGTCGGAGACATCCAGCACAAACAGACCCCTTCCGCCTGCCCCAAGGGTTCCCACGAGAATATTGCGCCACTTGGTGACACCGTTATGGGTGAAGTAGGCATCGCCTACGAAGAGCGGGCCGTCCACCGTATAGCGGTGTGCATTCGAAGCCATACCGTAGGTGAGCTTAGTCAGGTTTTCCAACTGGTCGTACACCATTGACGGCACGTAAGCGAACATCTCGTGACCAGTTTGGGCGTTAAAAGCATGCATCATGCCGCCGTTGGCGCCCACGTACAGAACCTCCTGCCGCTCTCTTTTAACGTCATTAAGGTAATCGCCATAGGGGTCGGAATTGCCTGTCCGGCCCCCGAGGCTTTCAGGAAGATCATGGAAACGATGGTTCTGCGAACCTGCAAACACCGGGTCGGAATTAACAATATCCGCCAGCAAGACAGGCTCTCTTAATCCGGCGATTGCCTCGCCGCGTAACCAACGCACCGTTTGCTCACTGACGAGTGCGGCACGTTGCGCATCCGATAAAGCATTCCAATCGAAAGACACACCGGCGCTGCCGTTATGGGTAAAAATCTTCCGGTTCTGAGGCGCAGCAAATGAATTCGCCCCTGTCTTCCATTCCGGTTCCTCAGCCAGACCGCCGTCCGCGGTTAACGGAATCGCAGCGATTTCTCCCGTCCAGCCATCGCTGTTAAACAACGCTTGATAAATTACCGTATCGGTACCTACGCGGGTTGAGTTGGCAGCAACCGCTGAGGCCGAGCCAAGTCGCTCCGCCACGTGAGAAAATGCGTCTCTGAGCGAGCGTTGCAGCTCGCGGGGGTCGGTGGCGGCGTAGTAGGTCTCTGCCTCACCTTGGGCAATTTCCTCTGTGGTCAGCGCATCGTCGCTGTAACCGCCCCACTTGGCTGCATAATATAAAGGGGCTTCTAAAAGCGCTGCAGCCGAGGTGCCCACGGTGTATACCTGCGTGCGAGCTTGCGCCCGAGAGTGGCTGTGATTACAAGCGCCAGCGGTGCCGTCGTAGCCGTTCCCTACACGACAGGTGCAATAGGTGCCGTCCGTGGTGCCGCAACCTGGATACTCAGCATACGCGGATGTATATGTAAAGTTATTTACACCAGAATGAACATGGAAGCCGTCCGTTGTGGTGCCGCCAATAACATACCCGAAACCCATAGGGTCGCCGGTGGACTGGGCGATGACCTGCGTCGTTACACTGACATTCGTTGAGGTGACCTCGTATGAGATAACGCCCCACATATCCTGGTCAAAGTCACCGCCCTGTTCACTGTCTTCCCAGTTGACGTAAAGCTTGCCGGTATTGGTCGGCACTCCATCAATATTGACATTAAATTCCTGCTCCACAATTTTAAAGTCAACAATGGCGCAGTTGGTTCTGGTGGTCTGAATATTATTTCGACACGCGGGCAGTATCGTAATCGTACGGTCTGCCGAACCCGGAACGGGGACAATAACACGCGGAATTGCTGGAGCCAGTGTCACACCATAGGTGCGTACCGTTTGCTCACCCATCAAGTCCGTTCGGATGCTGTTGGTACGAGCATAGTGAGCCAACCCAGCGATGTGGTACGTTCCCTCTAGTCGCGGCGCATCCGGACAGGTACCATGCACGGAGGATAAGCTGCCCACGGTTTTAGGGGTACATAACTGGTCATTATTGTCGCCGTTAGCGCCGACAAAAAAACTGTTGCCGTGAATACCTTCGGCAGCGCCTACATTATTAGTCCACGCATCCACGCTGTCGACACCCAGATCGGCCGCTCCCCCCATATCGTTATCGTAGGAACTGACTGAGGCATTAAACTGAATAACGTTGACCGGCGCGCAATAGTTTTGGTTCGATAGGGGGTCCGCCCAGCTCGCCGTGGTCAAACCATCGATGTAATTAGCATCGTTGGAGGCGAAGCCCGCTGTGGCGGTTTTACCCGCCAGGTAGCGCAGAGACTCAAGGTAAATTTCTGACTGGGGGTTGCCCCAGTTTGAGCAACGGCCGTCGTTAAATGAGGTCATAGCCCACGGGCAGTTGTCGCCATTGGCTCCTGCGTTATTATAAAAACCTTCATTGAAATCGTAACCGTAAATTCGCAGTCGATTGAGCGCATTGATAATCCCGCCCCCAGTTGGGGTTGCTTTGAAAGTCCCATCGGTTGCGACATTGATTTCATCGGCAAGGTCGCCAATATTTTTGCGCAGCACTCCGCCAGACTTGTTGCTGCCGTATGAGCCGGTCATCAAACCAAAATGTAGCTCACCCTTTTCTCCGTACTCCTGAAGCAGCCCGCTGGGCTTGGCGTTGCCTTCGGGGTAGTACCGGCAATCCTCCTCCAAGAGCCCCGGCACACATACCTCTACGCGCACGTTGAATTCGCCCAGCTTGTGCCCGTAATTACCGTTGGTGCTATTAGCCGGACTTCTCGAATAGGCCTGGATACCACTGAGCGCCGGGTCATTGTCATTACTGTAGTTGCCCCAACGGCACTGCCAGCGCTCATTACTGGCCCACAAGGAATAATTCCCCTGTGCCACCAGCATTTTGGGCGGGTCGGTCACATCCTGGGAATACTGCTGTCGCTCCGAAGGATTAGTGGTGTTACACATCGTAATACCCCGGGCAAACGCATTCGTGGCGCCCAGATCACCGCTGTAGGGCGTCAGGCGAGGCAGATCACTGCCGGCATAATACTTGGCAAACGAGTGGGCATCCTGAGGCAGAAACGATCGCTCCAGAACCGTCACCTCCTCCGTATCCACCACGCGCAGACCGCCGTACAAAATCTTTCGCACAGCATCGATACGGGTCATAGAGGCCCAGTTGAGAAAGTTTCCGCTCCATTCATTAGATGTACTCCCAGCATTACAATAGCCGTCAGGATCGACAAACCTCGTGGGCTGAAAACGACCATTAGAGCTGCGATATCGGTAACACTTACGGCTGTCGAAATAACCGTAATAGTCATGCTCATGAACATAAGTGGTATCGGCCACGCCGTTACCGGTAAGGTCGGAATAGTCGTCGTAGGCTTTGAAATAGAGCTGATGGTCATTGGACATGTTGAGCATCACCAGCGGCCGCACCGGCTGTGACAAAAACAAAGGGGCTTGCGCCAGTTCCACGGAGGCTAAACTGGGCGTGCTCATCAACCCGACCCCGGTAGCGGCCAACACAAGGCCGAACTTCTTGCCGATCGCTTTTAGGTTCATCTTTGTACTCCGGCCAAATGTTGCTTAGGGCTTGAACGTCGCTTGTAAAATCACAGGCGATGCGTCGGTGGCGCCATAGCTCATGCTAGTGATGCGATACAAAGTCGTCTCTTCCTCGGCATCCAGGTTGCTCGCGAAACCGATCGCTCCCCCATCGGCTCCTGCTATGGGCGTATAAGCGACTTCTTCAATCACATACCGAGGCGCTTGGCTCACACCCTCAAGGGTTAAGCTGGACTGCACCGATTGTGTAGCCCAGCTATAGGCGTCCCAGAAGCCACTGTTGGTAGACCCGACCAATGCCTCAACCAACCCCACTTCACTGCCGTCAAACAGTGGCATGGAATTGCCTGCCGCGAAACGCCCTTCCGCTTCGCGTAAGCCAGCTTCTGCTGCCTGAAAGGCCAAGTTACGGTCGCGCACATTTCCTGCCATCAGCTCTTGTAGGCCACTACCACGGATGGCGGCCAACGCGATCAGACTAATCAGCAGTACCATTATCAGCCCCACGATTAGGACCACACCTTGCTGTGCTCTTGGGTTCGTGACAGGGCGAGTTGGGTAGGGCATCCAATAACTCATAACGCTCTCCTGCAAAACCGCCTAGGGCAGGCGGCTGCGAATTCCAATGGTGTTGACAAAGACCTGACGCATGCGGCGATCAGTGGGCGTAACAGACTGTCCGTTGAATGTGTAAGGCTGAGGCTCTTCCAGCACATTATCATCCAAGCTTTCAAGCAACAGTTGCACACGGACGCTCAGCACGTTGTGCCACTCATCCCCATTAATCGTGCTGGCTGCGACATACTGATCCGGAACACCGTCCTGGGGCGCAGCATCAATGCCGTAGCGAATACGCATATCCGCCACCCCTTCCAATAACTCCTGGGCGGGCTGGCTGCCGATTTTCTGCCATAAACTGCGCCCGCCCGACGCATTTTCCGCCACAAAATAAATTGTGGTAGATAGTTTTATCACTTCGGAATCCGGACCAAAGCGCTCCTCTGGAGGTGCACTATTGCCGCCCCAGGACGAAATAGCGTTGCCTGGGCTAACGTTGCCAGCACTGGAATGAACAGCATTAACTTGGGTAGCACCACCGGTTGCCGTTAAGTTAGTGATCTGAAATACGCGCGCTTTTTCACAATCCGAGACCACTACAATGTCCCCGGCGCACAACCCACTGAGACTGCTACTGTCGTTCGGGCAGGCTCCGGGAATTTCGCCAGTATGATCGAGAAATATCTGTGCGCCGTTATTATTCTGAGTAACCCCAGCAGAGTTTCCATTGGCACTACGCACAACCAATACATCTGAGTCAGGTACTGGGTTATTCAAAATGCCGGAAAAGCGGGCAGGCAGAGTACCGTTGCTCGCGACCGTGACACCCTCGATACCCATGTTAAAATCATATAACGCGTCAGTACTATTATTTAACGTATTAAACACCTCGGTAGCTCGACTCATACATCCCATATAACCCGCCATACGAATATCTCGAGACATAAACTCCATGGCCAAACGTCCGCTCTCCTGGATGCGTGAGATGGCTTGGTGGGTGCTAAACACCGTGCGGCTGGATAGAAACATCTGCATCACGCCGGTCATCAATACCAAGCCCAGGGTGATGGAAATCATCAGCTCTACTAAAGATAAGCCCTGCTGTTTACGCATAACTCCAGACCCTACAGTCGACTGGTATAGGTAAAGGTGGTGGAATCTTCCGTCTCGTCGCCGGACATATTCTGCTCATCCCAACGGATTGTCACTTTGCAGATATCGCTAGCGCACTCAATGCCACCGGTGCCCCCGGGGAGTGTTGCTTCGATGAGCGATCGCCACTCGCCAAGATCCCGTTGTACCAAATTGTTCGATGATACGGAGGGCGAGGCATCGTCGGTACTCAGGTTATACGCATCGCGCTCACCGCGATTGATACGCACCCGGTCTAATATGTCATAAGCGAAATTATTCGCCTGCGAGCGCAGGTAGGCGCTGTGGTTGAACTGCAAGGAACGAGTTTGCAAAGCCGTTAAGGTCAACAAAGCGGTGGAGAGAATAATCAGCGTGACCAGAACTTCAATCAAGCCCACTCCACGCATGCGATGTCGGTGTACGCCAAGGACGTTACCTTTAACATTCTGCAGCGGTCGCACGAGCCACACCTCCACGGTTGATAGTGATATTGCGGGCCGAATTGCCAGTACAACCTTCAATTTTTGCGGCAATCGCGGCATTGCCAGTGCGAGCCAGGGTGCCTAAACCGGTAAACCGGATAAAATTAGTATCGGTACTGTTTTGTTGAACCTCTATGGAAGCATTCGACCCCGGTGCTTCCCAATGGCGCAGCACCTCGGAAACCTGAGGTGGCGTAGCCGTCTCGGTAGCCGCTCCATCGGCAAATACAATCCAGCCCGCTGTCCAATCGGCTCCACATGTGGCGCCATCGGCGCTTGCGCACAGCGACACCGCCCCCTTGACGGTAACCGCTTGGGCGCGCGCGTATTGAGCCGCCGACAGCAGGTTATCGGCCAACGCAACGGAGCGATTATCTCGAATCATCTGGGTGAAGCTGGGAATGGCGAGCCCCGCGACAATGGCAAATACCGCCAAGGTCACCATCAGCTCAATCAAGGTAAAGCCGCGTATTCGTCCCATACTCCACCGTTCACTTGGTTATTAAATATACTAATAAGCGCCCTTCGCGTTATAAATAGACGGTCTGGAACCATTGTAGACGTCTGATGCCGCGAATCGTATATTGATGAAAGCTAACACAAATTGTGTACTCGAGCGCCGTTTGGGCGATATGCGGTCAACAGGGAAGTATGAGCGGCGCGCAATAATGACGATCCAAGGAGGGGTTTATGTCGGCCCGTGGTTTTACGTTAGTGGAGCTCTTGGTGACGTTGGTGGTATTCACCATTGTCGCGGGGTTCGCCTTACCTAGTTTTTCCAAATTAGTGCATGAAACACGCACTCACAGCCGAGCCCAGGAGCTCTATCAAGCGGCTCAGTTGGCCCGCACGTCCGCCATTGTTCACAACCGACGAGTCACCCTGAGCGCCGAGGGCCAATGGAGCGACGGATGGAAGGTATTTGTGGACGACAACCACAACGGTCAATGGGATTTGGGTGAAAAACTGCTCGCCAGCGCCGACGCCAATACCGAAATTCGTATCGTAGGGAATCAGCAGGTGGCCAACCACGTGTCCTTTATCGGGACCGGCGAAAGCCGTAATACCAACGGCACCTCAGGGGGTGCATTTCAGGCGGGCACCATCACGGTTTGCGCCGCGGAGGACGGGCCGGGATATGAGATGGTTCTGGCCCGCAGCGGTCGACTGCGCATGCGGGCGATACCCATGGCGCAGTGCTAATGGTGCACGATTGACTCGGTTATCGCGGCCCCAGCATATGTCCCACCGTCAATTCCGCGTCAGTGCAGTTTCAGCCTGGGCCGCAGCCAGCGGTTAATCCGCCCCGAAAACATAATGAGTCCGGTTTTAATCACCCCGTGGATGGCAATTTGGTGTAACCGGTAAAGCGAAATATACACCAAACGTGCCAAATGGCCCTCGACAAACAAGCTGCCGCGGTTCAGGTTGCCCATCAAGCTGCCTACGGTTGAGTATTTGGCTAGGGACACCAAGGACCCATGATCTCTATAGCGGTAGCTACGCATGGGCTTGTTATTGAGTAACGCCAGAATGTTTTTGTAACAACAGGTGGCCATCTGATGGGCCGATTGAGCCCGGGGCGGGACACGGCTGCCGTCGGGCTGGGTGCACTCGGCGCAGTCACCGATGGCAAATATGGCGGGATCGCGGGTGGTCACCAGGGTGTCGTGAACTACCAGCTGGTTGATACGGTTGGTTTCCAGGCCGCCGATATCCTTCATAAAGTCCGCCACTTTGACGCCCGCGGCCCACACCATCAGATCGGCGCGAATCTGCTGACCATCTTTGGTGTTCAACACCCCTTGCTCAGCGGAGGTAATGGCCGTTTTCGTCAATACGTTCACACCAATTTTGTTCAATTCCTTATGGGCGGCTTTTGAAATCCGTTCGGGCAAGGCGGGTAAGATGCGCTCTCCCGCTTCTACCAGCGTAACTTTTAAGTGTTCATTGTTCAGTGCATCGAAGCCGTAGTTATGAAACTCCGCCATCGCGTGATGCAGCTCAGCCGATAATTCGACGCCGGTCGCACCGGCACCGACAATAGCGATGTGCACATCGTCGTCGCGCGCTTCAGACAGACGCTGAATTCGTAAAAAACGTTGGAGCATCCTGTTGCGGAACCGGTGCGCCTGAGCGGGGCTGTCGAGGCAGATACAATGCTGCTTAACGCCCGGAGTATTGAAGTCATTGGAGATCGACCCGAGGGCAACCACAAGAATGTCGTAATCCAGGCGCGTTGACGGTAAAAACTCGTTGCCGTCCTCATCCTTCATCGGCGCCAAAACGATTTGCTTGGCCTCGCGGTCGATATCAATCAGAGAGCCAACCCGAAAATAAAAGTGGTTACCATAGGCATGAGCGCGAAAGCTGACCGCATCGACGCCCTCATCCATGGCGCCGACGGCGATTTCGTGCAGCAGAGGTTTCCATAGATGCGTGGTATCGCGATCCACTAAGGTGATATGAGCCTTGCCTTTGCGGCCCAGTTTTTTGCCCAACTTGGTGACCAGCTCCAATCCACCTGCGCCACCACCCACTACGATAATCCGCTTCACTACTACCTCACCTTGGAAAAAATTAACCGCGTCTGTCGATGGCTTAGCGCATCATCGCTCTAGCGAAGCTCTCTGGGCAAGCTAAAGCTGATGTTTTCCGGGATGCCATCCAGCTCCTCAGGTGCCTGGGCGCCGAGGCCTTGCAAATGCTCGATCACCCGTTCCACCAGTACTTCCGGCGCCGACGCGCCTGCCGTAATACCGATGGCCGTTTTGCCCTCCAGCCACTCGGCGCGTATGCACTCGGGGCCGTCAATCAAATAGGCTTCCGCACCGCAGCGTTCCGCCAGTTCGCGCAAACGGTTGGAGTTGGAGCTATTTTGCGAGCCCACCACCAGCACCAGACCACACTCGAGCGCCAGCTGGCGTACGGCATCTTGCCGATTGGTCGTCGCGTAGCAAATATCGTCTTTACGCGGCCCTTGAATCATGGGGAACTTTTTCCGCAACGCACCGATAACTTTCGCAGTATCGTCCATAGAGAGCGTCGTTTGGGTGACATAGGCCAGCCGCTCCGGGACCTTAACTTCTAATGCGGCCGCATCGGCTTCATTTTCCACTAGGTAGATATCGCCACCCCGGCTCTTGTCGTACTGCCCCATGGTGCCCTCAACTTCGGGGTGACCTGCGTGGCCGATCAGCACACATTCCCGGCCTTCGCGGCTATAGCGCATGACTTCAATATGTACCTTGGTCACCAGGGGGCAGGTCGCATCAAACACTTGCAAGCCGCGCGCTTGCGCCTCGTTGCGTACCGCCCGAGAGACGCCGTGAGCGCTGAATACCACGATGACGTCGTCCGGCACCTCATGCAGTTCATCCACAAAAATGGCGCCGCGCTCGCGTAACGTATCCACGACAAACTTGTTGTGCACCACTTCATGGCGCACATAAATAGGCGCACCAAAAACGTCCAAAGCGCGATTAACGATATCGATGGCGCGATCGACGCCGGCACAAAACCCTCGGGGATTAGCTAATTTGATCTGTAGCGGAGCGGCTGCGTTCATGGTAACTCCATGGAATATACGTCGCGGTTAACGAAGCTTTGAAAAGTCCGTCATTCCCTCGCCACCTTGCCATTGCGAAGCGGCCGGGAACCCATGCTGTTGACTGCCCTGGATGCCCGCCTTTGCGGGCATGACGAACATTATGGCGGACATGGCGAAATCGGAGCGGGCATGACGAACATTGAGCTATTCAGGCTCCTTTAGTGTAACTGGGCGGGCTCGACCCGTAAAATGGCAACTTCAAAAACAATGGTCCGCCCAGCCAGGGGGTGATTGAAGTCCACCACCACCTGCTGGTCGTCAAACTCACGTACCACGCCGGGCAGCTCGGTTTGCTGCGCATCGGCAAACGAAAGGACCAGCCCTTC
>DAHVRW010000092.1 GCA_027322215.1 Marinimicrobium sp.
CCGGGGCCCAAAGAGTTTGGCACCATAGCCGTGACAGCGGCAGTGATAGAGCGACTGGCAATTTTGCTCATCACTCGGCTCTGGGCATAAGGTGAGAAGTCCCGGCCACCGAAGGCCTTGGGGATTATCAAACCCAGAAAGCCTTTGTCTTTGAGATACTGCCAGGCCTCCGGTGATAGATCCTTGCGTGTGTGATGGATATCCCACTCATCCATCATGGCGCACAGCTCGTTGACTTCGTTATCCAAAAAGGATTGCTCCTCAGCGGTAAGCTGAGGCGGGGTAATTTCTGCAAACTGACGCCAGTCGGGCCGACCGCTAAACAGGTCTTTCTCCCACCAAGTGGTTCCCGCCTCCAACGCTTCTTCCTCGGTCTGACTCATAGGCGGCAGCACTTTGCTCAGCGCACGAAACGCGAACTTGGACAACAGGGGGCGTCGGATAGGGGGCAGATTTAACACCACCAGCACGATCGCCAGGGGGACAACCAGCCAGAGAGACCACAGCACCGGAGTGAGCATACCGAGCGCCAGCCAAGCGAGTACGAAAATAGCCGATGCCAGTGGCAACGCCACCTGGTAGTAAAATAATACGCCCAGCAGCAACAAGATCAGCACAACCGACAATAGCAGCAACATAAATGTCTCCCTGGATAATCACTAGCCGATGCTCTCGCCGTGGGCGGTTATAGCTCAATTGCGCAAGCACCGTCTTATCTATTTCGCTATGTGACGATTTGACAGCCAATGTCCCCTGGCTGTTCATACGGTAAACCCGTACCGTAAACCCATACCGTAAACCATAGCTCAGTCCGCACACCCTTGGCGGGTTTTAATACCTTACTACTGAACCGGGAACAAAGGATACCCTTTGAACACTAAGTGGTCAGCAAATACCCACCGCTAAACGGATCGGCGGCTCTGCCGTTATCCGGAAAAGCTAATGGCGCGCGGTTAACAAGCGCTCAAATCTGTCTTACCTGAACTTTTTGTGTGGTCAAGGCCTCATGTAGTTGGGCTACTGTGTTTTGGAGGCGGATGTGAGTGCCATAGGTGGCGTATTTACGTTTAGCAAGAGCAACCTCACCCATAACCCGGCCGCGGCTATGAGTGCCGCGTTGGTACATCGCGGTGAAACTCAGGAGTTGATTTCAGCAGGCACCGACAGCCATTTTTTTTACCGGAATAAACACAAAGGCGTATATCAAGCGGGACTTACCCATTCGGGCTCCACTTATGTGTTAGTGGATGGGCGCGCCCGAACCCCGGAAGACGGGGTGCTGTCGGGGCAATCACTGTCGGATTACATTCACGCCGCCTATCAAAAACACGGCGTAAAAGCCCTGGCCGATCTCGATGGCGGCTTCGCCGTGTGTATCTACAACACTCACACTGGCCGCATCGTGCTGGGCCGGGATTTATTCGCCCGACGCCCCCTGTACTACGCCCAGCAAGACAACCATTTCTGGTTCGCCTCCGAAGTCAAAGCCATTCTCAACGACCCGCAGTTCAAACGCCGTGTCAACACTGAAAACTTGCTTCTGCAGTTAACCTATCGGGGCAATTGGGGTCCGCAAACTCTATTTCAGGACGTGTTCAAAGTGGTGCCGGGCTTTGTCGTTACCGGGACCGTCCATGGAAACACCCCGCTCAGTTTGCAGCCTAATCTCAAGCAGGAACCGGTGAAAAAGATTCAGGCACGAGCGGAGCAGTTTACTCAACCGCTATGGCGACGGCTTTGCCTAAATATTACGGATCAGTTTAGAAATGCCGATTTACGTAGAAGTGCCGATGTACGCCCAGGTCTACTGATGTCTGGTGGAATCGACTCGGCGTTGATCGGTGCCGCGCAACGCGAATGCGGGTTACACAAGACCACAGCAATCAGCTGCGGCTACAGCGATCCTGAAGCGCGCGAATACGACGAAACCCGTGTCGCACAACAAAATGCTAAGCGCCATGGATTGGTCAGTCAAAATGTCACTATCGATGCTCAGGACGATTTGTTGGCGCTCTTGCGCCGCACTGTACTCAGCACAGAAGAGCCCCCTCGTACGTTTATCAGCTTGGCCACGGAGCGTGCCCTGGAGCAGCTTCAAGGGGAGCTCGACGTCTTGATGACCGGCACATGCGCGGACATCTTATTCGGTGAGCAACCCCAACATGACGTGCCGATTTACGGCTTGCGTAAGCGCTGCCCGCCCGCGGTTTGGAAGCTTGTGAGGCGCACTATACCTTTACTGCAACGGGTTCCGCGGCTGCGTGGCTACGCGGCCTGGTTTAAGCGCGGAGACGTGACCTCAATGAAACAATACCTGTTACGTAACCAGCAGGTGAACGAAAACCTGCGGCAGTTATTCAACACGACCGGGACGGAGGATTGCGCCGAACATATCGATCAACTGCAGCCGCACTTGGCCGCACTTCACCCCGAAGATGAGTACACCCTTGTAGGCACCTTAATGTTTGCCCACTGCTTCAATGAGATGTTTGAAAGCATCGGCAGCCACAACGGCGTGGACGTCGTTCATCCATTTCAATCGAACTCCCTGCACCGACTCTCTTTGCAAATGCCCTACCGGCATAAAGTGTCACGCAAGCACACCAAGCCCTGTTTGCGCGCGCTGGCCGAGAAACACTACTCCAAACAATTCGCCTATCAAAAGAAAACCAAATTCACATCGCCTGGCACCGTTTGGTTTGCAAAATCTCTGCAGCTACAAGCGGCCGCACACCGCTTGTCAAAACCCGACGCACGCATCCATCAGTACTTAAGCGGCCACACGGTTCGGCGTATTGTTAACGAGTATGAAGACGAAGTTGCGAGCGGTAAACTGAGCCCGCAAACCAGCCAACTCATCTACACACTGGTCGGTTTTGAAGTGTGGCTGAACACATTCTTCCCCCAGCAAAATCAAGCCATCAAGAATAACGCTGAAGAGCGGGTACACATGAGTTCCTAGCCATCCGTTTCCCTGAAAGCGACGCCCGGTGCTAAGATACCGGTCGGCACTCGGGCCAGTGCGTATGCGGGTTTTCGCGATGCCCGATATTTGGGCGAAAGGATGTTTGGGTGATGGCGGTGACGGGTTTAGCTGAGGTTCTGCAACAGCTGGCCGAACATGAGACGTTGCTTTGGTCTCTGGCGGGATGTTCAGTGTTAATTTTTTTAGGCAGCCTGCTGGCGCTACCGGTGGTGATTGCACGCCTGCCCAGTGATTATTTTATGGCGTCCAGGCGACGACGGCGAAAAGTGGTCACGAACCCAGTGGGCCATGCGTTCATCGTTGTGGGAAAGAACATATTGGGCGCCGTGTTAGTGATCCTTGGCTTGCTAATGCTAGTGTTGCCCGGGCAGGGGCTGCTGACCCTCGCCGTAGGCATCATTCTCTTGAATTTCCCGGGCAAGTACCGCCTGGAGCGTTGGGTGGTCAGCCGGGGGCCCATTTTAAACGCCCTCAACTGGGTACGTAAAAGAAGGGGGCGCCCACCTTTGGAGGCGCCTAACACGATGGACGGAACGGCAGGATAGTCACGTACGAGTTGCCAACGGCAGCATAAATCAGGGAGAAGCTGGGATGGCCACAAAACTGACGCCGATACGCATTTTTATACTGATTTTAGTAGCATGTATCGTTATTTTCGCACTCAGTTTGGTGGATCGGGGGCCACCGGCGGTCTCGGCGGTAACCCGACACGGTTTTCTTTCCGTCGAGGGTAACCAAATACTGAACCACCAGGGCCAAGCGATCAGTTTGGCTGGAGTGAGTCTGTTTTGGTCAAACAACGGCTGGGAGGGTGAACGATTTTATAACAATGCCGCCCTGCACGAGGTGGCGTGGGAGTGGCACGCGGCGCTCATTCGCGCGCCCATGGGCGTGGAGACACCCGGCGGCTATCTTGAAGATGCCGAAAGCAATCTCTCCCGGGTTGAGACCGCCATCGACGCGGCGATTAAAGAAGGGCTGTATGTGATCGTCGATTGGCACTCACACCACGCCCATCTTTATACCGAACAGGCTGTGGATTTCTTCACGCACATTGCCCACACCTACGGTGAGTTTCCGAACATTATCTACGAGATTTATAACGAACCGCTGGCCGATACGGACTGGTCAGAAACCATAAAACCGTATGCGGAAGAGGTCATTCGCGCTATCCGCGCCATTGATACAAAAAATCTGGTCGTGGTGGGTACGCCGTCCTGGTCCCAGGACGTGGACGTTGCGGCTCAAGACCCCATTGTGGGGTTCGACAACATCGCTTATGCCCTGCATTTTTACGCGGGCAGTCACGGTCAGGAATTGAGGGATAAGGCGGAACAGGCCCTGAACCAAGGCGTGGCACTGATGGTGACCGAATGGGGCACGGTTAACGCCACAGGCGATGGCGCCGTCGCCGCCGAGGAAACCCAGTTGTGGTTAGAATTTATGCGCCGCCACAAATTGTCCCATGCCAATTGGGCCCTGAATGACAAAGCGGAAGGCGCATCGATATTTCATCCTGATGTGGACCCCAACGGCGCGTGGTCCGACGAGGACTTCACTCAATCAGGCCAGTTAGTGCGCGCCATTATCCAAGGTTGGCACTTGGAAAATTAAACGCTCAGCGCTGACCGAAAGCACTCGCCAGCACGCACTGGCCAGAAACAGAAAAGCCCATGGGCACTCAGCGCGCCGATGGGCTTTTTCGTATCACAAGGAAGAGAAGAACGTTTATTTACGCTCAGCGCGGATCTGTTCAATCAGATAGTCCGCAATACGCAGCATTTCGCTGTGCGTTCCGGCTCCCCGTGCGGAAATGCGGTATTTACCATCTACCACCAATTCCGGCGTTCCGCGGCTTTTATAATCCTCGCGAATCCGGTTGGCATTTTGCCGCACCTGATTGGACACACCCATGGAGTTATACGCTTTGAGCGCGTCGTCCCGGTCAGCGCCGTAGCTGGCGAGAAAATCCGCCCAAGCTTCAGCGTCGTTCATCTGTTTGCGCTCTTGATGCACTGACGTGAAGATGGGCATATGCACCTTTTCAAATATTCCCAGCGCTTTGGCGGTATGCAAGCCCCGTGCGTAGGCTTCCATAGCGGGCGCCCAAACGGCATGGGCATGTACCAGCACCACGTCGTCGGCCAGGCGCTCTTCCCACGCGCTCACCAGAGGTGCGAAGGTAAAACAGTGGCCGCAGAGGTAGGAGAAAATTTCCACCACCTCGATTTTGTCCGGGTCGCTGGTGGCGACGGGTTTTTCCAGAACCTCGTAGTGGCGCCCCGCTTGATAATGGCCGGGTGCTAATTGGGCCATGGCGCCCATGGATAGGGTAAGGACCAGCAGTCCCGTCAAAATACGCATAGCGGCGTTCTCCATTTATTTGATCGAGTATTCAGCTTGTCTAGGAGGCACGGTGACCACGTTAGTTCCCGCGCAAAACACAATAAAAAAGGCGACCGGAGCCGCCTAATTATTGATTTATTAAACCAACTTAGTGCAACCCGCTGATGTAGTTTGCCACTGCGTCGATTTCAGCGTCGGTCATATTCCGTGCCGTCAGGCGCATCATCATAGTGTCGCCGTCATTGATACGTGCACCGGACCGAAAGGCGCGCAACTGCTTGGCAATGTAATCCGCATGCTGTCCGCCAAGGCTGGGAAAGCCAGCCGGTGGGTTGCCTGAACCGTTGGGTGAGTGACAGCCCATGCACGAGGGCACGCCCGTTTCCATGTTGCCGGCGCGGTAAACCCGCTCGCCCAGCTCCAGCGCATCCACTTGTTCGCCAGTGTAGATGCGCACTTGCATCGCTTGAGCACCCATTAGCTGTCGGGTTTGCTGGTTATAGAACGCCGCGATGTCGGCCAGATCCTGATCGCTCAGATTTCGTGTCATACCGGTCATTTCAGGCACCGCACGACCGGTGACAGACTTACGCTCGGGATCCGTTTCTCGATCCCAGGCGCGAATATCCTGTAACTGTTTCAGCAAATAGCGCTCCCCGAGGTTGGCGATATGCGGGAACGCCGAGGAAGGACTATTGCCGTCCGGCCCATGGCAGGCGGCACAGACAGCCACTTTTTCCGCTCCAGCGCTCGGATTGCCAGCAGCCAGTGCCGTGTGTGCAAGTAACAAGGCGCCCAACGCGGGCAGCAGGTGCTTTATTAACTGTCTCATTGGTTAACCTGTAGTCGCGATTATTTTTCGCCCGACAGGGTCGGTTCGGGCTACAATCTTCACCCCAAGCGGCCAGCCATCGTGGTGAGCCCGTGGGCAATGGCGCTGGGCACCGCGCATTATATTGGATAACACAGCACTTTGCAGGGGTTTATGGGAAGCAACATCGATTTTCGTCAAGCACGCTTTACCCAGAGCGCGCCAAGCTTGGGGGAGTGCCCGCCTGAAACCGGGCGCGAGGTGGCCTTCGCCGGCCGGTCCAATGCCGGTAAATCCAGCGCGATCAACACCCTTACGGACAACAGCAAGTTAGCGCGCACCAGCAAAACGCCTGGCCGCACGCAGTTGATTAACTTTTTTGATGTGGGTGAGAACCAGCGGCTGGTGGACTTGCCCGGTTATGGCTACGCCAAAGTGGGCCGGGACATGAAGGAAACCTGGCAGCGCAACCTGTCGGAGTATCTGTTCGAGCGCGAGAGCCTGAGCGGCCTGATACTGCTGATGGACATCCGCCATCCCATGCAGGAAGTCGATGCGATGATTATTAACTGGGCCGTTGAGGCGGAAATGCCTGTCCACATCCTGCTCACCAAAGCCGATAAACTCAAACGCGGCCCGGCCAACAATACGTTGTTAGCGGTACAGAACCAGATGCGCGCCGCGGGGATAGCGGACCTGGTCAGCGCTCAGTGTTTCTCCTCGTTGAAGCAAACCGGTATAGACCAACTCAAAGCCAAGCTGAATGCCTGGCTGACATTGGACGAAGGGGAACACAGCCAAACCGACGGCGGACCCGATACGGTTTAGGCCCAACTCAAGTCCAGTTCAAGTCCAGCTCAAGACCAATCCATAAATATAGAGGCGCAAAAGAGGCGCAAAAAAAACCGGCAACCTATATTGGTTGCCGGAAGGAGACTGGTGCCCTTGGGGTGGCACCAGTGAAGCGGAGAACAAGCACAAAAACTAGCACGGACGTTGCCGTCGGTGTATTTCTATTGAGTGCCAGCAGTACGAAAGGTTCCGCATTAAATGTCGGGGAAGGAAAAAGACGAAAATTGGCAAAAAAAAACCCCAACCAAGGTGGTTGGGGTTGCTGTCGAGGCCGAGCCTGAGCTCAGGCTTCGAACAGTGCAAGGTACTGCTAGGGGGAGAACTCACACACAAAAGCAATCGCACTAATATGTGAGACGCGCCCCGAACAAAAAAGTTCCAAAATATCAATGCGCCTCATCCCAATTACTGCCTGAACCCGCCTCCACCAGCAGCGGAATGCTGAGTTTCGCGGCTGCGGACATGCGTTTTATAAGCCCGTCGCGCACAGCCTCCAACTGCTCCTGAGCCACTTCAAGTACCAGCTCATCGTGCACCTGCATGACGATTCGTGCATCCAACCCAGCCTCACGCAACCATTGGTGCACGTCGATCATGGCGGTTTTGATGATGTCGGCGGCGGTGCCCTGCATGGGTGCGTTGATCGCGCTGCGCTCGGCCGCCTGGCGTAAATTGGCGTTGCGGGCATTGATGGCGGGCAGATACAAGCGCCGTCCCATGATGGTTTCCACATAGCCATGTTCGCGGGCCTGGAGACGGATATCATCCATGTAGCGCTGCACGCCGGGGTAACGCTCAAAATAGCGGTCGATGTATTGCTGGGCCTCCTGCCGGCCTAGCCGCAGCTGGCGTGCCAAGCCAAAGGCCGACATGCCATAGATCAAGCCAAAGTTGATGGCCTTGGCGCTGCGGCGCATTTCGGAGCTGACCGCTTCCAACGTAACCCCGAACACCTCGGCAGCGGTGGCCCGGTGCACATCCAGACCCTGTTCAAACGCTTGCAACAAGCCCTTATCCTGAGAGAGGTGAGCCATAATACGCAGCTCAATTTGAGAATAGTCCGCCGCCAGAATGCAGTAACCTTTCGGCGCGACAAAGGCCTGGCGGATGCGTCGCCCCTCCTCCGTGCGAATAGGAATATTTTGTAAATTCGGCTCGGAGGACGAGAGTCGACCGGTGGCAGTGACCGCCTGATGATAAGAGGTATGGATGCGCCCGGTAGCCGGATTGATCATCTGCGGCAGGCGATCTGTGTAGGTATTTTTTAATTTGCTCAGCCCGCGATACTCCATAAGCAACGCCGGCAGTGGGTAGTCCAGCGCGAGCTCCTGCAGGACCTCTTCCGCTGTGGAGGGCGCGCCTTTGGGTGTTTTTTTCAGAACCGGCAATTTCAGCTCGTCAAACAAAATGGCGCCCAGCTGCTTGGGTGAGCCCAGATTGAACTCCTGCCCTGCCAGATCGTGCGCCTGCCGCTCCAAAGATTGCAACCGCTCGCCCAGCTCCAGACTGTGCTCGCCCAGGCGCTTGGCATCGACCAAGGCGCCGCTGCGCTCGATATCCGCGAGCACAGGAACCAGAGGCACTTCAAGGTCAGCAAACACTTGCTTCAGCGTCTCGATCTTCTGCAAGTCAGGCCAGAGGCGGCGGTGCAGACGCAGGGTAATATCCGCATCTTCCGCGGCGTAAACACCGGCCTGCTCCAACGGAATCTGGTTGAAGGTGAGCTGTTTGGCGCCCTTGCCCGCCAAAGATTCGTAACTGACGCACTGATGATCCAGGTACTTGAGGGCCAGACTGTCCATATCGTGCCGGCTGCCGGTGGAGTTGAGCACATAGGACTCGAGCATGGTGTCATACGCAATGCCCCGCAGCTCCACCCCATGGTTAAGCAGCACGTTCCGATCGTATTTGAGATTTTGCCCTACTTTCGGTTTATCCGGGTCTTCCAGCAGAGGTTTGAGGGCGCCCAGCACCTGCTCCTCGGACAATTGTTGGGGCGCGCCCATGTAATCGTGACCAAACGGCACATAGGCGGCCTGGCCCGGTTCGACGGCAAATGACACGCCGACGACGCGAGCGTTCATGGCATTTAGGCTTGTGGTCTCGGTGTCGAACGCAAACAGCTCCGCCTGGGTGAGCCGCTCTACCCATTCAGCCAAAGCGTTTTCATCGGTAACAATCTGATAATCGGTATCGAGCGGTTCCGCCGCGGCGGTCGTTACCTCCACATCCGTCTGAGTGGCCAGCTCATCCACCCAACTTTTAAACTCCAGCTCTTGAAACAGGCTCACAAGCGCGGGCAAATCCGGTTCTCCGTGTCGCAGGTCATCCAGCCCCAGATCCAAAGGCACGTCGGTTTTGATGGTCGCCAACTGATGCGAGAGATAAGCCTGGTCCCGGTGCTCCTCGAGCCTTTCTGGCATCTTTTTCGCGCCGCGGAAACCCAACTCACGCACCGCCTCCAGATTCGCGTATATATTTTCCATGCTGCCCAGACCCTGAATGAGTGCCTGGGCGGTTTTTTCTCCCACCCCTGGCACGCCGGGTATGTTGTCCGACTTATCCCCCATCAGGGCCAAGAAATCCACCATCCGCTCTGGACCAAAACCGTATTTCTCCTCTACCCCCGCCTCATCCAGAGCGCTGCCGGTCATGGTATTGACCAAAGACACATGCTGGTTAACCAACTGCGCCATATCCTTATCGCCGGTGGATATCACCACATCCCGGCCCGCTTCAGTCGCCTCCCGGGCCAGGGTGCCAATGACGTCGTCCGCCTCAACCCCCTCCACAACCAATAAGGGCAAGCCCATGGCCCGCACAATGGCTTTGATGGGCTCCACCTGCGGGCGCAGATCATCGGGCATGGCGAGACGCTGGGCCTTGTACTCCGCAAACAACTCATCGCGAAACGTTTTTCCTTTCGCGTCAAAAACCACCGTCACGGTGCTTTCGGGGTAATCCTTGATCAGGCGACGCAACATACTAATTACGCCCTTGACGGCACCCGTGGGCTGCCCTTTAGAGGTGT
>DAHVRW010000093.1 GCA_027322215.1 Marinimicrobium sp.
GTGCCCAGCCGCATAAATGAAAACCTTGTTTGGGGTTGTGCAACGCCGTGGCTTTGGCGGGCTGGTAGGCGCCATAAATACGCAATTGCGCGTCGGGCAAACGTTCGCGCACCAAGGGCCACAAACAGTGTTTGAGCCACAGCACCGCATCCCAATTGGGCGGATGACGAAAATTACCGATGGTGATAAAACCCTCGCGCTCGGAAAACGCCAGTCCAGCCGCGGCGGTGGGGTCGGGCATAAACGGCGTTAGCTGCAGCAGCGCCTTGGGCACCCGAAAGGTTTCGTGCAGTAACTGGTACTCGAAGGGCGAGATCATCAGGCTGAGATCACTGCGATAAATGGCGGCAATTTCCCGCTGCGCCTGATCGCTTGGCGCCATCATGCTGTAGAGTTGATCGGCACCGGCGGTGACTGGCCCCACGGCCAGCGGTTGGGTTTTGTTGTTGCTGGCTTTTTGCTGTTGTTTTAACAGCATTTGCCGAGCCCAGCGCAAACTGTGCAAGTCTTCGGTGTCCAGCACCCGCACGGCTTGCGGGCAATGGCGGGCGACGCGCCAGCCAAACTGCTCCTCGGACACAAAGCGGTCAAAAATCACCACATCCGGTTGCAGCTCGGCCACAAACGTATCAAAGCTGCTGCAATTGAGTTTAACGTCAACGGCGTTTGCCCAAGGGGAAAGGTCCGCCGCTTGGGGCGAGCGAGCGGACGCACTGGCAAAGGTGATGGCCCAGCCTTGATCATGAAAGCAGGACAGCAATTGCATGATGCGACTGCCGGCGGCGGAGGACTGAGGCTCTGGCCAGACGTAGCCAATGATCAACAAACGGGACATAGACAAACGGCTGCGTTAGAGGCGCCAGGCGAGAATGACCGAGCCGAAACCCTGCCGTGCGCTGGAGTATTTATCCAGACTGCTACTGGCGGAGAACCCGACGGTAGCGCTGAAGTTTTCCCAAGCGTAGGCGCCGCCGGCAAAGAGCCAGTATTGCTCGTGCTTTAGCTCGGTGCGCGGGCCGGAACGAAGCCGGCTGCCGCTGATAAAAATCTGATTGTGCACATAATCCGCGCCGACCCCGAGGTAGACATTCCAGCCCCGGTCAATGGCCATGGGGTTGCTGACGCGACCGCTCAATTGGCTGGCGGCGATAACGCTACGGCGTAAATCCGTTCCGTAACGTACGACCATCGTCAGGCGCGCCGCGCTTTCTACGTTCCCCAAAGAGCCGGATATTTGGGTTAGCAAATCCGCTTGGCGCACACCGGAGCCACTGGCGAAACGCCACATGCGCGCCCGCTCGATCTGGCCGATGGGTTCGTTGCTGATCTGATTATCCCAGCCTCTGGGTTCGGTGGAGCCGGTGATTTCGTGAACCCATTTTTGAGCGCGCTCGGCCCCCGCCAGAGGGCCCACAACGCCTACCGTTACGGCGACGGAATCCACCCGCTCGTCCGTGTAGCTGAAGTAGCCCGAGCGCCAATACAGAAGGCCCGCATAGGGTGCATCGCCGGGTTCACGCTCGAGCTTGGATACGTCCTCAGGGGTAACCATCATTTGCCCAAGCGTGTGCACGCCCAGCTCCAGCTTTGTCGTGTCTTCGCTGTTGATTAGCCAGCGCGCCAAAGGGCGGGTCAGCCAGGGCGGCGCAAAATCCTCACGCACTTCATCGGCAAAGGTGTACCAGGAGAGAAAGAGCCCGTTGGTGTAGCCACCGCCGTCTTTGCCGATCAATAAATCGTTATGCCAGATCAACGACAACCAGTCGTTGTCGCCCGCCCGAACGCTCAGGCTCAAGGGCAGCAAACACATGAGAACGACCAGGCGCAGGGACATCGACAGGCTCCTAAATGCGTCGGGAGTCGGTGGCTGGCGCTACGCAGCGCCATTACGAGCATCATACAGCGGCGCTATATTAGCACGGCCACAAACGATGGGCTCAGTCGTCGGTGGATTCGGGTCGTTCTTTGACGATGTAGACTTTGTAGTTTTCCCGGTAATCTTCCAGGTCCGCACGCAGATGCTCCCGGTACTGCGTGGTTAAGAACTGCAGCGCCGACTCCATCTCGTCTGTGTACTCCTTGCGGTCCAGTGACGACGCCGCAACCACAAACGCACCAAAGCGTGCGGCTGCTTGCACTAAAGCGGCGCTCACGGCGCTGGGGTCGGCCTGCTCGCAAGCCTCGTTCGCGCGATGAATAAAATCATCGACCAAATCCCAGTAGGCTGCCTCATCAGGCTTTTTACTCATATCAACCCCCTTAAACTTCGTAACGGTTATTGCGTAGCCAGATACTGGCGGCGATGAACACCACACTTAGCGACAGCCCTATCGGTAGTCCCAGCCCAACGAGGTCGTTGCCGGAACCTTGGATAATACGGCTAAAGGCCGTTGTGCCTGAGCTGACTTGTGTTGCAATCATTCTGAACAGATAACTGGTGCCCAGTACCCACTTTTCGAGAACGATCGTTCCCAGAGGCAGGCCCATCGCCCAAATGGATGGCGTTTTCCTGGCCACGGCCGACGCCAGCATGAACCAGCAAAACAGAGGCATGTACCAGAGCGCCAACAATAACCAGGCCAATACCGCCGTCACTGAGCCGCTTACCAGTGCGAATATTAATGTACCAAATCCCGGCATGGGTATTCCCAGAGCGACGGCGCCGTATAGGAGAAGCAGCAATATATAGCACGTGCCGGTAACGATGGCGGCCAAGGTGTAAATGGCCGGGGCCAGAAAAACCGCGGTGCCCAGTTTCGTTAATACACTTCGGGTTTCGCTCACGGGCAGCGACTTCCAGAACAAAATACTCTGGTCGCGCCGGTCCGTGTACAGGCAGCTAAGCAAATAAAATGGGATGATCAGCAGCAGTATCAGCACAAATATGGCCTGAAAAGACGCTAAGCCGGTGGTCAAAATATTGGGGTGGATTTGGAACAGGTCGCCGCTGAACAGGAGCTCAGAAAACTCGACCGCGTCTCCGTCCATTTTTAATTCCATCCATGCGCCGGCCCCGATATCCTGAACGTGCCGTTGAGTGGTAAAAATGCCCACCACCAACAACGCCATAAGAACACCCGCCAGAATGACGGGCGTGCGCACAAGGCTCGCTCGGGATTCCCACAGTTCTCGCTGAAACTGAATCAGTACCTTATTCATGATCGCCTCCCGCCGTTGCGCTCCGAGGTGTTTCCATTTTGGCCACAAACAAATCCGCCAAGGCGGGCGTTCGGGTTTCCCCCAGTGCGGCCAGCTGCGTGCGTGTAACGCCTTCAAAAATCATCGCTTTGCCGCCCAGAATGGGGCGAGTGTGTATTGGGTTCAGCGCTTGCGCGCTAAGCACTTGTTCCTGACCCACATGCAGCTCGGTGTAGCGATGCTCAAGGTCGTTCATCTCGGCCTGCAAACACAATTTGCCGTTTTTGATAAACACCACATGGGTGAGCAGGTTTTCGATTTCTTCCACCTGATGGGTGGTAATCAGAATCGTTTTTTGCTCGTCGAAATAATCGTCGAGCAAGGTGCGGTAAAACTGCTTTCGATAAAGAATATCCAGGCCAAGCGTGGGTTCATCCAGCACCAGTAACTTGCTGTCGATGGCCATGATCAACGCCAGATGCAGCTGGGTTATCATGCCTTTGGAAAGCTCCCGCACCTGGCTGTCGCGCCGAATGTCGGTGCGCTCAAGAAACGCCTCTGCCTTGGCACGATTAAAGCGCGGGTGTACGTGCTCCATATAACGCAGCGCATTTTGCACCTTCAACCAGCGAGGCAATATTGCGGTATCCGCAATAAAGGACACTCGCTCCAGCATCTGGCTGCGCTGGCGATGTGGGTTCATACCCAGGACCGACAAATCCCCTTCTACTTGAGCCAAGCCGAGAATGCCTTTTAAGAGCGTGGTTTTCCCTGCGCCGTTGGGGCCGATCAGGCCGAGAATCTGACCCGGTGCGACGTCCAAATCCACGCCGCCCAGAGCCTGGGTTTTGCCGTAGGCCTTGCGCAGGCCGCGGGCGCGAATAACAGAGTCCATCAGGGTGTCTCCTTCAACATTTGTTTAATATGGGCATTGAGCTCGGATTCCGAAATGCCCAGTTGACGTGCACGCACCAGCAGGCGCGGCAGCTCATCTTCGAGCAACTTGTCACGCTCGCTGGCGGCAATCTGGTCCCGTGCGCCAGGGAGCACAAACATTCCCAGCCCGCGCCGTTTTTCCACCAGCCCCTGCTCCACCAACTCCTGGTAGGCCTTGGCTACGGTCAAATGGTTGATTTGGTAATCCGCCGCCACCTGCCGGACCGAAGGGATAGGTTCACCCTCCTTAATGGCACCGTTCAGAATCAGCGTTGCGATTCTCTGGCGCAATTGTCGGTAGATGGGCTCGTCGTCTCTCCAGGGTTCTTGCATAAGGCCGTTGTCCAACCTCGTCAGAGTGGGCTTGTGTTACGGTGTGGTGCATGACTATAGCACCATGATGGTGCAGCGCAAGATGTTTTTGCGCCCGCACAGTTTTTCAGTAAAAACAAGACTGGTCTGAGCGGCTCATTTACGCATAATGTGCACCAGACAGCTGGTGCTACCCTGCCCAAACAAGGGCTGCCCTGGGGCTAAACCTCCAGGACCGTCTGCAGCATGGACGCTGCAGCCGAGCCCCCAGGGACGGGTTTACGGCGTGTTCTGGAGGTTTAGCCCCAGGGCAGACCGAATTCACCACTCCGTATAGCCGAAACCGATTTAACCAGGAACGAGTCACAATCCATGAACAGCATTTCCCAACGCATCGCTCAAGAACTCAACTGCAATGAGCAACAAGTAGCCGCGGCCGTGGCCCTGCTGGACGAAGGCGCGACCGTACCCTTTATCTCCCGCTATCGAAAAGAAGTGACCGGTGGCCTGGACGACACCCAAATGCGGACCCTGGAAGAGCGCCTGCGCTACCTGCGCGAAATGGAAGACCGACGCGCCGCGATTTTGAAAAGCATTGCCGAGCAGGAAAAGCTGACCCCGGAGCTGGAGCGGGACATTCTGGCCGCCGACACCAAAACCCGGCTTGAAGACCTCTACCTGCCCTACAAACCCAAGCGCCGCACCAAAGGCCAGATTGCCCGGGAGGCGGGGTTGGAGCCGCTGGCGGACTTGCTGCTGGAAAACCCCAGCAAAGACCCCGAGGCGGAAGCCGCAGCGTTTTTGAACGAAGAGCACAAAATCGCCACCACCAAAGATGCCCTCGACGGCGCCAAACATATACTGATGGAGCGCTTCAGCGAAGACGCCGCCCTACTGGAAAAGCTGCGCAGCTTCCTGCAAAACGAAGCCTACTTAAAATCCGAACTGATCGCCGGCAAAGAACAAGAAGGCGCCAAATTCAGCGACTACTTTGAACATCGGGAGCCTTTGGGCAAAGTCCCCTCCCACCGCGCCCTGGCTATGTTCCGAGGCCGTAACGAAGGCATTCTCAGCCTGGCCCTTACCCTCGAAGAAGACCTGCCCCCCGGCGCCACCCACCCGTGCGAAGTTATGGTGGCCGAGCACTGGCAAATTAAAGACCAAAGTCGTGCCGCCGACGCCTGGCTGGCGGAAGTGGTGCGCTGGACCTGGCGAGTAAAACTGCTTACCCATTTGGAAACTGACCTGCTGGGCGCCTTGCGCGAACAGGCCGAGCAGGACGCCATCGACGTATTCGCCCGCAACCTTAAAGACCTGCTGCTGGCCGCCCCCGCGGGCCAAAAAGCCACCATCGGCCTGGACCCGGGCCTGCGCACCGGGGTTAAACTTGCGGTGGTCAACGCCACCGGCCAAGTGGTAGACCACGGCGCTATCTTCCCCACCCCGCCGCAAAATAAAGTGCGCGAAGCCGAGGCCACGTTGGTGGCCCTGTGCAAAAAACACGACGTGGGGCTGATCGCCATCGGCAACGGCACCGCCAGCCGCGAGACCGACGCCTTCGTAGGCGCCGTGCTCAAAGCGAACCCCGACATCAAAGCGCAAAAAGTGATGGTGAACGAGGCAGGCGCCTCGGTGTACTCCGCTTCCGAAGTGGCCGCCAAAGAATTCCCCGACTTGGACGTAACCATCCGTGGCGCCGTCTCCATCGCCCGGCGTCTCCAAGACCCGCTTGCTGAGCTGGTAAAAATCGACCCCAAATCCATCGGAGTCGGCCAATACCAGCACGACGTATCGCAAACCCGCCTGTCCAAATCACTGGACGCCGTTGTGGAAGACTGCGTGAACGGCGTGGGGGTGGAAGTAAACACCGCCTCGGCCCCGTTGCTGGCCCGCGTCGCCGGGCTGAATGCCACCGTGGCGAACAACATTGTGGAATTTCGCAACGAACACGGCGCCTTCAAAAACCGCAAACAATTATTAAAAGTACCGCGCCTGGGTGCCAAAGCCTTTGAGCAGGCGGCGGGCTTCTTGCGCATCGCCAATGGCGAAAACCCCCTCGACGCCTCCGGTGTGCACCCAGAAGCCTACGAGGTAGTGGAAAAAATCGTTGCAAAAAGCGATCGCGATGTAAAAAGCCTCATCGGCGATTCCTCCTTCCTACGCAGCCTTAACGCGGTGGAATTTACCGATGATACCTTCGGTGTACCCACGGTTACTGACATCATTGCCGAACTGGACAAGCCCGGCCGCGACCCGCGCCCGGAGTTCAAAACCGCCAAATTCCAGGAAGGCATCGAAAAAATCAGCGACCTGGAACCCGGCATGGTACTCGAAGGCACCGTTACCAACGTCACCAACTTTGGTGCCTTCGTAGACGTGGGCGTACACCAGGACGGCCTGGTACACATCTCCGCCCTCAGCCACACCTTCGTAAAAGACCCGCACGAAGTGGTTAAAGCCGGAGACATTGTTCAAGTAAAAGTGATGGAGGTGGATGTGCCGCGCAAGCGCATCGGCATGTCCATGCGCCTGGACGACGTGCCCGGCGAGAGCGACTCGCGCAGCGGCAAAAAATCCCCTGGCAGCGCCCGCTCCCCCCAACGCAAATCCAGCGGCGGCCAGCGCAGCGGCCAAGGCAACAGACCAACCAGCTCCCCTATGGGATCAATGGGCGCGTTGTTGGCTGAGGCGATGAAGAAGAAATAATAGGCTCCCTTAGCTTGATCGATGGGCATAATCCTCTACTCAAACGGGCGGTTAAAAATGGGGGTATTACATCCCTTAGAGTGATACTATAGTAGCACTTTAGGAGGGGTAGCCCATGAAAGTTGAACTAGTCACCAGCCTTAAGCGTCATGCAACGAAAATTCTGGCTGATTTGCATGAGAGTAAAGAGGCCGTCTTGATAACCGAGCATGGCCAGCCGTCGGCCTATTTGGTTGATGTCCAGGACTATGAGTTTATGCAGCGCAGATTGGCGCTGTTGGAAGGATTGTCCAGGGGAGAAAGGGCAATTCTGGAGGACAGGACCACCTCACACAGCAAAGCCAAGGAGCGGATGCAGAAGTGGCTGAAGTAATATGGACAGACCCGGCGCTGGACGAGCTAGAGGAAATTGCGGAATACATCGCGCTGGATAAGCCCGGCGCAGCCTCGAGTCTTGTGAAGACTATCTTCTCAACCGTAGAGCGACTTGAGTTGTTTCCAGAGTCCGGCCATGTGCCGCCAGAATTGCCTGATTCGATCTACCGGGAGCTGCATGTCAGGCCTTGCCGGATTTTTTATCGGAATGAAGGTGGCGTGGCTCTTATCTTGCACGTCATGAGAGACGAAAAACAGTTGCTCAGATTTCTTTTAGATCCTGAACTGGGCAGCTAACAAGCAATCGCACGCGGCTCTGAACTTCACCCGCTAAGACAGAGGCCTTAGCCCGCGGCGGCGGACGCCACTAGTGTTCACCCGCATAATTCGCGTATAGTGCGCCCCCGCACAGCCAACCCGCTTAGCTCCGGGATATTCCTTTGATTACCACCGATCTACAGGCGCTTATGATCACCTCTTGAACAAAGCATAAGAAACACAGGCCGCCCATTATCTATCCAGCGGACTTGTGAGACCTCTTTCATGGTTACCTACCATATGGGTGTAGATCATCGTTGTATTGATATCCTCATGCCCCAGCAACTGTTGAATATTTCGGATATCCGCACCTGAGCGTAGTAAGTCAGTCGCAAAGGAATGCCGGAAGGTATGGCAACTTGCGTGCTTACGGATGCCCGCCTCGGCAAGGGCTGCCGCCACAGCACGGCGCACCTGCTGCTCACCGATATGGTGCCGCCGAATCACCGAGCTACGCGGGTCCAAGGCCCTTTTGGGAGACGGAAACACATACTGCCACGCCGGGCTGGTAGCTGCCTTCGGATACTTGCGCTCCAGTGCAAAAGGTAAGTAAACCGCCCCGTAACCTTCTTGCAAATCCTGCTGATGAACCGCCAAAGCTACATTCACTTGTGCCTTTAGCCCCTCAACCAATGAAACTGGCAACAGCGTCCGGCGCCACTTTTGCCCCTTGGCCTCACGCACAATCAGGCATCGCTCAGCGAAATCAATATCCTGTACACGCAACCGCACCGCCTCCATGACGCGCAGCCCGCTCCCGTACATCAAACTAGCGATCAACCGATGCAGACCGTGCATATGGCCCAATACCTGTTTTGCCTCATCGGCTGTAAAAACTGTGGGAAGCCGCCGAACACGGCTCGCTTTTGAAAACTGCAAGTCAGGCAAATCCCGCTGCAGAAATTGCTTATAAAGAAACACCACCGCGTTCAATGCCGTCTTCTGTGTATTCACCGCTACATTCCGCTGATTGGCCAAATGACTCAGCCACGCATCAACCGCGGCGCCATCAAGCGTGCTCGGATGTACCCGGTTATGGTAGCGAATGTAATCCAGAATCCACGTGCAGTAAGTCTTCTCAGTCCGGTATGCAAGGTGCCGCGCACGCATAAACGCTCGCAACTGGTCCATCAGCCGGACAGGTTTTGCAGGAACAGGAATTGGAATGTCGTCCATAACGTAGCGCCTCATCTGTATATATCAACAGTATTCTTCCGTCGCATGGCATAAAATGCAAGCGCAAAAACGGCCTGACCGACCGTGATTTTGGGTGATTGGTTGGGAAGATAAAAAACTCTTTATAAATCAGCGCGATAGGGAGAATGGCAGAGTCGGGGATATGAATCGTGCCGAATGATTCAGCAATTGCCCCAAAATGCGGAAACCTTGACGCCCAGAGGCGCTCAAGGTAGTTTGGCTTGAATTTCAGCAAAAATAACAGTCGGGGAGTCAAACAGTCGCCACGACCACGATTCAAATGTTAGAGCTTACTGAAAGTACAGGGGGAGTCTGTATTTATGGAATTCACTCCTTTTCTCGGTGCCTTCTGCACGCTGGCTCTCGGAGTTTGGGGCTTAGTGGCTCCCCGAAAAGTCGCTGTTCTTGTCGGTGTCACCCCAGGGGGAGCGCTGGGGCTCTCGGAAATCCGTGCCACTTACGGCGGGATTTTCATCGGTTTGGGTGCAGCGTGTTTGTGGTTTCAGCAGTCAGAGGTTTACGTTGCGGTTGGGTTGGCGTGGTTATTAGCGGCGGTATCCCGCGTTGTCTCCATTTTTCTAGATCAGGCTTCCAGCAGCAAGAATGCGGGCGGGGTAATCGTGGAGGCGGCTATCGGCTCCTTGCTGGTCGCTGGCATGCTCTAACAATCACATTAAGTACGCTCACTTCGTTCGCCCGACGCTCGCAAGCTCGCGCGGCTTATGTGAGGCGTTAGAAAGAAACGGAGAGTTAAGTAGTGGAAGCGAATTGGATTAAGGAGATTTTGGCTTTAGCACTAACGCCTGTCGCAATCATTGCGGCCGTTACTTGGTTATTGAGGTCCCTCTTCTCTCAAGCTTTAGCCCGGGATATTGCTGAGTTTAAAGCTAAACTCCAGACAGATAACTTTCGAGAACAGCACAGGTTCCAGAACTTACATGCCAAGCAGGCAGAA
>DAHVRW010000094.1 GCA_027322215.1 Marinimicrobium sp.
CATCCCAGCGCTGCTGGCTCAGCTCCGCCAAGGCGGGGGCCAGTTGATGAATGGGGTTCACCGCCAGGTGCGGGTAAGCCACATGCCCTTGCACGCCCCTGACGGTCAAAGTCCCGCCCAAAGAGCCGCGCCGACCGTTCTTAATCACATCGCCCAAACGCTCAGTGCTGGAGGGTTCGCCCACCAGACACCAATCGATTTTGATGTTGCGCGCTTCGAGCCACTGCACCACCTTGACGGTGCCGTTGGTGGCCGGTCCTTCCTCGTCGCTGGTAATTAACAAACCGATGCGACCAGGGTGTTCCGGGTGCTGGGCAACAAACTCCTCACACGCCACAACCATGGCGGCCAGTGAGCCCTTCATGTCCGCCGCGCCACGACCGAGCAGCATGCCCTCGGCGTCGATCACCGGCTCAAAAGGGGGCTGCTGCCATTGCTCTTCCGGTCCGGTGGGGACCACATCGGTATGGCCGGCAAAAGCCAGTAAAGGGCCCGAGCCGCCGCGCTCGGCCCAAAAATTATCCACCTCGCCAAAGCGCAACCGCTCCACGCGAAAACCGATGGCTTCCAGACGTTTGATCATCAAGTCCTGACAACCCGCATCCTCCGGCGTGATGGAGCGACGAGCCAAAAGATCCACGGCCAGTTCTAGGGTGGGGCTTAATGGTGTGGAAGAATGTGCAGTTGAGGGCATTGAGTGGGCCTTGGCAATGGGCTTGAAAATTCAGCGTGGGCACCAGAACGAACGGTGTCATAGGCGTTAAAGATGGTGGTCGGGCATTCTAACAGTTTTGCTATAACGCCCAAAGCGTGGACTTGGCGGTCCCTGAAGGAGCTCGTCATGTGTGAGTTGGCGACTAAACGTTTTGTGCGTGCCGGCAAACGATCGTCCCTATTACTTGTGCTAGAAGCTCCGATTAACTGTCACGTAAGATTTTCGTTTAAGAAGGGTGTAAAACCTGATTCACTTTAAGCCTTGGTATCAGCGATTACCGTTGGTGCTACGCAGTGGTCATTGATCCCTGACACCGACGCCTAAGCCTATTCGTATAGGCATGCTACTAATCGTTGATATGCAAAGCCTCATTCAACTGCACGGCGCTTTTATTGCTAAGGCACTCCACCCGTCCGGTAGCGGAGTGGCGACGGAACAGCAGCCCCGATTGACCGGTTAGCTCACGTGCTTTTACGGTCTTCACTTCGTTGCCCGCGTCATCCAGCAGTGTGACTTTAGTGCCTGCGGTAATGTACAGACCGGATTCTATCGTGCAGCGATCACCCAGTGGGATGCCAGTGCCGGCGTTGGCGCCCAACAGGCATTCCGTGCCCAAAGAAATCACCATGTTACCGCCCCCGGACAAGGTGCCCATGGTGGAGCTGCCGCCGCCCAGATCCGAGCCGCTGCCCACAAAGACGCCCGCGGAAATGCGCCCTTCGATCATTCCTGGCCCCTCGGTGCCGGCATTAAAGTTTACAAAGCCTTCGTGCATGATGGTGGTGCCCTCTCCCAGGTAGGCACCCAGGCGTACGCGCGCGGTGTCGGCAATTCGCACACCCGAGGGCACCACGTAGTCGGTCAGTTTGGGGAATTTGTCCACGCAGGTTACTTCCAGCGGGGTGCCGCTCACGCGCGCCTGTAACTGTCGGTGTGACACCTCTTCCAAGTCTATAGCGCCCTCATTGGTCCAAGCCACGTTGGGTAAAATTCCGAAGATGCCAGTCAGATCGGTGCCATGGGGTTTAACCAGGCGGTGAGAAATCAGGTGCAGCTTCAAGTAAGCCTCAGGAACAGAAACCGGAGCGCTGTCCGTGGCCAGTAAAGTGGCCACGAGAGGTCGCTCGCTCCGTGCTAAGTGCTGGGTAATATCCGCCTGTTCGGTATCGCCTACGCTGTCCAGGGCTTGGGTCAGCGCTGACATCTGTTCGCGGCTGACAGCTATCGCTTGGTTGCCGCCGGTATAGTTAAGGATTTGCGCAAGGGCTGCGCGGGTATTGTCATTGGGGCTGAGTACTGGCTGGGGATAAAACACCTCCAGCCATTCACCGTTTCTGTTCTGACTGCCGACTCCGAGACCGATACTGTACAGTGTGCTCATGCGGCGTGTACCGTAAATTATTAGCGGGTAAAAAGTGTGGCGTAGGTGGCGGGGCTGAAACCCAGATGTCGCGTACTACCGGTATCCAGTAGCGGCCGCTTGATGAGAGTGGGTTGCGCGACGATGGTGGCCAGCGCGCTGGCGCTATCGGTACCGCTGCTGAGCTCATCGCGGCTCGCCGGGTCCAGAGTCTTCCAGCTGGTGCTGCGTTTGTTCACCAAGGCTGGTCCCAGTTCCTTGAGCCACGCGCGCACTTGTTCGAGCTCAAGACCGTCAGCGCGGAAATCGTGAAAGCGGTAGTCGATGCCCTGATCCGCCAGCCAGCGGCGGGCCTTTCTGACGGTATCGCAGTTGGCGATGCCGTAGAGTGTGATGGTGCTCATATAGAAATCCGTAGTTATTTAAAACGCGGGCCATTATATCAAAGCCGTTTCGCTGGCGCAGACAAGGGTATCAGTCGGTTTGCAGTGCATGTTCCAACAACGTTTTGATGGAGTCGGATAGCGGCAATGCCAGCGCTGCTTGCTGACCCTCGGGAGACATTTTTCGCCACGTCTTGCGCAGGATATTAATTAGCTTGCTCTGTTCGTGCTTGCGCGCAAACTCTTCCAGATAATGTTCTAAGAATACCAGGCATGCGACATCTTCCAGCGTTTGTACTTCGGGGTCACGTTTGAGATTGCTTTTGCTTAGCAGCGCTTGCACCCGGTCAACATCGCCCTGTCCATAACCGTGGGCGGCCATGATAGCGCCCGCCACTTCCCCATGATAAACCCCCAAACGGCTGCGCCATTGTCTATAACCGGTGCGATTCATTGGGTAGTCGCTGCGGGGAATGTCCCAGCGGCGGATGTGCTGTGCCCGGACGGCCAGTTGCAGCACCTCCGAGGCATCGGGGCAAAACTGTTTTAGCCGCTCACTCATGCGCAACCCGTACAGGTACTCTTTGGCGACAGATACGCCATCGACCTGTTCCCGATTGGGATCTTCTTGGTTGGCTTTGTCGAAGGCGGCAAGGGTATCGAGAAGTTGTGTTGAAGTGGACATTAACGGGAGTCCTCGGCAATTTCCAGTAACAAAGCAAAGTCCAGAATGCGCAGCTCTTTTCGGTTTAGATGGATGGTATTCTGACTTTGTAAGCGGCTTAAAACCCGGCTCACTGTTTCAACAGTGAGCCCCAAAAAATTTCCCATATCGGTTCTGGACATGGGCAGACTAAACTCGTGTGCGGCCAATTTCCGGGCTTCATAACGGCGCGATAGACTTACCAGTAGCGCGGCAATGCGCTGCTCAGCACTGCTCTTACTGACCAGTGAAATCCGCTGCTGATCGTGGCTGATTTCCCGGCTCAGCATCTGCAGCACGTTTCGTTGCAGCGAGGGCATCTGGGCGCTCAACGCTTCAATTTGTACGAAGGGTATTTCGCAAACGGATGTGGTTTCGAGTGTTACCACCGAGCAGGTATAACGGTTCTCGGCAATGCCATCCAAACCAACGAGTTCGCCGGGTAGGTAGAAGCCGGTAATTTTCTCGTGGCCGCTCTCGCTCAAAATAGTCGTTTTGACGGTGCCGGATCGCACCGCGTAAATAGAGCGGAAGGGCTCGTTGACTCGATACAAATATTGATTTTTTTGCAGAGGCCGCCGATGCTGAATAATTCGGCTCAGCCGATCAATGTCGTCCAATTGCATACTCAGAGGTAAACAGATGTCGATGAGCCGACAGTTGGCACAAGACGTCGGCGCGCCCTTGACGCCATCGGCCGGCCGAAAATTGATTTGAGTCATGACAAGTGTTCCACCTTACCACTGAGCCATTTGCTGAACGTGCTCGCACGGCTACCCGGTGTTTTTGAAATGCGATATGACGGGGGGAAACTAAAGCCCTGGACGCAGTGCAATCAGTGCGAGCCCAGGACTGTCGCGCGCCAGCTTGTCTCGCTTCGCTAGGCCGCTATCTTTCTCAATTGATTGTTGCAGGTTTGGGAGCCTGGGTAAAGATGTGCCAGTATTTTTTACGTAAATGGGGCGTTCAATCGTGTCCGATTATAAGAGAGGTGGCCAAGTGTGAATAGTGGTTCTAAGAGCGTCGTCTGGTTCCCTTTACTTCGATCTTCACGCAGGTATATAGTGAAATCGCTGAGCGAGACGCAGCATTTATTTATGGTTACATCGTAGTCCTAGAGAGTACACGTATTTAAATACCACGTACGTCTGTCGTTAGAACTTCGTATTGTTCTTCATAAGTAAGTAGAGTCGGATCGCCAGCAAGAGCCACATCGGCGTTTTCTACGTTTACCGAGCGAAGAGCGAGGGAGTTAAATATGTCCAGAAGTACGGGTGTTGTTAAATGGTTCAATGAGTCCAAAGGTTTTGGCTTTATTGAAGCGGAAGGTGGTCAGGATGTGTTCGTGCACTACAGCGCAATTTCCGGATCAGGATTTAAAACCTTGGCCGAAGGTCAGCAAGTGGAGTTCGACGTTAAGGCGGGTCAGAAAGGCCCACAAGCGGAGAATGTTGTGACGTCCTGATCGGTCGGGTCAGTGGTTAAATCACGACATAGTCGTTTGTAAAAAGCCGCGCCCAAAGGGCGCGGCTTTTTATTTTTGGTATAAGCTTGTTGGCGCTAGGGTTTCATTTCACCACCTAGGCGGATCATGAATAAGGTCGGCCAGTTTTTTCCCGTCACCCATAAAGACTGATGCTCTTCATCCCAGGCGATGCCATTCAAAACGCTGTCGGGATTATTGGGAGCGGTGGTATTCACTAAGTCGCTTAAATCTACGGAGCCCACCACTTGTCCGCTGTCCAAATCGATTTGAACTAAGCGGTTGTCGTACCAGATGTTGGCCCACACGTAACCGTTAATGTACTCCAGTTCATTCAGACGCTGGACGGGACTGTCCTGCTGATACACCTCCAATGTGCGTACCACGGAAAAGTCGTCCCGCTTGTGGAAGAACAGACGGTGCGAGCCGTCGCTGCGAATCAGCAGCTCCCCATCGTCGGTGAGGCCCCAGCCCTCGCCGGTGTATTGGTGGCGATACAGCTCTTCGAAACTGTCGCGGTCGAAAACGATTAAGGTATTTTCGCGCCAAGTGAGCAGGTAGAGTTTGCCGTCCATTTCGGTCAAGCCTTCGGCAAAATAACGGCGGGGCAGGGAAACTGATTCGATAAAGTGACCGGCGGAACCCCGGCGTGGATAACTGACCAGGCGTGAGCGACCGTAGCCGCCGCCGCTCTCGTAAAAAATATCGTCCCGCAGTAACAACCCCTGGGTAAACAAACGGGTGTTGTGGGCGCGCTCTTCCATTACGGTGTAGGTGTACTCAGTGGCAACTTCCGCTCGGGGTTGGCAGGCCACGGTAACGCCGAGCAGTGCCAGCAAGCCAATGTTTCGCAGTGATCCCCTGACACGCAGAAAACTAATCGACACAGTATTCTCCCCGAGTAGCGGTTGTTATGGCGCATCTTAATGGAGCGGACACAGACAATGAAGCGCGACGTGTCAGACGCGGGTTTAATCATCACACCCGTGAGCGAATCAGATCGCGAATCAAAAAGCGCGCGGGGTTTAGCGCCCGAGACAGCTGTCGGCTGACTGGCTGAGGCTCGGCCGCAATTTGTGCCGCCAGTAGCTCGGCGCTTAAAGGTGTGTATGCCAGACCTCGGGAACCATGGCCCACGTTCAGGTATAACCCCGGCCAGTAGTCGCCGGCAATGGGCAGCGCCGTTTGGGCGTCGTTACGCAACGGGGCATAGTCCGTCAGAAATTGTTCGCGTCGAGGCACTGGCCCCACCATGGGCAGGTAATCCGGCGTTGCGGAGCGAAACCCCACGCGTCCGTCCAGGGTGCCGGTGTCGACGCCGTCCCAACTCAGCGGCGTACCCAGGTGCTGTAGCTTGTGTAAATTGGCCTGATGATCCGCTTCGGTCATGTGAGTGTGAGTTGCACCAAGATTAAAGCTCGCGCCGGCGCAATGAACGCCATGGTCTGCCGGCGCCAGATAACCGTCCGCGCACAGCACTGTGCGCAGGGGCTTGCTGGTTGGGGTTGTGGGGAGATAGCTCACCTGGCCGCGAATGGCTTTTAAAGGCTGCTCGCACGTTTGTTCAAAGCGCGACGCATGGTTGGCATTGGCGATTATGACCACCGGCGCCTGGAGTATGGCGCCGTCGCTGAGTACAACCTGCCAACCCTGATCTGAGTCGGTCTGGTGTTTCTCGCCAAAGCCGGCGTCATGGTTTAACTCAACCACCGTGGCCCCAGTGACGACGCGAATATTGGCGTGGTCTGTCAGATGGGTACACACATGGCGGGGTGACAGCCACCCGGCGCGGGGAAAGTACAGTCCGCCCACCGATAACGGTACGCCGGCAATCTCGCTGGCGCGCCGGGCATCAACGGGGATAAATAGTGCGTCATACTCGCCCAGACGTTCGCACAATTGCGTTTGTACCCGTTGTTCGGCCGGGCTGTAGGCCAGTTGCAATACGCCACAACCTTGTCCGTATTGGGCCCCCTCGCGCCAAAAGGTTTGGTAGTGACGCTGGGCGTAGAGCAGGGCCGCCAGGTTGAAATCCCCCAGGGGCGATGATTGGTGGGAGAGCTTGGCGTAGAGCACGCCCTGGGGGTTGCCCGAGGCTTCGTCGGCCAGGTGAGGGTGTTGCTCTAATAACGTGACTTGAAAACCGCGCTCGGCCAGTGCTCTGGCGCTATGGCAGCCCGCCAGCCCGCCGCCGATCACTATGACCTGTCGCGGTGTTGTTGGGCGGTGTCGAGGAAGGTCCCAGGGGATGGAGTGCTTGCCCCGTACCGCCGTCTCATCGGGTGTTACAAGGTCGTCGGAGTCGACGCGCACAGCGGTGAGCATTTCACGCTTGCGGCCAAAGCCCGGCACTTTAGTGATGGCAAAGCCGGCCTGTTGCAGACCGCGCTTAACAACCCCGGCGGCGCTGAAGGTGGCGGCCGTGGTACCGGGACCGCTTAAATCCGCCAGAGCGGCAAACAATTCGGGGCGCCACATCTTGGGGTTTTTGGCCGGGGCGAAACCATCCAGAAACCACGCGTTTACGGTTACTCCAGTGGCTCGCCAGCGTGGGTGGTCGCTGGCCAGAAGTTGTTCCAGCCCGCGGGCTGCGTCGTCGATAATCAACGTTAAACGCACGCGCCCCCCGGCGAATTTCAGCCGATGAAAGCCGGTCACAGGCGCGGATGGATAATTTGCTAGCAGGGGCTCGGCCAGGGCGCTTAGCTCGGGCCAAAGCGCCAGCGCGCGGGCCAGATCGGCGGCCTTGAGGGGATATTTTTCGACACTGATAAAGTCCAGGTAAGCGTCAGCGGGGGCGTGTTGTGCCCAAAGTTGCCATGTGGCCAGAAAATTCAAACCCGAACCAAAGCCCGTCTCGCCAACAATAAAATGTTCGCCGGGCTTTAAGCGCGCGAAACGTTCGGGCAGCTGATTGTGCTGGAGAAAGACGTGGCGCGTTTCCGCCAGGCCGTCGACCCGGGAAAAGTAAACGTCGTCAAAGGCCAGTGATAAGGGTTGGCCGTCTGAATCCCATGCCACCTGGGCGTGTCGATCGGTGTTGTTTTCGGTCACAAACCAAATTCTCGCTCAATCTGCGCGCACCACTGGCGGATGCGCTCATCCGAGAGGTGGAATTCGTTTTCATCATCCAGAGGCAGACCCACAAATTGGCTTTGATCGTCGGTCAGCGCTTTGGACGCTTCGAACTCATAACCCTCGCTGGGCCAGTAGCCGCAGGGTTGAGCGCCCTGGACCACGAGCTTGCTGTGCAGATAGCCGAGTGCGTCCTGGAACCATTCCGGGTAGCCAATTTGGTCCCCCAGCCCATAGAGGGCTACGGACTTTCCGGTCAGATCCAGCTCATCCAGATCCTCCCAGATTTCCTCCCAATCCTCCTGCAGTTCGCCGTAGTCCCATGTGGGGATACCAAAAATCAGGTATTGATAGAAATGCGCGGTAATGATGGGGGTATCGGCGACATTGAACAGGTCCACACGGTCCTCGCCCAAAGTGGCGCGGATTTTTTCGCCCGCCATCTCGGTGTAACAGGTGGAGCTGCCATAGAAAAGCCCAATCGGCGCCCGGCTCATAAAGCCTCCAGTCCGGTTGCCGGAGTCAGGGTCTTACCCATCCCGGCCTCACTAATGAAAAGCCCGCATGATACCAGTGCCGCGCGGTTCGGGCATCAAGGCTCGCTACCGGCGAACTCCAATTGGCGCCAGGCCTCGTAGACCACCACCGACACGGCGTTGGACAGATTTAAGCTGCGGCTTCCGGGGCGCATAGGGATTCGTAAGAGCTGCTGTGGCGACAAAGAGCGGCGGATGGCCTCTGGCAAACCACGGGTTTCGGGGCCGAACAACAGGTAATCACCCTCGCGGAACTGCACCTGCGCCGGCTGAAGCCGGCCTTTGGTGGTTAATGCGAACAGCCGCTCAGGTTGGCATTGGGCCAAAAAGCTCTCCCAGTTGACGTGACGCCGCATATCGCGCCACTCTCCATAATCCAGGCCGGCCCGGCGGAGTCGTTTGTCATCCAGCGCAAAGCCCAGGGGTTCGATCAGATGGATCGAGCAGCCGGTATTGGCCGCCAAGCGAATGATATTGCCGGTATTTGGCGGGATTTCCGGCTCGAATAGAACAATTTGAAACATGGTTGACTTCCATTTATAGACATAGCGGCAGATACCGCGCTTTGGGCACCGACTAACTGTTGATTTTGGCGACGTCTGCGCTCATGATGAACAGATCATTGGCGGATCCCGGGTTTTCAAAAAATGTACTGGCCACAACGCCAACAAACTGGCATAGTGGCGCATATTGCCACATCTAGGCGTTTGTTCGGGGCAAAACCCCAACAATAAGCATTCAAGGTGCGTGATTGAATCTCTTTCGCTCGGGCTCAAAAGAAAAAGGCGTGCTTGGCGTTCAATTCAACGTCAACGGCCTCGCTCTGGCTTCTGTTTCAGTAGCGGGAGCCAATCCCAGCGTCAATCATTGCCAGTTTATTCCCCATTCTGATTCGTCCATTCCCAGCGAGGCGGTGCGCGATTGCCTGGACCGTTGGGGCTTGCGCGGGCCGCAGGGCCGTGTGGTACTCAGCCGGGACGATTACAGTCTGCTTCTGGTGGAAGCGCCACCCGTGCCTGAGCAGGAATTGCGGCAGGCCCTCAGCTGGAAAGTGCGTGATCTGATTGATTTTCCCGTGGCTGAGGCCGTGGTAGATGCCTTTTTGCTACCGGAAGATAAGACGCGCATGGGTGTTCGCATGGCCTATGTGGCCGTGACTCGGCGCAGCACGATCACGGGGCTGATTGAGCTGGCCCGTCGAAGCAATTTTAAACTCCTTAGCATCGATATCCCAGAGCTGGCACTGCGCAATCTGGCGTTGCGCTGTTGTGACACCGAACGCGGTGCGGCTTTAGTCAAACTGGTGCCAGGCGGGGGCAGCCTGCAAATCGTACGGGGTGAGGATCTGTTCCTGGCCCGCCAGGTTGCGCTTTCGTACCA
>DAHVRW010000095.1 GCA_027322215.1 Marinimicrobium sp.
ACAAGCCCCGCCGTCCGATGCCCCACGGCTCAGCCGGGACCAAGTGATCGCCCTACAGAAAACACTCAACGATAAAGGCTACGACAGCGGCGTCGTGGACGGTATTTTGGGGCCGGCGACCCGAAGCGCTCTGCGCAACTTCCAGCACAGCCAGGAATTGGTGCCCGATGGCTTTCCCGGACTTGAGGTGTTGACGCTGTTAGGAATCCAGGTGTCCGATTGACGCCTTACGTTCGACTCAACGGACCCGTTAAGCGGGGCCGTCAATAGGCCCGACACACCGCCAATATTCCGACACTCTGAGCGGCGACCACCAACCAGAAAGGTCGCCGCCAATAACCCGTCACGATCGAGGTCGTTCATAACTCTTTGGGTGATTTTCAACGCAATTAATGACAAATTCGTTAGTTAAAACCATTTCATGTATCTACAAATACTGGCACAATAGCGCCGCTCTTTTACGGAATTTGTGACACAGATCACATTGTGCGCACGAACGCAGTATTCGAATGAAGAGTGGAGGAGTTGGTAAACACCGGGCTCACCCTTATAGGCACCCGATGACGAGATGCATCATTATGAAGAAATTGTTTTTTATTGCGGCGCTGAGCGGCGCGTTTTCAGCTACAGCCTGGGCCTGCGAAGCCCCACAAAACAAGCCAGAGATTCCTGACCCAACCACAGCGGTCACGGCCCAAATGGTCATGTCCAATAATCAGGTACGCGAATACGTGCGTGCCATGGAGGAATACCTGAACTGTGCACGGCTGAGCAACGCTGAGCTGCGACGGGAAGAAAACGCCCTTAGGGCCTACGCCGACGATTTTAATACCGCCATTCGCGAATTCCGTGCATTAAACGGTTAACAGCGCAGCGAAGTCAGTCTTAATTTTACCCCCGTAAGGGGGTTTTTTTATTTGTATTCCGATTATCCTCTAGCTCGACCTCAATCGTCCTGACCGTTTGAATTCAAACGCATGTTACCTTCAAACAACCGGTCGAATTTGATTTTCGGATCATCCCAATCCCCTGAAATACGGTAGCTGACGCTGGTGGCCTGATCCACCTGCCGCTCAAACAATTTACTGACCAGGTACACCCCCGCCGCCGCAGGCAGGCCACCCACCAATGCAGTTAAGAAGGTCAGGTTGCTCGCCACCGGCAAGGTGGCCACCAAGCGTGCATCCAGGGTTTCATTCACCAGGTCGATACGTCCCATCAGCTGCATACGACTGGACGGACTGCGCACCAATAATGGCTCACGAAATTCGATCTGACCCGCATCAAAGTGGGCGCGCCCCCGAATACTGTCATAGGCCAGGCCGCTCTGATACAGGTCGGAAAAATCCAGTCGTAAACGCCGCGCGAGTGAGTCGAAGTTCAGTACCGCAAACAGGCGTAGGATACCCTCAGCGCCCCCGGACGCGTTGCGGGAAAACCGGCCTTCGGTTAACTCAAGGGCGACATCGCCCATCAGGTTATCGGCACTCAGCCCCCAGGGCGGCGCCGCCCAACGTAATTGAGCTCGATAGCTGGCCCGTTGGCTCTCGATCAGGTTCGGCTGTCCCCATTGAGTCAATACCTCACCAATGTTTCGCGTGTGAAATAACCCTGAAAAATCACTTCGCTCGACACCATCATCACCAAAATACCAGTTCAAAACGGCGCCAGGGTCGCCGTCGAGACCGGTCAAGTGCAATCCGCGTAACTCGCCTTCAATCTGTGTCAACTGCAGGCCATCGGTGGTGGGCTTTACCTGAAATGACCAATGACCGTAATCCTCATCGCTCACGCTCAGCTGCTCAATTACGACGTCGGCCTCGGGCAGCTGGCGCGGATCAAACGCTTGCTCGCTCTCACTGGGCAACTGCTGCAAAACCTCGGGCTGCAGGTGCAGATACTCCAGCCCCACAGATAGCGGGCGCTCACCCCCCAAGCGATCCACCTGACCTTTCACTATGTCGTTAGCAAACCGCAGGGACCAGCCGTCAGGGCCTGACGACACCCCCAGCAGAATATTCTCCAGTAAGAGGCTGCCAAGTTGATGCTGATCCAAATGCACCCGGGCGCTCAGCTGTAAATCATCGTCCAGCAGTGCCTGCAAACGCTCGGCTTGCTGTTCGGAGTCCTTACCGAGCGCTTGCGCGCGAGCTTGGTAACGCTCCCAAACATCCTGCCACAACGGCCAGTCGAAACGGTCGAGTCGTCCGCTAAGATGCAACCGCCGACCGCCCGGCAGCTCAGCCGCTTGCCCCAAGGCCAAATTAGCCCTACGAATTTCGTAACCGTCATTGTTCAGCTGCACCAGAGCGTTGGCCAAGTCGCCGTAATGGAGGTCAATTAATGAGGTCTCAGTGCCGAAAATAAGATTCAGGTGGGTGCTGCGGGCGCTGGCCGGGCCCTTGCCGTACGGAGCCGGCAAATCGATGGCGACGCCCTCCAGATCACTGCTAAACGCCAGGGCGACTCGCCGGTCATCGTCTTGGCTGTCCGCGGGCCTATGGGTCAATTCCACGCGGGCCTGATAGTCGATGTCGCCTTTGAGGAAGGCAACCGCTGGCTGTTGGCTCCACTCCAGTAACCGATCCGTGTGCGCGCGACCTTCAAAGGAGACAACGGTTTGTGGCAGGTCTTCGTCCCGCGAGCGCCCGCTGGTAATGGCGAGGCGCAAAGGCTCGCCGAACAATGTGGTGTGCAGGGCTTCCGCGCTCAGGCCCTGCTCGTCGGTGTATCGAATGCGACCGTGCAGGTTATACATTTGCAGGTTATAACGATCCATCGCCCAGCGTGGCACATCCAAATCCACCGTGATCTCTTGACGCCCACCGGGCTGGTCCGCCTGCAAGGGAATGGCCAGGGCGATATCTCCCTTCAGCTGGCCGTGCATATACCAGCCCTCCATGGCTTCACCCACGTAACGTTGCAGGGCGGACTCGCGCAGTAAACGCAGCCCATCGCTGGCAATGCCGTCTATGCGACCATCGACACTCAACAAAAACCCCTCTCCGTGGGGGTTGGGCGCAAGCGCTATGCGGCCATCATAGATATCGCTGTTGTAGATTTGCGCACTGATCAGCTGTACATCCAGACGTTTGTCATCCAACCACAAGCGTCCTTTGCCCCGGTTGAGCTCGGGCCATTGCGGATCGTATCTGAGGCGCGCCTGCTCAAAAGCCAGATACAGTTGATGACTACGCGCCATCTCGCTGGATGAGTTGATGGTGCCCCGGAAGATGAAATCCCCCGCCGTTGCCCGGCCTGGATTGGTCCGGCCGAGGCTCTTATGTAACCAAGTGGTCAAGGTTTCCGGCAGCACGGCGGGCAGGTATTTCGCGTACAGCGGTGCGGCCATTTGCTCGGTGGCGACTTGGATATAAAGATCGATATCGCCCGTGTTGCGCTCCCAGGGCAGCGATAGCCAGAAGGCGCCACGGGCGGACTCGCCCTCCCCGATCAGGTTTAAAGGCCCGCTGTTAACGTAAATTTGGTTATCGTCCGGACGCAGATGCCATGCGACTTGGCCGTTGGCCTGCTGGTAGCGCATCGGTTCGTTGTAGGTGCCGGCATAATACATCCCGAAGCCATCTCGACTGTCCAGATCGATACGTCCTCCAGCGCGGCTGGCGGTCACGAATCCGGAAACGTCGGTGAAGCCCGGCACCTGATTCCAGGGCTCGACGCTGACTTGGTGCAGTTGCGCCGCCAGTTCCCAGTCTTTCAGATCACCCAGAGGCAGGGTCAACTGAACGTTATGCAGCTCGCCCCGCGGCTGCAGGGTGTGGACCACCTCATACAGTACGCCATCACCCAACAACCCCAGCTGATCCACTAAATCCGCCCAGTAGCGCAGTTCCAGACGATCCACCATCACCTGTGCCGGTGCTCCTGGGGCCGCCAGAGTCGCGCCCAAATTCACTGGCGGGAGGGTCTGTTCCCCCAACAAAGCGCTGAGTTCCTGTAGAGCGAGCTGCCACTGATCTTCCCGTGTCCACTGCCCGGTAACATCGGTGGTCAACGAACGCAGCTCGGTGCCCTGAATGGGAAGGGTCAAATCGTCCAGGGCTAAGTGCCCCCGCAGGCGATAGCCGTCCTCATCCGCCAATTTGTCAAACCACAGGCGCGCATTGGCCCGCCCGTGCCGAAACCATTCGCTTCGCTCGTTCTCGCCCCACAGAGTCTCTTCCAGAGCGGCCATGGATTCCAGCAGGGGAACATTACGCAACTCCAGGTGGCCCTTAGCGCGAAAACGTCGCGCGTCCGACGGATCACCGTGTCCCTCCACCACCAAACGCAGCGCATCGCTGTGCTCGGCGATGTTCACGTGCAACGACAGGCGGTGGAAATCACCGCTGCTTTCCAGCAGCAGACGCGGTGCCACAACTTCCAGATTTTCACTTTTGGCCAAGTCCAGATGCAGACGGGTATCCTGAAATTCAACCCGTGTGCCGCGCTGCACCAAACTCCAAACGCCGCCCAGTGCTGTGCCTTCCGGCTGGGCCTCCCGATCCAGGACGCTCCAGGCACCGGTCTCATTCTGGGTGAGCGACAGGTGCGCCGAGTGCACGCCAATTTCGCCCCACACCAATTGACGACGCAAGAGGCTGGCCACCAAGCTCAGCTCCAGACTCGTCCGCTCGGCCTTCAGTAAAGGGTTACCATCGCGGTCATAAACACGCAGGTCGTGCAGCGACAAACGGGGTTTTAAACCTTCCCAGTGCGCATTAATAGCGCCCAGCGTAACGTCCAGATCCAGTTGCTGGCCCAGGTAATGGGCCACTTGGTCCGGGTAGTGCTGGATCAAGGGCGCCAGGCTACGGCCGCCTTGCACCAGCACGGCGGCTCCAATGAGCACCACCGCGCACAGGAGGTAAAACTTTCTCACCAGGTAACGAAGAATCTTTACCATGGGGCGAATACACCTGTGCCCAGCGGGTTGAACAGACTACACCAAGACAATGTCGTACTGCTCCTGAGTAAACAAGCTCTCGACCTGGAACTCGACCGTGCGTCCGATAAACGCTTCCAGGTCTGCCACGTAAGCGGCATCTTCATCCAAAAGCCGGTCGACCACCACTTGCGAGGCCAGCACCAGAAAACGAGCGCTTTCATAAGCCCGCGCCTCGCGCAGAATCTCTCGAAAAATTTCATAGCACACGGTCTGGGCGGATTTAAGCTGACCCCGACCCTGACATAGAGAGCAGGGTTCACAGAGCATTTGCCCCAGGGATTCCCGGGTGCGCTTGCGGGTCATCTCTACCAGGCCCAACTCCGACACCCCAGTGATGCTGGTTTTGGCGTGGTCTTTCTCCAGCGCTTTTTCCAAAGTCCGTAGCACTTGCCGCTCGTGCTCGGGGTCCTCCATGTCGATAAAATCCAGAATAATGATCCCGCCCAGGTTGCGCAAACGCAGCTGACGCGCAATGGCGGTTGCGGCTTCCATGTTCGTTTTAAAGATCGTCTCTTCTAAGTTGCGCCGCCCTACAAACGCCCCGGTATTCACATCCACGGTTGTCATGGCTTCGGTTTGCTCGATGACCAAATAACCGTTGGACTTCAAAGGCACTCTGGTATCTAGAGCCCGGTTGATTTCATCTTCCACGCCGTACAGATCCAGCAGCGGGCGCTCACCTTGATAGAGTTGGATCAAATCGGTCAGCTGCGGATAATAGCTCTCGGCGAATCGGCGCATCTGCTGCCAACTTTGCTCACTGTCTACGCGTATTCTTTCCAGCGACCCGCGGGCCAGATCACGCAATGTGCGCATCGGCAGGGATAAGTCGGTATGAATCACAGAGGGTACTTTGGCGCCTTGGCAAGCCACTTTGAAGTCCGCCCACAGCTTGTGCAAGAACGTGATATCCGCAGCCAGCGCCTCCGCCTCAGCGCCTTCGGCCACGGTGCGCAGGATAAACCCCCCGCGGATATTCTGTTCCGCCGCCTCGGCCGCAACCAAAGCGCGCAAGCGTTCACGCTCGCTCTCATCCTCGATGCGGATCGACACACCGATGTGAGTGCTGTGGGGGAGATACACCAAATACCGGGAAGAAAGGGTCAGATTCGCGGTCAAGCGAGCGCCTTTGCTACCGATTGGGTCTTTGCTCACCTGCACCAGAAACGTTTGCCCTTCCCGCAGCAATGTCCGTATATCCGGTACTTCGGCCCGCCCGTTCTCATTCTCCAGGGAGGGCTCGGCAATGTCCGTTGCGTGGATAAATGCTGTGCGAGCCAAACCGATATCCACAAACGCCGCCTGCATACCCGGCAGCACACGCACCACCTTGCCCTTGTAGATGTTACCCACGTAGCCTTTATTGTGGTTACGCTCGATGTGCAGTTCCTGGACTATGCCATTATCCACCACCGCCACACGGGTCTCGACTGGCGAGACGTTGACCAGGATTTCTTCACTCACTCCCGGCTCCCGTCTGCCACCAGGGGACTTGAAAATCCCGCAATAACTCCACGGTTTCTTCAAGGGGCAGCCCCACCACGCCGGAGTAGCTGCCCTGCAGTGACTGAACAAATACCGCACCCAGCCCCTGGATGGCATAACCGCCCGCTTTATCGGCCGGCTCCCCGCTGTGCCAGTAAGCGCGGATTTCGGTCTCGTCCAAAGGCCGGAAATGCACGTCGGTAATCGACAGCCGGACTTGCTCGCTTACCCCATCGCATATGGCGACGGCCGACAGAACCTGGTGGACCCGGCCCGAGAGACGGCGCAACATCGCGATCCCGTGTTCAGAATCCAGAGGCTTTTCCAGAATTTTTCCTTCTAACACGCCTACGGTGTCGGCCCCGAGCACGGGGCGCTCGGGTAACTGTTCGCTCTGGACGTGCTGGTAGCCAGCGCGGGCCTTTTCCAAAGCCAGGCGCTGAACATAATCGGCGGCACTTTCGTGGGAATCAGGGCGCTCCGGCACCGATACCGCCAGGGCCGTGAAACGTACGCCGATTTGCTGAAGCAATTCGCGGCGCCGGGGGGACTGGGAAGCGAGATATAAATCGGACATGGCTCAGAATATCTATAGGTTCAATGAGGGCATCGACCGCCAATATCCCAAGACTCTGGCAGGCGCTTGCACAGCGATCGCCTAGCTTACCGCAAAGCGGTGACGCAGGCCCTCCAACAGCCGGTAACACAGTGGCCATAACAAAGCGCTGGTCACGGCGGGGAGCAAGAAATACAGCCCGGGCGCCTTAGTGCCAGACATAGTGTACACCCAGTTCGCCGTGAGTTGACTAATTCCCACCAAGACGAAAATCCAACCGGTCTGCTGCCACACGCCGTAATTGCGGACCCGCTGATACGTTTGCAAACAAATAAAAGTCACGATAACCATCCCCAGGGCGTGTTGGCCCAGGGGCGCGCCGGTGATCAAATCCTCGAGTAAACCCAAGCACCACACCAGCGTCAGGCTCGTGCGCCCGGGCAGCGTCACACTCCAATAAATCACCAGCAATAGCAGCACGGAAGGCCTCGCCCAGCGCCACTCAAGCGGTAGGGGGTAAACCGCCAGCAGCAGGGCCACCAGAACCGCACACGCCATCACCCACCGATAGGCCCCGCCAAACACCTCAGGACTCCTCGTCTTCGGCGCCAAATACCAACAACACGTGGCGGCTGCGATCCAGGCGCGCTTTGGGCGTGACCAACACCGTGGCAAACGATTGGCCAGGATCCCGTATCACCTCTTCGACCAGCGCCACCGGGTAGCCCACCGGATAACGCCCGCCCAGCCCGGAGCTCACCAACACATCGCCCGCGCGGATGTCCGTGGTATTGGATACGTGGCGTAAACGCAGCTGGTTGAGGTTGCCCGTTCCCTCGGCGATGGCGCGTACCCCATTGCGATTCACCTGGACCGGCAGAGCATGGCTGCTATCCGTGATCAGAAGTACACGGCTGCTGTGGGCATGGACTTCAACCACCTGCCCCATCAGCCCAAACGCATCCAAAACCGCCTGCCCCCGATAAACGCCATCGCGGCGGCCTCGGTCGATTATCACCGTGTGAGTTAAAGGATCAGGGGATAAGCCAATCAGCTCGGCGATCAGCACTTTGTCTTGCAGCATGTCGCTGGAATTGAGCAACCGGCGCAGCCGCACGTTTTCGGCGGCCAGCGCGGCCATCTGTTGCAAGCGACGCTGGTGAATCAACAGCTCGGTGCGCAGTGCCTCATTTTCGGCCTGTAACGTGGCGCGGGATTTGAACGTCTCCTGGCTCCAGTCATCCAGGCGCTGGGGCACATTCGTGATCCAGTAAAATGGCGTGGCGACCGCACCCAAATGGGCACGCACTGGCGCCAGCCAGTCGGTGTACAGGCTGATAACAATGAGAGCGGCCGCCGCCAAGCTAAAAATTGCGGCGCGTGAGGCAACGGCGGGGCCTTTGGTAAACAGCGTCTTAATAGCATGCTCCCCCGTTTCGTGTTACTGCACCGGGCTCAGGAGGACAGCATGTCAATGTTGCGTTTGTCCATCATCTCCATAGCCATGCCACCGCCGCGTGCGACACAGGTAAGCGGATCTTCCGCCACAATAAAGGGCAGACCCGTTTCATTGGACAGGAGCCGATCGATGTCGCGTAACAACGCCCCACCGCCGGTGAGAACGACGCCACTTTCGGCGATATCGGACGCCAGTTCCGGTGGCGACTGCTCCAGCGCGCTTTTCACTGACTGGACGATTCCCGCCAAGGGCTCTTGCAAGGCTTCGAGGATTTCATCGCTATTGAGGGTAAAGCTGCGGGGCACACCTTCGGCCAAATTGCGACCGCGCACGTCGATCTCCCGTACTTCGCTGCCCGCATAAGCGCAACCGACTTCCTGTTTAATACGTTCGGCTGTGGCGTCACCAATAATGCTGCCGTAGTGCCGGCGCACATAATTGACGATCGCCTCATCAAAACGGTCGCCGCCAACGCGTACGGAATCTGAATACACCACGCCATTGAGCGAAATCACGGCGATTTCAGTGGTTCCGCCACCGATATCCACCACCATGGAACCACTGGCTTCGGACACTTTCAGGCCCGCGCCAATGGCCGCCGCCATCGGCTCTTCAATCAGACGCACCTCCCGTGCCCCGGCGCCCATGGCGGATTCGCGGATAGCGCGTTTTTCCACCTCAGTGGACAGACAGGGGACGCTGATCAGCACCCGGGGGCTGGGTTGAAACCAGCTGCTCTCGTGGACCTTTTTAATAAAATGCTGCAGCATTTTTTCGGTCACCTGAAAGTCCGCAATCACGCCGTCTTTCAGCGGACGTATGGCGGTGATATTGCCCGGTGTTCGCCCCAGCATGCGTTTGGCAG
>DAHVRW010000096.1 GCA_027322215.1 Marinimicrobium sp.
CCGGCGTACTGGCGGCGGTGGTCGCCAGCCCCTGCACCGCCCCTTTTATGGGCGCTGCCCTGGGTTTCGCGCTAACGCAACCGGCCACCATAAGTATGAGTGTCTTTGTCGCGCTCGGTCTGGGCATGGCACTGCCTCTATTATTGCTGTGTTATAGCCCCGCTCTGGTGCGCTACCTGCCCCAGCCCGGCCCGTGGATGGACACTCTGAAACAGTTTCTGGCCTTCCCCTTATATCTGACTGCCCTATGGTTGTTGTGGGTCCTGGGTCGTCAGGCGGGCATTGACGTGGTGATCGCGGTCTGCGTGGGCGCCCTGGCGATCGTGTTCGCCGCTTGGCTACTCAAGCGCTCCGACCGCGGCGGCTGGCGCAAAGGGGCACGACGAACCGTGGCTGTCGCAGCCTGGATTCTGGCCGTGCTGATTCCCTGGCAGCTGATCACTCAGGAACCCGAAACCGAGCGCTGGCAGCCCTACTCGCCCGAGCGCCTGTCCGAGCTGCGCGCCGAAGGCCGCCCCGTATTCGTTAATTTGACCGCCGACTGGTGTCTCACTTGTCTCGCCAATGAGCGCATGACGCTTCACACCGCCGTCGTGGAAGCGGCGTTCGACGAATATCAAGTGGCAACACTAAAAGGCGACTGGACCAATCAGAGCCCCAAAATCAGCGCTTTGCTGGAAGAATACGGCCGCAGCGGCGTGCCGCTGTATTTATGGTTTCCGGCCGGCGAGACAGGTCCGGCTCAGGTGTTGCCGCAGATTTTACGCCGGGACACGCTGCTAAATGTGATCAGCTCGGAACATTCCCGCTAAAAACCGACCACTTAACGGAAGTTTGACGCATTTCGCCCGATGCTCGGCCAATTTCTGCTATCTTGCGTCAAACACGTCTTTAACGTCGCGTAACGGATCGAAAACACTGTCCGACCGAATCAGCCCCCAAGCGAATTAGTGCTAAAACAGCTCGAACTTCTGCTAACTTGCTGACATTGGATAGCAATAGACAATATTTTCATCAGACTGTTGGACACTGCTATACTTTTGCGGCAAACTCGCGTCCCATGTCTTTTCCCAGACTAAACTGGATGGCTCATGGCAACAATTCTGGTATTACACGGCCCTAATCTGAACCTGCTCGGCCAACGTGAGCCCGGCATTTACGGCGCCCAAACACTGGAAAGCATCAACCAGCAATTGGCCGACGATTGTCAGTCAGAGGGACATCACTTGCTCTGCCTGCAAAGTAATGCTGAGTATGAGCTGGTGGAGCGCATCCACGATGCGGGACGCGAAGGTGTCGATTTTATTTTGTTCAACCCTGCGGCCTTTACGCATACCAGCGTGGCGTTGCGCGACGCTTTATTGGCGGTCAACATTCCGTTTATTGAGGTGCACCTATCCAATGTGCACGCCCGGGAGGCATTCCGTCAGCATTCTTATTTTTCCGATATCGCCCGCGGGGTTATTTGCGGTTTCGGGGCCAACAGCTACCGGTTAGCGTTGCGGGCCGCGTTGACGTACCTGAGCGACGGAACATCTTCAAACTGATCACCACCCTATTAGAGAGGACCCAATGGATATTCGCAAAATTAAAAAATTGATTGAGCTGCTGGAAGCATCTGACATCGGCGAGCTGGAAATCAAAGAAGGCGAAGAGTCTGTTCGAATCAGTCGCAACAACCAAAACATTCAATATGTTACCTCCTCCCCGAGCCCTGCTGCGCCCGCAGCCGCCGCTCCCGAGGCCGCACCTGCTCCCGCCGCCCAAGAAGCGCCGGTTAACCCAGGCCCCAGCGGCCACGTGGTCAGCTCACCCATGGTGGGCACCTTTTACCGCTCTCCCAGCCCCGGCTCTCCTCCGTTTGTTGAAGTGGGCCAACACGTCAAAGTGGGCGACGCTATCTGCATTATCGAAGCCATGAAGATGATGAACCAAATTGAAGCGGACAAATCCGGCGTGATTGAAGCCATTCTCGTAGAGGACGGTGAACCTGTGGAATTCGACCAACCCCTGGTAACCATCGTTTAATTGGAGTTGGTTATGTTTGACAAAATACTGATCGCCAACCGCGGCGAAATTGCCCTGCGCATTTTGCGTGCCTGTAAAGAGATGGGCATCAAAACGGTGGCGGTTCACTCCCAGGTTGACCGGGATCTGAAACACGTGCGCCTGGCGGACGAATCTGTGTGTATCGGACCGAACCCCTCCACGCAGAGCTATTTGAATATCCCTGCCATTATCAGCGCCATGGAAGTAACCGACGCGGTAGCGGTGCACCCCGGTTATGGCTTTTTGGCGGAAAACGCCGATTTTGCCGAACAGGTGCAAAAAAGTGGTTTTGTGTTCATCGGGCCCGATGCCTCAGTGATTCGCCTAATGGGCGACAAAGTCTCCGCCATCGCCACCATGAAAGAGGCAGGAGTGCCTACCGTACCCGGTTCTGATGGCCCCCTGCCGGTGCATGACCGGGAGAAATGCCTGGAAATCGGCCGTCGCGTAGGTTACCCGGTAATTATCAAAGCGGCCTCTGGCGGGGGCGGACGCGGTATGCGTGTAGTGCATACTGAAGCCTCTTTGCTGAACTCCATCCACACCACCCAAGCGGAAGCCAAAGCCGCGTTCGGGGACGATACGGTGTACATGGAAAAGTTTTTGCAGAACCCGCGCCACGTGGAAATTCAAGTGCTCTCCGATGGTCAGGGCAACGCCATTCATCTGGGCGACCGGGACTGCTCGCTCCAGCGCCGCCATCAAAAAGTTATTGAAGAAGCCCCTGCGCCGGGCATTCCCGACGATGTACGGGAAGCCACTGCCCAGGCGTGCGTCAACGCCTGTATCAAAATCGGTTACCGTGGTGCGGGCACGTTTGAGTTTTTGTACGAAGACGGACGCTTCTACTTTATCGAGATGAACACCCGCATCCAGGTAGAACACCCGGTAACAGAAATGATTACCGGCATCGACCTGATTCGCGAACAAATTCGCGTATGCGCCGGGAAGAAGCTTAGCTACAAACAGGAAGATATCGTGTTCCGGGGCCACTCTTTCGAGTGCCGTATCAACGCTGAAGACCCGAAAACCTTCATGCCCTGCCCCGGCACCATTAACAACTTCCATCCCCCCGGTGGGCTTGGCGTACGCGTGGATTCGCACCTGTACAGCGGCTATACCGTGCCGCCCAACTACGACTCCATGATTGCCAAGATCATTACCCACGGAGAGACTCGCGAGGAAGCGCTCACACGCATGCGTCACGCGCTGGATGAAACCGTGATCGACGGTATTCGCACCAACATTGCCCTGCATCAGGGACTAGTTCGCGATGCCGAATTTATGAAAGGTGGGGTCAACATTCACTACCTGGAGAAGAAACTCTCCATTTGACCCCTGAGCGGATGAGGGCACCCCTCATCCGCATCCCCCCAGCACAGGCTGAAGCTCCATGCCCTGGCTCCAACTCAAGCTAACCACTACTCGCCAACAGGCCGGCACGCTGGAAGATGCGTTACTGTCGGTGGGTGCCGTTTCCGTCACCCTGGAAGACGATGCCGATCAACCCATTCTCGAGCCCGCGTTAGGCGAAACTCCCCTATGGGACCGCGTGCGCGTCACCGGCCTGTTCGACGCAAACATCGATACCGCGGCAGTGAGTGCCGAACTGGGCATGCACCTGGACGACTGGATGCCAGACCACCGCTGGGAAGCGCTGGAAGACAAAGACTGGGAACGCGAATGGATGCGCAACTACCATCCCATTCAATGTGGCGAGCGCCTGTGGATTTGCCCCAGCTGGCAAACCCCGCCCGAACCGGAGCAGGTTAATGTGATGCTGGACCCCGGCTTGGCCTTCGGCACCGGCACCCATCCCACCACTTTTCTGTGCCTACACTGGCTGGACAAACAAGCCGTGGAAGGCCAGCAACTGGTGGATTACGGCTGCGGCTCGGGCATCCTGGGGATTGCGGCGTTACTGCTGGGCGCACGCCATGTAACGGGTGTGGATATTGACCCCCAGGCACTGCTCGCCACCCAAGAAAACGCCCGGCGTAACGGCTTGCCCGAGTCCGTCATGCCCGTATACCAGCCAGAGCAATGTCCCGCCCTTGAGGTGGACATCACTCTTGCCAACATTCTGGCGGGACCTCTGGTGGAGCTGGCCCCCCAGTTAAGCGCGTTTACCAAGACTGGCGGAAAGATTTGCCTTTCGGGTATTCTTGCCGATCAAGCACAACAAGTGATGGCCGCTTATGCCCCGTGGTTTGATTTCGAACCCGAGGCGCAAATACAGGAATGGGTACGGATCACCGGCACGAAACGTTAATCCGTGAGACCTACCGCGCGCCCAGACAGGATCCACCGTTCGCTATGACGAAAATGGTCACCCGCTGCCCCCAATGTGGCACTTCGTTTCGCATCACCGCCGCTCAGTTACAAACCGCGCGCGGGGCCGTGCGTTGTGGCGCCTGCCTGCACATCTTTCGGGCTCAAGAGCACTTGGTAGGCTCTAGCGCCCCGGAGGCGCCATCCGCTCTGGTACGCAAACCCGCCACCAAACCTTCAGCGAAACCGGCCCCAGCGGCAAAAGCACCCACCAGCAGCGGCGTTCAAAAGCGCGCTGGCACAAGCCCGGACGACACTGAGGATACACCCCACAGCACGCTCAACAATCAGGGACTGTCCTTCGACCAAGCCCAGATCGACGCCGAATCCGACGCCCTGGATGACGATGACTTTTTGATCAGTGACGATCTGGACAATCCGCTGGGCGCCGATGACGACGATGCATTGGCTGGCACCCCCAGACACAGCACCAGCTCATTGTTTGAGCGCGAGTTCAAGATTCCGGAAGAAGAACCCATCGACTCGGCCGACGAATCTTGGGCCATGAACCTTCTGGCCGAAGAAGACCAAGACGACGATGAGCTGCACGTGGCGCCCGTCGACGAGAAAACACCGGCCACCAGCTCGGAACAAGCCATACAAACGCCCAGTGAACCTGTCGCCACGCCCGAGCCCGAGGTCACCGACTCCCCCGCCGACAGCGGTATTCATTTTCACTTGGCAGCCTCCAGTGAGGAGGATGACGAAGGCTACGCCGGAGATCGGATGCACGCCTATGATAGCGAGCGCACGGCCCTGCTCATGGGCATAGACCCCGAGCCCGTGGAAATGGAGTGGACCCCGACTGGCGACCGAAAGCGCAAACTCATGTGGGCCGGCCTGGCGCTTCTGGGGTTATTGGCGCTGACTGCCCAAATAGCCTGGCTACAGTTTGAACGCCTCAGCCGCCTGGAGCCCTACCGGAGTTTTTACGGGGCTATTTGTCCGTTACTGGGCTGTGAACTGCCGGTGCTGAGAGACCCAAGCCAAATTCGCGCCGTCAATTTAGTGGTGCGCAGCCATCCCACTGTGGATGATGCCCTGTCTGTGGATGCGATACTGCTGAACACCGCGCCCTTCGAGCAGCCTTTTCCGGATCTGATTCTGGAGTTCAGCGATTTGGAAGGGGACATTCTGGCGCAGCGACGCTTCCAGCCCAGCGAATACCTCTCCGGCGAACTGGCGGGCCGAACCCTCATTCCGCGAAACCAGCACGTGCACGTCACGCTTGAGCTGGTGGACCCAGGACCAAACGCCGTGAGTTACCGCGCGTACATAGCGCAGTAGTCGCCGAAGCTGGCTCAGAAAACGCGATTCTGCCCCTAAAACCGAGGTGCATCTTTAGGTAATCCGCTTCTCCGGCAGCCCTACTGGTTAAAAAAACACCAGCGTGTCGATTCCCAATTGTGCGCCAAACGAGTATCATAGCCAGCCTTTCGAAATCACCCAAGGGATTGACCCGCCTAGCGCGATTTACGAGCGCTGGCGATAGATAAAAGGTATAACAGCCGTGTTTCAGATAGGCCCATACCGCATCGGTAGCCCGGTGATTCTCGCGCCCATGGCCGGCATCACCGATCGCCCCTTCCGGCAGCTGTGCCGACGCATGGGAGCGGGCCTGGTCGTCTCGGAAATGGTGACTTCGGATATCAGCCTGTGGCACAGCCGCAAGAGCCGATTGCGCCTGGACCACACTGGGGAGGCTGAACCAATTGCGGTGCAAATTGCCGGTGCCGAGCCAGCTCAGATGGCACAGGCCGCCCGGCTCAATGCCGACAACGGCGCCCAGATTATCGACATCAACATGGGCTGCCCGGTCAAGAAAGTCTGCAACAAAGCGGCGGGCTCAGCCCTGCTGCAAGACGAAACACGAGTGGCCGAAATTCTCGCCGCCGTGGTAGCGGCCGTTGACGTGCCGGTCACCCTGAAAATACGCACCGGTTGGTCGCCCGAGCAGCGCAACGCGGTCCGCATAGCGCGACTGGCCGAGGATCTCGGCATTGCCGCCCTGGCGGTACACGGCCGGACCCGCGCCTGTCGCTTTCGCGGCCAGGCAGAGTACGACACGATCGCCGAGGTGGTAGACGCCGTACGCCTACCGGTATTCGCCAATGGCGATATCGATTCGGCGCGTAAAGCCGAGCAGGTGCTGACAAAAACTGGCGCACAGGCGGTAATGATCGGCCGCGCCGCTCAGGGGCGACCCTGGATCTTTCGGGAAATCGATCACTACTTACGCCATGGCAAATGCCTTCCGAGTCCGTCTTTAGCGGAGGTTGCCTTGGTTCTACAGCAACACTTGCGCGAACTATACGCATTTTACGGCGAGGTTATGGGGCCTCGTATTGCTCGCAAACATTTGGGTTGGTATTTGCAAACCGTTCCTGCGAGTGAGTCGTTCCGCCGGCAATTGAATCGTATAGATAACGCACAAGAGCAATACCACAGCGTTTCGAAGTTTTTCGAACAGCTGCAAGAAACAGAGGATAAAGTGGCATGAACACAGCACAAACCATGATCCCCGCGGAGGCCCCAGCAACGGATGGCATTTCTTCTGCATCCTCTCCCCAGTCGCTGCGCGGCTGTGTGGAGCAAGCGATGGAAAACTATTTTCAAAACCTCGATGGCCAGCCCGTAAGCGACGTCTACGATATGGTTATGACCGAAGTGGAAGCTCCGCTGCTGGAAATCGTATTGAAATACACCCGCCATAACCAAACCAAAGCCGCTCAGGTACTCGGTCTGAACCGCGGCACCTTGCGCAAAAAACTGAAGCAGTATGGTTTGCTGTAAGCGCGGACCCAGCTTTTATAAAAAGGGGTGATACGTCACCCCTTTTGCTTTTCAGTTTGTTTAACTTTCTTAAACCTGTTAACCAACCACGGGAAAATACCATCAACCATGTCCAGCACCCTTCGTCTCGCCCCTGTTAAACGCGCCCTGATTAGCGTGTCCGACAAATCCGGTATTGTTGAATTCAGCCAGGCGCTGCACCAGCGCGGCGTAGAGATTCTCTCCACTGGCGGCACCTTCAAGCTGCTGACCGACAACGGCGTTCCCGCCGTGGAGGTGTCCGAGTACACGGGTTTTCCCGAGATGATGGAAGGGCGGGTCAAAACCCTGCACCCGAAAGTCCACGGCGGCATTCTGGCCCGACGCGGGCAGGACGATACCGTTATGGACGAGCATGGCATCGATACCATCGACATGGTGGTAGTCAATCTCTACCCTTTTGAGAAAACCGTGGCCGCACCGGACTGCACCCTTGAAGACGCGGTGGAAAACATTGATATCGGCGGCCCCACCATGGTTCGCGCCGCGGCAAAAAACCACGTGTTTGTGAACATTGTGGTCGATGCCGCCGACTACCCGCGCATTCTCGCTGAAATGGACGAGAACGACGGCCACACCCGCTACCAAACCCGCTTTGATCTGGCTATCAAAGCCTACGAGCACACCGCTGCCTATGACAGCGCCATCGCCAACTACTTTGGCCGTATGGTCCCCGGCGGCACCGACGATTTCCCGCGCACCTTCAACGCGCAATTCCAAAAAGCCCAGGACATGCGCTACGGCGAAAACCCGCACCAAAAAGCGGCCTTCTATACCGAAGCCAATCCCCAGGAAGCCAGCATCGCCACGGCCAAGCAATTGCAGGGCAAAGAACTGTCGTACAACAATGTGGCCGATACCGATGCCGCACTCGAGTGCGTAAAGAGTTTTGAGCAGCCTGCCTGTGTAATCGTCAAACATGCCAACCCCTGCGGTGTAGCCGTAGCCGACGACTTGCTCTCCGCCTACCAACTGGCGTTTGCCACCGACCCCGAATCCGCCTTTGGCGGCATCATTGCCTTTAACCGCGAGTTAGATGGCGCGACCGCCAAAGCGATTGTCGATAAGCAGTTCGTAGAAGTCATTATCGCCCCCAGCATCAGCGACGACGCTATTAACGTGGTGAGCGCGAAAAAGAACGTGCGCCTGCTGGCCTGCGGTGAATGGTCCACCGAGCGCGCGCCCGGTTTCGATTACAAGCGCGTCAACGGCGGTTTGCTGGTACAGGATCGCGATAACGGCATGATCAGCGCTAACGATCTGAAGGTGGTCACCAAGCGCGTGCCCACGGAGCAGGAGATTCGCGACCTGCTGTTCGCCTGGAAAGTGGCCAAATTTGTTAAATCGAACGCTATTGTCTACGCCAAGAACAATCAGACCGTCGGCATCGGCGCCGGTCAGATGAGCCGGGTTAACTCCGCGCGCATCGCCGGTATCAAAGCCGAACACGCTGGCCTGGAAGTAACCGGCTCTGTGATGGCCTCAGATGCGTTCTTCCCGTTCCGCGATGGGTTAGACAATGCCGGTAAAGCGGGTATCGCCGCGGTGATTCAGCCCGGCGGCTCCATGCGCGACGAAGAGGTCATTGCCGCCGCCGACGAACACAACATCGCCATGGTCTTCACCGGCATGCGCCACTTTAGGCACTGAGTGCGTAGCCGCAGCAAAAGCTATGGATTCCCGCCTTCGCGGGAATGACGAAAGGAGCGGGTGACGAACGCCACATGTTAGCTTCGCCGTCATCCCCGCGAAGGCGGGGATCCAGTGATGACTACCGAAAAAGGCGCTTGCCATCACACGGCACATTCGGGGCGCCTTACGGCGCCCAATTTTCAGCATTACCCATGAACAGCTTGTGTTAAGACAGGTATCTATAATGAACATATTGATAATTGGTGGCGGGGGACGCGAGCACGCGCTGGCTTGGAAAGCCGCTCAGAGCGAGCAAGTGCAAACGGTATTTGTAGCCCCTGGCAATGCGGGCACCGCGCTTGAACCCAAACTGAAAAACGTCGACATCGACGGTATGGATTTCCCCGCTCTGGCGGAGTTTGCACAAAGCAACAATGTTGCCAT
>DAHVRW010000097.1 GCA_027322215.1 Marinimicrobium sp.
ACGGGATCTTAAATGAAAAATTGGTTGTTTCTTGGTGTCGCAATTGCGGCTGAAGTGGTGGCGACGTCGAGCCTGAAGGCCAGCGCGGGTTTTACGAAATTCTTGCCGAGCCTGCTCGTCGTGTTAGGTTACGCTATCGCCTTCTATTTTCTTGCCCTGACCTTAAAAGCAATTCCAGTGGGAATCGCCTATGCCATTTGGGCAGGCGTAGGAATCGTATTGATTGCTTTGGCAGGCTGGTTGGTTTTTGGCCAGAAACTGGACGTGGCGAGCATTCTTGGTATGGCGCTGATCGTTGCGGGGGTTGTGATCATCAACGTCTTTTCCAAGGTCGGCGTGCCTTAAACAGGTAACGAACGTTTGTGCAAGAGCTAAGGCCGGCAGGAACTCTCTCTTGTCGGCCTTGGTCTTTTTCGGACGATCAGTAGGCGATGTTATACCGCGCTAACGGCTGCCGTTTCTCGCAATGCAGCGTGCACCAGCGCTTCACTCTTTTCCCAAAGCTGCTTGGCTCTTTGCGCGTCAAGCGCGTAAGACCTTACACCATCGGCAAATGGGTTGGGGGTGTTGTCTATTGGCGCAACGGCGCAATCTTCCAGGTAGCGTCCGCCGATTTGATTCTTATCCGCCACCGTCGCCGCCCACACTGATGTGGCCGCTGCTTGGGGTATTTCTTTTAACTCACCCGGCGGCAAGCCTGCGTCCGCGCGCGCCTTGGCCACAGTCTCGAACAAACCTTGCAAGTCTTCCTGTGAAAAATGACGGGCGAGATCCGTGAAGCTGTTCCCTGGCATCACAGATGCCGCACGAATACCCCGTGCACGAAGCCGCTGATCGAGCTCCAGTGCCAACAATGCCGCAGCGGTTTTTGAGCGACCATAGGCCACAAATGGGTCGTAGTCTTGCTGCTCAAAGTTAAGATCGTTCAGGTCGATATCAGCCACCCGGTGGGCTTGAGAAGACAGAATAACCACGCGACCGTTGTCGGCAATCAGGGACTCGATCCCTTGGATTAACGCAAAGTGACCCAGATAGTTGGTCGCGAACTGATTTTCCAAGCCGTCGACGGTCCGGCTGTAGGGTGTCGCCATAATGCCGGCGTTTGCAATGATAGCGTCGAAACGTTGATCGTCGGCCAGAAGTTTGGTCGTGCAGCTCTGTACGCTTTGCAGCGAAGCCAGGTCAAGCTCGATCAGCCCCAGTTGGCCACCGCCTGTTGCAATGGTCGCACGTATGGACGCGATGGCTTTTTCCGCCTTGGTTAAGTCTCGCACCGCGCCCAGCACAGTGGCCCCGTGAGCGACAAGCGCGCGGGCTGTTTCCAAACCGATGCCCGATGAGATGCCGGTAATGAGATAGCGTTTGCCTGTGAGATTTACGCCGGTAAGTACGTCGTCGGCGGTTGAGGTGGCGCTGAAGGTTTTGGTCATGGTCGTGTTCCTTGCGTTGCAAAAGCCGTGAAATTTGATGTGTAAGACGATGTATGACTAAGAGTTGGGATGGATGAGAAGGTGCAGCGACTGCTATCGCGAGTGGATGGGTGTCAAAGGCCCTGTGCCACTGGCTGCGACGCTTACGTCTTGTGCATGAGCCTCTCTTAGTGGGTTGAACAAATCGATACTTGAATACCATAACGATCATTACGTAACGGACGTTACGGTAATGGTAAACCGCTGTCAAGTGATTTAATATCGATCGTTATGAAATTATCGAGGGTTGGTTAATGGCTCGTCGTCGCGAGTTCGACGTGGATGAAGCGTTGGACGCTGTTCTGTGCGTGTTTTGGCGTAAAGGGTATGAAGGCGCTTCCTATACTGATCTGACCAAAGCTGCAGGCGTCGAGCGGCCGGCACTTTACTCAGCGTTTGGCAACAAAGAGGCGTTGTTTCGCAAGGCGCTGGCGCGCTATTACGAGCGCCACTTGGCCTTCTTCCCGGCCGCGCTGCAAAAGCCCACTTCCCGCGAGGTGGCGGCGCACATTTTGTTTAGCTCGGCCCACCTGCACACCCGTTACCCAGAACATACTGGCTGTCTGGGTATTCACGGTGTGTTGGCCGGCTCGGACGACGCGGAGCCCGTTCGAGGCGCACTGATCGAAGCGCGCGCTGGCGGAGAGGCGATGTTGCGCGAGCGCTTCGAGCGTGCAAAAGCCGAAGGGGATTTACCGGCAGGGGTGAATTGTGCTGCGCTTGCCGCCTTCGTAATGGCGGTGAGCCACGGTATGGCTGTGCAGGCTAAGGCAGGGTTCAAGCGTGAGGCGTTGGAGGCGGTTGCTGAGCAGGCACTGTCGACTTGGCCGGGAAGGGGTGCTGCTGCTTAGCGATATTGGTGCGAGCGCACCAAGGGCTAAACCCCTGGTAGCGGATCATTTGGTGCTTAGCCCAGTGCGCGGTTGTGACATCCTTGTCTGGCGATTCGCTTTTTCCCCTGCTGGGCGAGTTGAAATTGTAGAACGGTTAGTGCGTTAGCAGTCCAATGCTGATCGGACCTTACGCCGCTTCAATAACAAACTCATCTTTCGGTACCCGGACCTTTTTCATCGGCGCTAACCAATCACGCTCTTTATCCGAATAGCCCACATACATAAGAGAAACACTGCGCAGGCCCTGCTCCGGTAAACCCAGAACCTCGTCGATTACCTTACTATCGAAGCCTTCCGCGGGTGTGGCATCAATGCGCAGTTCGGCGGCTTGGGCCAACGCTATGCCGAGGCCGATGTACGACTGGTGGGCGGTGTGTACAAAATGTTCCTCGGCGGATTGCTTCGAGTACATTTCTTTAATCTGATCCGTGTAGCGACTAAACCGGCCGCGAGGCAATCCGCGCTCGTCGGTGATCCGGTCGTACACCTGGTCAATGCGCTCGTTGGTGTAGAGATCCCAGGCCGCAAATACCAGAACGTGGGAGCATTCGCGCATGCACTCGGGGTTAAGGGATCCGGGAACCATCTTCTCTTTCAATTCTTTGTCTTCAACCACAACGATCCGAAATGGCTGTAAACCCGATGATGTTGGTGCAAGCCGTGCGGCCTCGATTATTTTGTCGATATTTTCCTTGCTCACCTTTTTGGTGGGATCGTATGCTTTTGTTGCATAACGCCATTTTAGGTCGTCCAATAACGCCATATATCGTACCTCTGATTCGTTAATTTATTGGCTGGAATGGTTTAGTTAGGATAGGTTGAAAGCCTCGGCCCGGTAAAGTGTTTACAAGGCCCGCCGATCTTGGCAACGGCTAAACAACTTAGACAACGGCGCGGCCGAGGAGTTCGGCGCCACTCGGTGTGCGGGCTTACGTTTTCGAAATGGAGCTGACGTTCTGCACGCAATATTAATAAGCCCTGGTTCAAGGCGATTGGATGGCGTTATGAAGCGACTCATAGGTATTGGCCTTCTCATGACTTCGGCTTGTCTGTGGGCGACTGACTGGCAACATAGTTTCGAGATAGAGCAGCTTTTTGCTGACGCCGATGTGCGCGGTACCTTTGTCCTCTACGATGTGACGGAGAACAAATTAATCGGTTTTGACCGGCAGCGGGCTGAGGCTCGTTTCGTACCTGCCTCCACTTTCAAAATTCCTCACACGCTCATCGGTCTTGCGGAAGACGCCGTGAAGAATGTGGACGAGGTTCTGCCCTATGGTGGCGAGCCGCAGCCGTTTTCCTCGTGGGAGAAAGATATGTCGCTTCGCGATGCACTGCCGATATCCAACGTCCCGGTCTATCAAAGTCTTGCTAGAAGAATTACTTCGGAGAGGATGAGTGAGAACCTGGCGTTACTGGCCTATGGTAACGGTGACGCCGGGGCCGTGGTCGATCGATTTTGGCTGGATGGGCCGCTGACGATTTCCGCCGTGGAACAGGTAACGTTTTTAGCCAAGCTGGCGCAGGATGGTTTGCCCTACTCCGCCCATTGGCAAGCACAGGTGCGTGAAATAACGCGGCTTGAGCAGCGTGGGAATGGAACGCTTTATGGCAAAACAGGTTGGACCACGGCCCACGATCCGGCCATTGGTTGGTGGGTTGGCTGGGTGGTTAAGGAAGGCAAAGTGTATAGTTTTGCACTCAATATGGATATGCCGAACAGTGCCGATGCCCACAAGCGGGTGGAGCTGGGTCGAAAAAGTCTGGCGGTCTTGGGCGTGTTCTAGCGCAAGCTTTTCGGCCTGTGTCAGTACGGCCCAGCCGGTTAACGGATGGCAAATGTGTTCAAAATGTGTTCAAAATGTATAAAAATGCCCGGTTAACTTCTAGCAGGCTGTTGAAAAACGTTTTCGAGGCAGGCTATGCAAGGCAAAAATGGCCGAAAAAGCGCAGTTTACTGGAGTAAATGAGCATTTTGAGGCCATTTTTAACGCCGCAGAGGCCACGCAGATAGTTTTTCAACAGCCTGCTAGGCGGTCGAACTCACGCAGTGACGCTACGCACCGGCGAGGGAACCCTTGTGGGCAATTGAGTCTCATAAGGGGATCAACATCTGCACTGCGACACCTCGAAATGCCGCACAGACTTCCGATATGAAGACGTCCGCTAAAAGAGTTCCAATAGAGTATTCACCATGACTGTTAAGATTCCCGACTGGGAGCAGCTGCTCAACGATGCACGTGCTTGCAGTTTGTGTGCACCTCACCTGCCCGACGGGCCGCGCCCTGTGCTGCAGTTGCACCCACGGGCGCGGGTGTTGGTGGCCGCCCAGGCGCCTGGGCGCAAGGTGCATGCCACCGGGGTGCCGTTTAACGACCCCAGCGGCGACCGTTTACGCACTTGGATGGGTGTGAGCCGTGAGACGTTTTACGACCCGGAGCAGATAGCGATTGTACCTATGGGCTTTTGCTACCCCGGCAAGGCGCGCTCCGGCGACGCGCCGCCGCGGCCAGAATGCGCGCCAGCTTGGCGGGCGCAATTGTTGGCGTGCCTGCCCAACCTGGAGCTGAGCTTAATCATTGGACAGTATGCCCTTGCCTATCATTTGCCACAGCCCAAACAAAGCCTGACCGATACCGTGCGCAATTGGCGCGCCCATTGGCCTCACGTGGTGCCCATGCCCCACCCCAGTCCGCGCAATAACTTATGGCTCAGGCGCAACCCATGGTTCGAAGAGGAGCTGGTGCCCGTTCTGCAAACCCGTGTGCAGGAGATCATCCACAGCACCTAAAACTGTTCCCAGCCTCCGCGCTCCTTGCTGAGTAAATTTAATGGCGCCCATGTAGCCGGTAAATTTTTCCGATCGGAAAAAATGCCGTACACTCGGTTGCCCATTCACCACCGGCCCATGTGGTTGTTGTCATTGCTGGTGCGCTGCGCTCGGAGGCGCCTATGCAAATTCGTGAAGAAAAAAGAATTAGTTGCCCATATTGCAGCGAAGTCATAACGGTTTTGCTCGACACATCAGTGGACGAGCAGCATTACACCGAGGACTGCTCAGTCTGCTGCCAACCCATCGCACTGGATGTCATCATTGATGCGACCGCCGCCACTGAAGTCTACGCTCGGCAGGAAAACGAATAACCCAATACGGCGTTGGTAACCCTGTCTGGGGCATTGATTTTAGGTCGTTGGCTTACCATTGGTGAAATGTTTGAGCACGGGTGTAATCAAGTCCACCGGTAGTGGAAACACAATGGTAGAGTTTTTCTCGCCAGCGATATCGATCAACGTTTGCAGATAGCGCAGGGTCATGGCGTCGGGGTTTTTCGAGAGCTGATCGGCGGCCTCGGTTAACTGCTTAGACGCTTCAAACTCACCCATGGCATGAATGACTTTGGCCCGACGGGAGCGTTCCGCTTCGGCCTGACGGGCGATGGCACGCACCATGGTTTCATCCAGATCCACGTGTTTGATTTCGACGTTACTGATTTTAATGCCCCAGGCGTCTGAGGTGCGATCGAGTATTTCCTGAATATCCTGATTCAGCTTATCTCGCTCGGCGAGCATATCGTCCAATTCATGTTTACCCAGAATCGAACGCAAAGTAGTTTGTGCTAACTGGCTCACCGCTTCACCATATTGCTCCACATTAATAATGGCTTTTTGTGGATCGATGACCCGAAAGTACACAACCGCACTCACTTTCACCGAAACGTTATCGCGGCTGATAACGTCCTGGCTGGGCACATCCATTACCACTGTGCGCAAATCCACTTTCTCTACCGTTTGCAGAAACGGCACCACAAGCACCAGGCCGGGCCCTTTTACTGATTGAAACCGCCCCAGCAAAAACACCACACCGCGCTCGTACTCACGAAAGATGCGGATGGCATAAACCACCAGCAAGAGCACGAACATTGCCAGCAAGCCCACCATATATTCAAAAATCATAAATCCTCCAATGGTTCCTTATTGCGACCGTGGAATTACAATTTACGCCGAGCGATAAGCAAAAGCCCCTCCTGCTCAACCACTTCGACTGTATCCCCTTCCTTAACGGGATCATCGCTGACAGCATTCCAGAACTCACCATCAATACTGATCTTGAAACCGTCCTCGGTGAGCTGGCTCACCTGCCCAAGACGGCCCACCATGGCCTGATTACTGGCGGTTCGTGGAATGCGCAGGCTGCGTCCGAGCATGGTAGCGATAAACAACACGGCAACGCCGCCTACGGCGGCGATGGCACCGACCACTTCATAGGTCACCTCCATGCCGGGTATGTCGCTGTCCACCAACATGATGGAGCCCAGCACCAAGGCGATAACACCGCCGATACCCAAGACTCCGAAACTTGGCACAAACATCTCCGCCACAATCATGATGGCCCCCAGCACGATCAGTGCCACACCGACGTAATTGATCGGTAGCACTTGTAGCGCATAGAGCCCGATCAATAGACAGATAACACCTACTACTCCCGGCACCATCGCGCCCGGATTGTAGCCTTCGAGAATTAGTCCGTAGATGCCGATCAACAACAGTATGGAGGCGATTTGCGGATTGGTGATCAGCGCCAGAAACTCATTGCGCCAGTCGGGCGCGTATTCCACCAGCGGCAGACCTTCTGTCTCCAGCGTGAGAGGACCCGAATCCATTGCCACTTCCATGCCGTGGATCTGTTGCAGCAGGTCTTGCTGATCGGCCGCCAATACATCGATCACATTTAGCTCCAACGCCTCAGTTGCGGTAGCACTGATGCCCTCTCGTACCGCCCGCTCGGCCCACTCCCCGTTGCGTCCATGGCGTTCGGCGAGCCCACGGATAAACGCCACCGAATCATTGACCATTTTGCGCTCCATGGCATCGCCGGTCATTTTGGGTTCGGTTTGCTCATCGTCGCCGTTATCCTCCGCGGGCTGCTCTCGTGTCGGCTCATCGGCGGAGTCCGGCGCAGGGGCGCCGCCCATCTGCACAGGCGTCGCTGCCCCCAAACTGGTGGAAGGCGCCATGGCCGCGACGTGGCTGCCGTAGAGTATGTAGGTGCCAGCGCTGGCGGCACGCCCTCCGGAGGGGTGTACGTAAGTAATCACTGGGATGGGCGATGCCAGAATGGCCTTGATGATATCGCGGGTCGAAACGTCCAGCCCGCCTGGCGTGTCGATGCGAATCAGCACCGCCTTAGCGCCCTGCTCGTGGGCCTGTTCCATGGAGCGGGTGAGGTAATCGGTGGTCGCCGGCCCTATAGCGCCATGAACGAGCAGTTCGGCCACGTGGGGTTTTGCTTCGGTCTCGGCCTGGCCCATAAACGCCGCGAAACCCAGCGCCAGGCAGCCTAGGAAAAGTAATCGGCGCGTCAGAGAAAAATATCGCATCGGCAGACCTCCGAAGGCCAGACTAACAGAAGGTCTAGGGGGACTCTAGCAGGTGATGGCCATGTATTTTCGGCGCGGCGCGGCTCACTACCTGCGACCGCCGTAATGGCTGATTTAATCTCTTCGATTGTTATTCCGGTGCGGCGGGACTACACTTCCAACCGGGTTTCTTTCTGGGATTTAATCGGCCAAAGAACCCGCGTTTTACCTTCCCTATCCGCCTTTCAGGCCTACCCGCTTTTCAGGGGACACCAACATGAACGAAGACAACGATTTTCCCGTAGAACTCTCACCGCTGAGCCGGATGGTGGAACAAAATGGTCACCGCGTAAGCGTGGAAATATACCGGGGTGAGGAGGATGGCTGGATCCTCGAAGTGGTGGACGCGGAGAATAATTCCACGGTTTGGGATGACCTGTTTGACACCGACCAGGAAGCGCTGGACGAAGCATTGGACACCATTCGCGAAGAAGGCATCGAATGTTTGGTCGCTTCGGCCTCTTGGGGCGAACCGCTGACGGATCAGTCGGGCCCGGACGCGAGCTTGTAAATTCAAGTGGGTTCCAGCTCGTCAGGCCGGCCACCAGGTCAGTCCCCGCTATTTACCCGATGGTCGGATCGTCTTCGCCTCCACCCGACAAACCCGCAGCCCGGCACTGTGTCTGGATGACGATTTGCAAGCCGTAGACCACCGGGGCATGTTCAACCCCAACGAGCTGCGCCTGCTGCGCGCATGGGTCTGTCGGTTTTTTTAAATGTGAAATGAAGAAGTGAGGTTGACTATGCGCAACATTGCTTGCTGGGGGCTTCTCGCTCTGTTTCTGGCCACTGGCGCTCAGGCCGAGCCGGCGCCGGACTTTACCCTCAAGACCAACACCGGGGAAAACCTGCGTTTGGCCGAGCAGCGGGGCAAAGTGGTGATGATCAACTTCTGGGCCTCCTGGTGCGCACCCTGTCGCCAGGAAATGCCGTTTCTGGACGAACTCTACCAGCGTTACGAGCGCGCCGGTTTTACCCTGTTCGGGGTGAACGTGGAACAGGACAACAGCGCCGCGCAGCGATTTCTGGAAGAGATTGAGGTCAGCTTTCCCATTCTTTTCGACCCCACCAGTGACGTCAGCCGCGCCTATCAGGTCAGCGCCATGCCCACCACGGTGATGGTGGATCGGGACGGGCAGGTGCGCTACGTCAACCGCGGCTACCGACCCGGCGATGAAGAAAAGTACCAGGAGCAGATCCAAGAGTTGATCCGCGAATGACCCGCTGTGCAATCTCCGTGGCGCTCAAGCTCGGTGCAGTGCTGCTGTGTAGCTGCTTGGGGCCTGCGAGCCGAGTACAGCTACTTCGAAGACAACTAAGACATTCGCGCCCACAACGGTGAACTACGTTGCACCCATGCGTTACGCAATGTTTGACTGTTGGAGTGTAAAGTCCGCCACTACGACTAACAGGCTGTTGAAAAACTATCTGCGTGGCCTCTGCGGCGTTAAAAATGGCCTCAAAATGCTCATTTACTCCAGTAAAC
>DAHVRW010000098.1 GCA_027322215.1 Marinimicrobium sp.
GCTGCGACTACCAAACAGAGTAGTCTTCCCCACGCACGCGGGGGCGTTTCTCCCATTGTTCGCCGACTTCATGAGCATGGATAGTTTTCCCAACGCACGTGCACTGCTGTCCGGAATAATTAATGCGAACTCTGGCAACTCCACAACTTGCGTGGCGTACAGAGTTGTATGGCTGGTGGGAGCTCGAAAACGACGAGGTAGAAGTGTGCGAATTGTAAGGTTAATCCCAGTCGCGTCGCGGAAGACTTTTCGAAAATGCCCTAAACCCGTCTTTTCCCGTCATTCCCCGCGAAAGCGGGGATCCATGTGCCCGCTTAGTACAAAGGTTTTTGGATGCCCGCCTGCGCGGGCATGACGAGAAGGTGTGGCCCGGGGGCTTGCTTACAAAGCCTCCGAATAGTGAAATTATTTCAGGCAGCAGTGCACGCACGTGGGGGTGTTTCCATCATGGGCTATTACTGTGACCATGAGCCGGCGTCTTCCCCACGTGTTAATGGCCATCGTAACTACCCCACCTCTGGTCAATAAATTTTGACTCACCCCGGGCGGCGTTGGCCACTAAAATCTGTGGTGCCCCCACGCCTGACCGAGCAGCTTGGCTTATCTCGGCAACAGACCAGTGCGGACATCAGCCTTTACACGCGTCTTGCGCCTGAGAACCTGCGCTTTGTCATTGACGTTACTGCGGCTCGTTGCCAGGCTTCCACTTTATATTACAGCCGATGGAAGGATATTGTTTATCGGGAACACTGCGGCCGGATAGCATGACATCCAACGCTTGCTGCAAGCTTTCTCCCGTCGCTTTGTTGTCGGATTCGTAATGGCCAGATGCGATACGGGTGGGCCGGGTATCGTCAAACTGGCCGCGATATACCAGTTTGTGCTTCTCATCAAACACATAAATATCTGGCGTGCACGCCGCGCTGTAAGCTTGAGCGACTGCCTGGGTTTCATCAAACAGGTACGGGAACGGATAGCCTCGCTTGGCTTTTTCTTCTACCATTTTTTCAAAGCTGTCGGCGGGGTAAGCCTCTACATCATTACTATTGATGCCTACAAATGCCACCCCCTTGCTCATATACTCCTGAGCCAACGGCGCGAGGGCGGGTGCAATGTGCACGACGTAGGGGCAGTGGTTGCACATAAAAATCACCACCAGCGCCTTGGAACCGCTGAAATCGCTCAGCTGCACGTTGGTGCCATCTGTTGACGGTAAATTAAAATCCGGGGCTGCGTGGCCAAGGTCAAGCATCGTCGATTGGGTGAGAGACATTATGACTCCTGAATTACTCGAGTGAGAGGTCTGGTGCGGCTGTAAGCATACCTTAGAGGCGTTCGGTATGTCAGTCTGGTGGGAGCGCGACTTAGCGTTTAGTCCATTGCGAATACGAATTAGACCGGGAGAAGGGGTGTCTTTCCCGATGCTGCAGTTGCGAATTTATTAAATATGTTACGAGCGTTTTCAAGCAGAGCTTCCAACCTACAGAACTAACATAAAAAACCGCCGATATATTTCAATCTGCGGTTATAAGATGGTGGGCCGTTCGTCATTCTCTCGGCCCGGCACAACACACATTCAACCCAAACCGCCTTAAAATCCGGTACTAAGCCGGACCTAACGGACCCGCTTAATACCGGCTAGGGGTGCATCTGCGCTATCTTTAGTCGCTGTGAGTCAGTACGCCGAGGCGGTACGGAATTTCTTCGTATCTTGGGGCCGTACCGGCTTGACCCTGATAGACAAATTGCAGATTACATGGGTCGATTGTCAGCTTCTCGTCGTAACCGGAGCGGACTAATTCCCCGTGGCTGATACCATCGGCCCATTTCCCTTGTGGCCAGGTAACGTTGGCGTTGCCAGCAAAAGGGTTCTGCTCGGTATCCGCCAGTGGGGTCCAGGGCCCATCCAGGCTATTGGATGTCCACGAACGGAAAAAACGAGGTCCGGATATATAAGCCTCTACCAACATTAAATATTGGTCAGCGCCATCCACTTTGTATACGTTCACGGCTTCGAACAAATGGTTGGCGCCTCTGTTGTCCTGCATGACCACTTCGTAACCGGAGAAGTTGGGGAAGTTGTTGATGCTGGTCTTCGACATGTACAGCACGCCGTCATTGCGAGAGAAGAACAAATAGCAGTTGTTATCGTCGCAAATTACCCAAAAGTCCAGTGAACCGCTGGGTTCACCCGCTAAAAGCGGTTGCTTTGCAGACCAACTGGAGGGGTCACTAATATCTGTGGTGGTCGAGTAAGCGCCGCCCCATTGGGTGATTTGATACCAGAGCCCGTGCGGCTGGAAATAAAACACTTGCGGTGCAACGGCGTTACCCATCGTGGTGTTGCGCATGTACGTCTGTGGTGCCGAATCGGCCTGCGCCCAGTCCGCAAAGTTAAAGTACACGGAGCCCCACGAGTTGAGAGCCGTATCAAACACGGTTGCATAAATGTGAGATAGGCCGTTGTACTGCACAATGGTGGGATCTTTTACCGAGGCCCAGTTCGACTGGCTGGGGCCAATAAGAGCGGGCGATGAAGTCCAGTTAAACTGTGACGGCAACGCACAGTGCTCGGATGGCTCGTCATCGAAGGGGTTACCAAAGCTGATGTAGCCATTGCAGTGCAGCATTTCTGAATAGCCGCCTGAACCGCACGATGTCCCATCATGGAAGCCGGTATTAACCCGCTGGTCTTCCGCCTGGTAGGTGATGCCGTTGGCGATAATGTAATCGACCTGTACGTCGCGATCGCCAGCGTCATTGGTGAAGGCTACGCGAATCTCGCCAGTGACATCGGTTGTGACGGTGTAATCCAGCATGCCAGTAGCGACTGTCCAGGTTTCTATGGTTTGGTCACCAACTTCCAGGCTGACACTTTCATCGCCAACCACACCGCTCATACGCACCGTAATACTATAGCTGTCGCCACCGGGGCTGGTGAAGGGGTTGCCAAAACCGATAGACCCGTTGCAGTGGAGCATTTCTGAATAAGAGCCCCCGCCGCATGAACCATCATAGGCGCCGGTGTTGTCCTCCTGATCTTCGGCTTGAAAAGTGGTTCCGTTAACAATCACGTAATCCACTTGCACGTCGCGGCCGTCGGCATCGTTGGTGAAGGCGACTCGCAGTTCGCCGGTGACATCGGTGCTCACCGTATAATCCTGCATGCTGGTACTCAGCGTCCAGGTTTGAATGGTCTGGCCTGCAATGTCTAAGCTGACACTTTCTTCGCCCGACGTGCCGCTCATACGCACGGTGATGTTATGACTGCCTTCACCGCCAGAGCCGGGGGTATCATCGGAAGGGCTGGACGAAGAACTGCAGGAGCCCCTAGGACCTCCGTCGCCGTACTGGTCGCTACATGTAGTGATGCCGATGCAGGTTTGACTGTTCTCCCAGCCCCAGCCTTCGTTTTGGTGCTCGCACATGGGAGTGGTTTCCCCGTACCAGTCGCACTGGCAAGACGTTTGGGCCTGTGCCTGGGCTGTAATAAATGCGACTGAGAAAACTAATGTGCTGAAAGCGAGCCCAGTGAACCTACTACTAGGGATAGTTTTTTTCATGGTGAGTCCCCATTTTGCAGATAAAAACAGTGGATGGTTGATTGTTATAATTCAAGGATCAGGTAGCGACCGCTTAACACCACCAGACAGCACCCCGCCCAGAATATACGTCTAGGTGAGCGATTACGTCACTGAACATGGCTAGATGAGCAGTGGTTCACGGCCTATGGGGCAAGGGGTTGAATAATCTGTCCGTCAGAGTGACGTGTGATCACACTTGAGTGCGGAAACGCTACAAGAGCTGATTCAAATGATGGCTTTCATTTATCCCACCGTACGGGCTCGATGTTCAAAACAGCTTTGATCGATTTGTCATACGAATGGGCCCGCGCTCATTTATATGGGCAGCGGCTTAGCCGGTTTTCTTGAAACCCCACAAAAATCCGCCATCAAGGTACGTTTTCCGAATATTCGCCTGCTTAATAAGCCACAAGTATCTGCTAGAATGCTGCCCCTCTATCCCAAAGGCCAGCGCTGACAAGGGTTGGCCACCTTGTACAACGTACTACCATAAAAAAACAATGGAGCTCTCCCAATGAAGTTTGGTCACTTTGACGACACCGCTCGTGAGTATGTGATTACCAATCCCAAAACCCCTTATCCCTGGATTAACTACCTGGGCAATGAGGACTTTTTCAGCCTGGTGTCCAATACCGCAGGTGGTTACACCTTTTACAAGGACGCCAAATTCCGTCGCCTGACCCGCTACCGCTACAACAATGTGCCGGTGGATAATGGCGGTAAGTACTTTTACATTAACGATGGCGGGGATGTTTGGAGCCCCGGCTGGAAGCCCGTAAAGGCGGAGTTGGATAGCTACAGCTGCCGTCACGGCTTGAGCTACACGCGTATCTCGGGTGCGCGCAATGGCGTTGAAGCTGAGGCGCTGTACTTCATTCCCCTGGGCACCTGGGCGGAAGTTCAGAAGGTGAAGCTCAAAAACACCTCTGCTCAACCCAAGAAACTGAAGCTGTTCTCCTTCGTGGAGTGGTGCCTGTGGAACGCGGAAGACGATATGACCAACTTCCAGCGCAACTTCAATACCGGTGAGGTCGAGGTGGAAGGCTCAGCCATTTACCACAAAACCGAATTCAAAGAGCGCCGTAATCATTACGCATTTTACTCAGTGAATGCGCCAGTGCAGGGCTTTGATACCGACCGGGAAACCTTTGTAGGCCTTTACAACGATTTCGACAAGCCGGATGCGGTGCTGGAGGGCAAGCCCCGCAACAGCATCGCCCACGGTTGGTCACCCATCGCCTCCCACTATTTGGAAGTGGAGCTGGCGCCGGGTGAGGAGCGCGAATTCGTGTTCGTGCTGGGCTACATCGAAGTGCCCAAAGAGGATAAGTGGGAGAACAAGGGAGTTATCAACAAAGCCCCCGCAAAAGAGGTGATGGCTCGCTTTGATACCGCCGAGAAGGTCGAGGCGGAGCTGGCTAAGCTAAAGGATTACTGGAGCAATCTACTGTCCACTTACACCCTCGACAGTGGTGATGAGAAGCTGGACCGGATGGTGAACATCTGGAACCAGTACCAGTGCATGGTGACTTTCAATATGAGCCGCAGTGCCTCTTTCTTTGAATCCGGTATCGGCCGGGGCATGGGCTTTCGGGATTCCAACCAGGACTTGATCGGTTTTGTACACCAGGTGCCGGAGCGTGCCAAACAGCGTATTCTGGATATCGCCGCCACGCAGTTTGAAGACGGCTCCGCGTACCACCAGTACCAGCCTCTTACCAAGCGCGGTAACGATGCCATTGGCGGTAACTTTAATGACGACCCGCTGTGGTTGATTCTCTCCACCACCGATTACATTAAAGAAACCGGTGATTTTTCCATCCTGGATGAGCAGGTGCCTTACGATAACGACGAAAGTAAAGCCACCAGCCATTTCGAGCACTTGAAGCGCTCCTTTTATCACACCGTCAACAATCTGGGGCCGCACAAGCTGCCGTTGATTGGACGGGCGGACTGGAACGATTGCTTGAACCTGAACTGCTTCTCTGAAGACCCGAACGAGTCATTCCAAACCACCGGGAATAAGACGGGCAACACCGCCGAGTCGCTCATGATTGCGGGGCAGTTTGTGCTGTACGGTAAAGAGTTCATCAAGCTGTGCCGGGAAATTGGCAAAAATGATGAAGCCGACGAGGCACAGGTGCACGTGGATAACATGATCGAAGCGGTCAAAACCCACGGTTGGGACGGTGAGTGGTACCTGCGCGCCTACGATTACTACGGCAACAAAGTGGGCAGTAAGGAGAACGAAGAGGGAAAAATCTTTATCGAGTCTCAGGGCTTTTGTGGTATGGCCGGTATCGGCCACGAAGAGGGCATGGTAGAAAAATCCATGAACTCAGTGAAGGAGTGGCTGGATACCCCTTATGGCATCGTGCTCCAGCAACCGGCGTACACCAAGTACTACATCGAGTATGGGGAAATTTCTACCTACCCGGCGGGCTACAAGGAGAACGCGGGCATTTTCTGCCACAACAATCCCTGGATTATGATTACCGAGGCGCAGTTAGGGCGGGGTGATCGCGCCTTTGAGTACTACCGCAAAATCAGCCCCGCATACCTTGAGGACATCAGTGACCTGCACCGGGTCGAGCCCTATGTGTACGCGCAGATGATTGCCGGTAAAGATGCCCATAAGCCCGGCGAGGCTAAAAACTCCTGGCTGACCGGTACCGCCGCTTGGAACTTTGTGGCCATCACCCAGTATATTTTGGGTGTTAAGCCGGACTATCAGGGGCTTTCGGTGAACCCGTCCATTCCCAGCGATTGGGATGGCTTTAAAGTTTCACGCACGTTCCGCGGTGCGCGCTACAACATCGAAGTGCGCAATCCCAATAAGGTCAGCCACGGCGTGGCTTCGGTCACGGTGAATGGCGAGCCAATAGAAGGGCATGTTCTGCCCGTATTGGAAGCGGGAAAAACCCACGAGGTGGTAGTTACGTTGGGTTAAGGGAAGTAGCTGAGAAACACACTGCTGCGGCGTCCACGCCGTGGCAGTGATTGAATTACCGTTAGGCTCCAAGGTGAGAAGGGAATTTCGCCTGCACAGGAGCTGGTGATTTCCGATCTGTTTACCCTATCCAAGAAAAGCCTAACCCTGATCCCGGAAATTCCGGTGGTCGGGGTTAGGCTTTACTCAGACTTTCTCTAAACGTTGGCACTTGAAACGAATCAAGCCGAGCGGGCCGGGCGCCCGCTCGGTCTGAGCGTTTATTCGGAGCAAGAGCGTCCGCGCAGGGCGTTCGCCACGCCCATTATGGCGGGCTTGGGCTCCAGATTTACATCGAACAGCAGCGGCCAGGGGTTGCCGTTAAAGTTCGGGATACCCGTTAGCCAAGTGTCGGCATCAGACACACCCCAAACCGTAAAACCACCGCGTAGATGTGGAGGGACAATGGTGTCGTCCATATAGGCTTCCATGATCTCGCAATAGCGCTGTTTTTGCTGATCGGCCAGTTCCTGCGTATAGGGCACGAAAGACTGGCCACCGTAAGGATTATAAGCGGCGACGTCCAGCTCGGTGACTTTCACTTTCAGGTTGCGATCGGCGACTTTTTTGAAGGACTGCCTGATATCGTTAATGCTGGGCCAATCTATATAGATGTGCATTTGGAAGCCGACGCCATCAATAGGCACGCCGCGTTCGTCAAAGCCATCAAGCATGCCCAATACCCCCGGGGCCCCGTTTCCGCCGTTAAGTTTTTCGTGGTTAGGAACCAAGCTGAAGTCGTTGTAATAGAGCTCCGCATTCGGGGCACCGGCATGGGCGCCTTCAAAGGAGGCTTTAATAAACTCAGGTCCTCTGGCATGGTAACCAAAAACCGAGCCTTCGCCATTGTCGTCGCAGTCTGCAACGGCATCACGATAGTTGCCATCGTCTTTGAAGGCTTCGTTCACCACATCCCAGCTAACGATTGTGCCGGGGTACTTGGTGTCATAGTAGCTCGCTACGGATCTGGCGTGTTCGCGCACTTGGTCTAAGAATTGTTCCTCCGTGCCATCAAACTCTCTTGCCCAGGCCGGAACCTGGTAGCAGGAGTGCCAAACCAGAGCGTGGCCATGCATGGTCATGTTGTTGTCGGCCGCGTACTCCACCAGCGCTTCGGCATTATCGTGCGTGTATTTCTCCCACTCGTTGTGCAGGTAGCTCATTTTCATGATGTTGCCGGCCGTGATTTGGTTGAAATGCTGCTCAACTACGGACCGCTCCTCTTGTGAGGGCATACCGGCGGGGCCGTCCACTGACACGCCGATGGGGAAATCAGCCAACGCGTGTAGGTTATCAAAGTCCAACTCTGCAGGCGGTACGACTTCAGCGTTGTCATCCTGTACAGCGAGTTCGACGGTGACGAGCTTGACCAAAATCGGCTCTGCAATGTTTTTATCAGAGGGCGCCTGGGACAGCTGGAGACCAAAATTGCCCGTGGTGCCCACGCTGTCGGGTACGGTTCCCGTTATTGTGTTCTCGCCCGCTACAACGCCAGACCAACCGAAGTAGCTGTTATCAGCGGAAATTTGCACAGCCAGGTCGCCATCGTCGGCGTACACTTGCGGCACGTCCAAGACGAAGGTGATGGTCGCGCCGGAGAGGTCGGTTGGCTCGATCTGAGCGCGCGGCTCTAATTTCCAGTTGTCTGTATCCCAGTTAAACGGGGTGATGACCATGGCGCTCGCGCTGGCGTCGTGAGAAATTTCAATATTCTCGCTGCTGGTTATGCCCGGCCCTTCGCCATTGAGGTACCAGCCTTCGATACCGTCAGCAAAATCGAAACTGATGATAACGGGCTCCGCTGGCTCGTCAGGCACTTCGGGCTCATCATCACCGTTGCCGTTGCCGTTGCCATTGTCGTCACCACCGTTGTCGTCATCATCATCAACGGGTGGATTCGTCACTGGCGGTGGGGTCGGGGTGGGGGGGTCGTCGGAGCTACTGGAACTCCCGCAGCCAGCCAAAGTAAGCGTGGCCGCTAATATCAGGCATGCGAACTTAATAGAGAGGTTGTACATGTTATTATCCTAATTGTTAGACAGACCATAAGTCTGCGCGGGACGCTAAAAATTTGCAAGTGTTTGACGGGTAGCTCGTGCATTTTGGCGCGCTTATAAGCAAGAAAGTATTTCCGCTCCCGCAACAGGTATTTGGGAGTGGTTCATCCATGGTACAGGCGCTTGCCGTGCTCGCTCAAAACGCGCTCGCGCTTGCCTTACGCCAGCCTGCGCCAGTCGTGAAAATCGGCGAGAATCATGATTGGATCTTGCGGGTATTTCCCGCCCGAGGCACCCCGGCCATCTGGGGCCGCTCATCCACGCAGCGCTCATCAGTCGGCCCGACGTTCTCGCCGCCCTTGCGCGCTACCGC
>DAHVRW010000099.1 GCA_027322215.1 Marinimicrobium sp.
TTTTGGTTCTGCTGGCATTGAACGTACCCATTGCGTTCGGTCTGAGTATTGCCACGTTGCTGACGATGTTGTTTACCATTGATTTTACCCCGGCCGTGGTCACGATGGCGCAGCGAATGGCCGGTGGAATTAATAGTTTTGCTCTGCTGGCCATTCCGTTCTTTGTGTTCTCTGGCCTCTTGATGGGGCAGGGTGGCATAGCCCGCCGCCTGATCGATTTCGCCAAGGTGTTTTTTGGCATGTTACCTGGTGGTCTGGCCTTCGTTAATGTCATCAGCTGTACCTTATTCGGCTCTATTTCCGGATCGGCGGCGGCAGCCACCTCCGCTGTCGGCGGCTTCATGATTCCGGCCATGACAAAAGAGGGGTATGACCGCGGCTTTAGCGCGGCAGTCACCGCTACCGCATCGACCAGTGGCCTGCTGATCCCCCCAAGCAACGCGCTGATTGTCTACTCGATGGCCAGCGGAGGAGTGTCCGTCGCAGCGCTGTTTATCGCCGGGTATATACCGGGTTTGTTGATCATGTTGGGTCTGCTGGCGGTTTGCGGGGTTTGGGCCAAATGGAAAGGCTATCCAGTGGGCGATAAAACGCCCTGGCGTGAAGGGGTAAGAAGAACCTTTGATGCAATACCCAGCTTGTTGTTGGTGATAATTGTTATAGGTGGCATCGTGAGCGGCTTTTTTACCGCCACTGAAGCGAGCGTGATCGCTGTGTTATATGCGCTGCTGCTGGCGGTATTTATTTACCGTGAAGTATCAATCAATGAGTTGCCCCAGATTCTCACCAAATCGGTAGAAACCACAGCCATTGTGATGCTATTGATTGGTGCTTCGTCAGCGATGTCTTGGATGTTGTCCTACGAGAATATTCCCCAGGCGATCAGCGACGGTCTTATCACCTTAAGTGATAATCCGGTGCTCATCCTACTGACGATTAACGTGATTTTGCTGCTAGTGGGTATTTTTATGGATATGACACCCGCGGTTTTGATTTTTACGCCCATTTTCTTGCCGGTGGTGACTGAGCTGGGCATGTCCCCGTTACACTTCGGCATCATGATCGTAATGAACTTATGTATCGGTTTGTGTACGCCACCCGTTGGCAATGTTCTGTTTCTGGGTGCAAGCGTTGCCAAATCGTCAATCGCGGAAATGTTCAGGCCGATGCTCCCGATGTACCTGGCGATGCTCATCATGTTGATGGTAGTAACTTACATGCCGGTACTCAGCGAAGGGCTGCCACGTCTGTTCGGACTCTACGGCTAAACGCCAGGGCGCCCCGGCATGTGTCTTCGCTTGGCCGTGTTTAATCCGTCAGTCGGATGACTGGGAGAATAGCTCAGCGGAAAACAGCTCCTTGGGAATTACGCCTCCGCGGTGCTGAATAACGATACCTGCACACCGGTTTCCCTGTCGCGCCGCCTCGGCGGCACTGGCGCCTTGCAAACGGGCCGCCAGGTAGCCGGCATTAAACGTGTCGCCTGCTGCAGTGGTATCGATCACCTGTGCCACTGGGTCCACGGCAATTTGCAGCTTTTCATTTTCCACGACGACTACCGTATCGTCACCACCGCGTTTCAATACCAGCTCTTTTAATTTCGCGTTCGCGTAGCGCGCTATGCAGCCGTCTATCGAGTCGTCGCCCCACAGGCGGTGTTCATCATCCAGAGTCAGTAATGCAATGTCTGTGTGGTGCAGCGCCGCTTTAATAGCCGCCTGTGCCTGGGCAACACTGCTCCACAAGCTGGGCCGGTAGTTGCTGTCGAATGCAACCTGTACGCCTTTAGTGCGCAGCTTGGCTAAGCACTGAAGCAAGTTTTCCCGAGCGCCTTCGGCGAGAATTGCCAACGTAATACCACTTAAATACACACAGTCGAACTGCTCGAGCTGTCGGTACAATTTCACGCTGGCGGTGGGGTCGGAGAACAGCTCTCGGGCTGGCGCTTCGCGCCGCCAGTAATAAAACTCCCGCTCACCTTCGGATGAGTTATGAATGATATACAGGCCGGGGTTGCGTTCAGCGACGCGTGTCACTAACTCGGTGCCTATACCCTCCGCGCGCATATTCTCGAGAATCTGATCGCTGTAGGGGTCGTCGCCGAGCGCTGTGGCGTATGAGGGGCTGACGCCAAGACGCGCCATGTATACCGCCGTATTGTAGGTATCACCGGCAAACGACAATGCTTTAATTTCGCGGGTTTCTTCCTGTGCGGTCAGATATGGCGATAGCTCAATCATAACCTCGCCGATCGCGGCTATACGTGTCATAAGCGGCCCTTTCTTGGATGCTTCTTGGATGCTCGGTGAGCCGACGCTGCAGGTCCCGTGGCCATAAGGCTCGACGGTTATATTGATGCTGCGTCACGGCAATGCACGGTGATGAGTGGGCAGATCAATATACCACTGGCCTTGACGGGTTTCTAGCAACCGCCGAAAGCCCCGGATAACCCCATGGCCACGCTTCATTGACACGCTGTAAGCCGTCTGTGACCATCGTCAAAATTATTTCTTTGTTGCTGGATAAACTGACATGAACCGACTGTCGAGCTCATTGTTAACCGCTGTACCGGCCGATGTACAACGGCCCGCCTACGATCGCTCAGCGTTAAAAACAGGTATCGTGCACCTGGGTATCGGCGCGTTTCATCGTGCGCACCAGGCGTACTACACAGAGGCGGTATTGAACCGTTTCGGTGGCGATTGGGGTATTCTCGGCGCGAGCTTGCGCTCACCCACGGTGCGGGACCAATTGGCACCGCAAGACGGGCTCTACACATTGGTGGAGCGCTCGAGCGAACGGGAGCGCTTGCAAATTATCGGTGCGGTACAGTCGGTGTTGGTGGGGCCGGACAACCCCGCCGCGTTGATTGCTGAGATGGCCGATCCGCAGGTAAAAATTGTTTCCTTGACGGTTACGGAAAAAGGTTACTGTCACGACCCGGCCACGGGCAACTTAAACGTCGAGCATCCCGACATCATCCATGATTTGCAGAATCTCCAGGCTCCGCGTACGGCCATAGGTTACTTAGTGGCGGCGCTGGCCCAGCGCCAACAGATGGGTAGCAAAAGTTTTACGGCGTTGAGCTGCGATAACCTGCCCAATAATGGCGCCACGTTATCCAACGTGGTGCAACAGTTTGCGGAGCGAGTCAGCCCGGATTTGGCGCAATGGATCGAGCGCAATACGCTGTTTCCCTGCACTATGGTTGATCGCATTGTGCCGGCGACAACTGACGAGGATCGGGCTCATCTTGCCGAGCGCTTAGGATTGTCTGATGAGGGAGTCGTGGTGGCTGAGCCCTTCACCCAATGGGTGATTGAGGACCGTTTTGTGGACGGTCGGCCCGAGTGGGAGGCGGTGGGTGCGGAGCTGGTGAGCAGCGTGGAGGAGTATGAAAATATCAAGCTGCGTTTGCTCAATGGCTCACATTCCACGCTGGCCTACGCGGGCTATTTAGCTGGCTTCGATTATATCAGCGAGGTGATGAGTGAGCCGGCGTTTGATAATTTGATATCACGGTTTATGGCGCGAGAGGCCGGTGAGACCCTGGCGGTGCCTACGGGTTTTGATTTGCTTCATTATCAGAGCCAGCTGCGAGAGCGATTTCGCAATACGGAGTTGAAGCACCGCACCTGGCAAATCGCGATGGATGGCTCCCAAAAGCTGCCGCAAAGGTTGTTGTATACGCTACGAGATCAGTTACGTGGCCGAGGGAATATTGACATTATTTGTCTCGCCGTCGCGGCGTGGATTCGTTACGTGTCCGGTGTGGATGAGCGCGGCGATGCCATCGATGTTTCTGATCCTCTGGCCAGTCGGTTGCGCGCGTTGTGCGATGCCAATAAGGGCGATGCGGCTGGGATGGTCAAGGCGGTTGTTGCTGTTGCTGAAGTGTTTGGGACGGATCTTCGCGATGAGGCCCGCTTCGTCGAAACGACGACGGTTTGGTTGGAGCGTTTTTACGAGTACGGGGTTTTGGCAACGGTGCGGAAGTACTTTGGTTGATGCGTTAGTCCAAACTGCAGGGGTTGAGAGAAAAAAATGGGTGCTCTGTTCGGGGCTACGATCTCGACAGGCCTTCCCGGACACGCTACGAGCCCGGCCCCTACGCGCTCCCGGTGCTTCGGGGCACTCCTCGCGTCCTTGCGAGTCGTCCATGGGCGCTTGGTCGCCGACATCCGTGTCGGCGAACAGTCCGGGAAGGCCTGTCGTGATCTCCGCTGTGGGCAACTGGGAGAGTTGGAGAGCTAAGAACGCTTTTTGACCGAGTCTAGAGTTAATTGGCTCTGGAGCCCAGCGTTAAGTCCAATGTCGTTCAGACTACAGCTTGAAGTTATTGAGCTGGTTGTTTAGCTCAATGCTCTCACGGGCCAGTTCAGTACTATTATCCCGAACCACTTGCGCGTCCTGGAACATGTTTTCAGCCAGTGACTGTATCGTGGTAATAATCTTGCTCACTTCGGCGGCAACGGCATTTTGTTGCTGAGACGCGCTGGCGATGTGGTGGTTCATATCGTTAATGCGATCAATCTTTTCCCGCATAGCGCCGAGAGATTCGGCCACTTTGGCGGACGACGTGCTCGTTTCCTGTACAGAGTTCACACTGTTACGCATGGATTCGTGGGCCTCATCGGCGGCTCGTTGCAGCTGCGTAACAATCTGCCCGATTTCTTCGGTTGAGTTCTGAGTTTTCTGCGCCAGCGCCCGAACTTCATCGGCCACCACGGCAAAGCCGCGGCCCTGCTCGCCGGCGCGGGCGGCTTCGATGGCGGCGTTCAGAGCCAGCAAGTTGGTTTGCTCGGCGATGGTGTTAATCACCTCCATCACCGAACCGATACTGCCGCTGCTGTCCTGCAATACTTGAATGCGGCTGGCGGTTGCTTCGATCTGCTCGGTCAGTTGTTGCACGGCGACAGAGGACGAGGTCACGGCTCGATCGCTTTCATCAGCCAGCTCACTGGTTTGCCGTGTGTGTTCGGCGGTATCGCTGGCATTGCGTGCCACCTCTTCAGCCGAGGCGGACAGCTCCTGCAGCGCTGTGGCGATTTGTTCTATTTGCTGGGTTTGTTGAGCGCTGGCCTGAGCGGTGCTGTCGGTGGCTTTGGTCATGGCGTGTACGTTTTTATCCACCTGATCGGTCACGTCGATGACGTCGCGAATAATCTGCGCAATGTGTTCCATAACCCGGTTGAAGTTATGCGCAAGTGCGGCAACTTCGTCGCCGCGCTCGGTGGGCAGCCGGCGGCTTAAGTCGCCACCGCCGTCCGCGATGCTGGCGAGCGAGCGGGTGACTTCCGCTACCGGGCCAAGCATGAGCTTTTTGGTGAGTATAAAAACCGTTAACAAACTCACGGCTAACAAGATGCTCACTACGATGATGTTTTGCCGAACCTGATTCGCCAGCAAGCGCTCCATGTCGGCGGTGGAGAGGCTGAGGTCGAATTGGCCGATTTGGTTGCCGTCGCTGCCTAGCGGCAACGCCGTGAGGTGTACCTGGCCTTGACCGCTTTGGCCGCTGCCTAGCGCTTGCCCGCGATGGTCGACGATGTCGATGGCGGTAATGAGTGAGGTATTGATCAGTGAGTCGACGATGGCTTGAATCTGTTGAAAATCGTACGCGAATACGGCCTCTTGCAACGATGAGCTGGCCAGGTCGATCATTACCTGGGAGTCATGTTCGAATTCTGCCTGTAGTTCGCTGGCCACTAAACGATAGTTCACGACCATCATCGCAATGGAGATCAGTACCATAATTGCGCTCAAAGTGAGCATCAGCCGAGTCAGCAGTGATTTTTTAATCATTGGCCTGGATCCTTTCAATACAGGCTGCTGGCGGCCGGATGAGCCACTCAGCGGGGCGATGACGCCCGCCCTGTAACAGGTATTGTGGTTATATTAGTTTGTCGCCTGAGCAGCAGTTTTCTTTAGGGTAAGCCCCATTATTCAGCTGAGTTTGGTTATTCGTTTTTGGTTGCGTCGTCGTTGTGTGTCGCCTTAATCAGCATAGCACAAGGCGTGGCATTGTGGTGTCAATGGCCACGGTCGGCGACGTCTAGCTCTTTGAGCTTGCGGGTCAGGGTGTTGCGGCCCCAGCCCAATAGCTGGGCGGCGTCGCGCTTGCGCCCTGCGGTGTGTTTCAGGGCGGTTTCTATCAGGACTCGTTCGAAGGCGGGTACCGCTTCGCTGAGCAGCTGGTGCTGCCCGCGCGCCAGGGTTTGATCGGCCCACTGGCGCAACGCTCTTTCCCAGTCGTGAGCTTGCACCGCCTCGGTTTGAGCGCCCGCTAGTTCAGGGGGCAGGTCGGTTAGGTGTATCTCGCGGCCCGAGGCCATGACGGTGAGCCATCGACAGGTGTTTTCCAGCTGCCGCACATTGCCGGGCCAGGGCAAAGAGCAGAGGAATTGCTCCGTTTCCGGTGTCAGTACCTTCGCCTCAACGTTCAGTTCAGCGGCCGCTTTGCACAGAAAAGCTCGGCTGAGTTTAGGGATGTCCTCGCGCCGCTCGGCCAGTGTCGGTATGCGCAGGCGAATGACGTTGAGCCGGTGGAATAAATCTTCCCGAAAGCGGCCTTCAGCCACCAGCGTTTCCAGATTTTGATGGGTGGCGGCGATTACGCGCACATCGGCCTTGACCGGCGTATGCCCCCCGATTCGGTAAAACTCCCCATCCGCAAGCACACGCAGCAGCCGGGTTTGTGTGTCGGCGGGCATATCGCCGATCTCGTCCAAAAATAAGGTGCCACCGTCGGCCTGCTCAAAGCGCCCTTGCCGTTGAGTAGTGGCGCCGGTAAAGGCGCCTTTTTCGTGGCCAAATAACTCGGATTCCATCAAATCCCGGGGGATAGCGGCCATGTTAAGGGCGATAAACGCTTCGTCACGCCGGGGGCTGTGCCGGTGCAATGCCTGGGCAACCAGCTCCTTGCCGGTGCCTGATTGGCCATTGATCAACACCGTCACGTTGGAGTGTGACAGCCGGCCAATGGCTCGAAACACGTCTTGCATGGCAGGGGCTTCGCCAATAATTTCTCCCCCAATATCGACCGAGCTGGAATCGCGGGCGCTGGGGATTTGGGCCCGAGCGTGGGCCAGGGCCCGTTGGGTAACGGCAATGGCTTCGTCCACATCGAAGGGCTTGGGCAGGTACTCGAACGCCCCGCCTTGATACGCGGCGACGGCGCTCTCCAGGTCTGAATGCGCGGTGATGACGATCAGAGGTATATGCGGGTGGTTGGCGCGCAGGTTGTTCGCCAGTGCCAGGCCATCAGTGCCGGGCATGCGGATGTCGCTGATGATAACGTCGGGAGTGTCGTGGTTCAGCTGGCGCAGGGCCCCATCGGCGGATTCAAACGTCCGGGTTTCCAGACCCGCGCTGGTCAGGGCCTTTTCCAATACCCAGCGTATGGAGCGATCGTCATCAATGATCCAGATGCGATTTGACTTTGGCATTAGCGGGCTCCAAGGGCAGGTGAAGGGAGAAGCGGGTCGTGCCGGGCACACTGTGGCATTCGATGAAACCTTGGTGTTGATGGATCAGCTGCTGGGCGATGGTTAAGCCCAGGCCAGTGCCTTCGGCGCGGCCCGAAATTAAGGGGTAAAAAATGTTGTCAGCAACTTCTTTGGGTATGCCCGGCCCATTGTCGATGATGTCCACCACGGCGATCAGAGGATGGTGAACCTGGCCGATGGTGTAGCGCCGGCCGATGCGGGTGCGCAGAAGAATCTGTGGCGCCTCGGTGCCCGATTCCAGCAGCGCTTGCAACGCGTTGCGAGCAATGTTGAGCAGGGCCTGAATCAAGTGCTCCTGATCGCCGTGCAGGGGCGGAATACTGGGGTCGTAATCCCGCACCAGGTGGATAGCGGCGTCGCTTTCCGCCTTGATGATGGTTGCCACCCGCTCCAGGGCTTCGTGGATGTTTACCGGTTGGTGTTGCGGTTGCTGCGTCGGGCCAAGCAGGCGGTCCGCGAGATTACGCAGACGATCGGCCTCGTCGATGATCACGCGGGTATATTCCTGTAGCTCCGGCTGCGGCAATTCTTTGGCCAGCAGTTGCGCCGCGCCCCGAATGCCGCCAAGCGGGTTTTTGATCTCGTGGGCCATTCCGCGCACCAGGTTGCGGGTGGTGCTCTGGCTGGTGCTCAGCCATTGGTTTCGGCTGATGCGAAGCAAGCGATCCACCGGCTGGATTTCAATTATCAGCTCCGATTGATCGCCAAACGGCGTGACGGTGTAGTCCACGGTAATGGATTTGCCCCCGGGGAGCTGCCACTGGGCTTGGCGCTGGGTGTAGTGGTGGGCTTGGGTGGCGGCCAGCCGCAGCTGGGATTCGGTGTCATCCGACTGGTAAAAGAACTCGGTCAGCGGCTCACCCTGGCAGCGCTGCTGGCCGACGCCCAGAAGCGCTTCAGCGGCCGGATTCATGTAGCGCAGACGCAGGTTGCCGTCAGTCACAATGAGTGCGGTGCTCAGACTGTCTAGTAACGTTTTGTGCAGCTGTTCCGGTGACACGTGTCGTGTGAGCTCCTGGGGCGAATCAACCGGAGCGCGGCAGACGCGGGGCAAATAGCCCGGAGCTGGGCGCCTCGGTTTCGCGATGACCCATTCGATAAAAACAGTTGGGTCATTTAGCAAGAGGCAAGAAATAATCCGACATTTTCAACTGTCGGATTGGTGTCCGTTAGGACGAGTCAGTTTAACGCAGCCTTGAGCGGCCCGCACCATTTTGGTGCTTGAGATTAAGCACTTGAGATTCGATGCTTGGGTTTCTTAATTTGCTTGGGCAATGCGGCTGAGGCGTTATCGGCGGGCGGGGCTGTTTAATCCGACCCGATGGACATACACCACTACCGGCTCCGAGCGACTCAACACGTCACCCTCTTCATTGATCACCGCCACTTCCAATGTGTGGGCG
>DAHVRW010000009.1 GCA_027322215.1 Marinimicrobium sp.
AAAACGTTTGACGCGTCATTGGCTGGGCTCGCTGGCTCGGGAACAGGACGTCTGCGGGCCGATGGTTCAACAGTATCGGCCGAGCTTCGCGCAGGTAGCGCTCCAACCAATCACAGGCTTCCTGCCCCAAAGGCACCAGGCGCTCTTTACTGCCTTTGCCCATCACGCGGATGACGCCTTGGCGCAGATTAAGCTGGCCCAATGTGAGCCCCACCAACTCCGACACCCGTAAACCGCAGGCGTAGAGCACTTCTAACATGGTTCGGTCTCGTAACCCCAGGGGCTCATCCAGGTTCGGGGCCGCCAACAGTTGCTCGACATCCGCCTCAGTGACTGACTTCGGCAGAGCTCGCGGCAATTTCGGGTGATCCACCAAGGCCAAGGGGTCTTCTTTTAACACCCCTTCGCGCAGCTGAAACCGGTAAAAACCCCGCACACAAGACAAAAATCGAGCGCTGGAGCGACTGGAAAAGCCCTGCTCGTAGCGGTGCGCCAAATAGCGCAGGAATTGTCCGTGGCTAACCGCGAGTAACCCACTACCCTGTGCACTCAGCCAGTGCGCATAGGCTTCTAAATCACGCCGGTAAGAGCTTAAGGTATTTTCACTCAAACCTCGCTCCATCCACGCAGCGTCCAAATAACGCTCTAGGACTTGGGCTTCTTCGGCTGGCAGAGGGGTACGCGTCATGACGCCCAGTATAACCTGCTGGCAAGCCAAAAGGGCCGATGATTAGCCTGTTGCAGCTGAGTTGTCGTTGTCTGTGCGCTCCTTCACGTTGCGCTTTTATACACCGTTCGCTTTGACCGCGCTCGGTTTTCGCGCGCTGTGGGCATAAAAAAAGCCGGGGAGACTTGGCACCCCGGCTTTCTCGTCGCGCAACATCCGAACCCAGGGTTCGAACGAGACGCTTAGCGCAGCTTTTCTTTAATCCGCGCCGCTTTACCGGTCAGCTCACGCAAGTGATACAGCTTGGCCTTGCGCACATCACCGCGACGCTTGATTTCAATGCTGTCCACCTGAGGGCTATGGGTTTGGAACGTACGCTCCACGCCCACACCATGGGAAATTTTGCGAACAGTGAAAGCCGAGTGCAAACCGCGCTTGCGACGGGCAATCACCACACCTTCGTAAGCCTGCAGGCGCTCGCGGGTACCTTCCTTTACTCTTACCTGTACGACAACGGTGTCGCCCGGGGCCAGGTCAGGAACGTCTTTCTTCAGTTGCTCGTTTTCCAGCTCCTGAATAATTTTATTGGTCATGGTCATTCTCCTGAAAATTTGTAGCTTCACAGCTAGAGTGCGTCGTTGGACCGATCCGCGCCTTCGGGGAAGTCAGCGGCTTCTGGTCATGTTCAAGGTCCCGACGAAAGTCCGTCAGCAGCGCCTGCTGCTCCTTGGTTAAGTTTTTCACTTGCAGTAAATCTGGCCGTTTCAGCCAGGTTCGCCCTAACGCCTGTTTCAGGCGCCAGCGCCGAATTCGTTCATGGTCACCGGATAACAGCACTTCCGGAACCGGCCTGCCCTCGAATACCTCGGGGCGTGTGTAATGGGGGCAATCCAGTAAGCCCTCGGCGAATGAATCCTCTTGCGCCGAATCCGCGTGCCCCAAAGCACCGGGGATTAACCGGGTGAGCGCATCGATCAGTACCATGGCCGGCAATTCGCCGCCACTGAGTACGTAATCGCCGATGGACCACTCTTGGTCAATGACCGTCTCCAACAGGCGCTCATCGATCCCTTCGTAGCGCCCGGCTACCAGCACCATGCCGGGATAGTCACTCAGTTGACTCACGCCGCTTTGGGTTAACGGTCGCCCTTGGGGTGACAGGTAAATCACCGGCGCGTCGACCCCAGCCCAGGCCTTGGCAGCGACGATCGCGTCGCGCAAGGGCTCTACCTTCATTAGCATACCGGGGCCGCCACCATACGGTCGGTCGTCCACGGTACGGTGCTTGTCCTGGGTAAAATCCCTGGGATTCCAGCACTGCAGGGTTATCAGGCCCTGATCTACCGCTCGCCCCGTTATGCCGTAATCGGTCAGCGCGCGGAACATGTCAGGAAAAAGGCTCACCAGCGCCAATTTTCGCGCCCCGGTGTTGGCCTCCTGTGGCTGATCCACGTCGCCGCCTCCGTCGATGCCTGAGCTCCGCCTAGAAATCCGGATCCCAGTCTACTTCTATAATGCCCGACACCAAGTTTACGCTGAGTACGTACTGCTCTGGTACGTAGGGAACCAGCCGCTCACGCTGATCTAAACTCTCAGCGTCTGGCGCAACAACCAACACGTCGTTAGCGCCGGTTTCCAGCAGGTTGGCGACCCGCCCAAGATCCCACGACTGCCCTTGGTGGCGGCTGATAACTCGCAAGCCCTGCAATTGGTGCCAATAGTAATCACCGCTATCCAGAGCTGGCAGCTGCGCTCGCTCAATGGCGATAACTTGACCAGCATAACGACTGGCCAGATCCCGGTCGTCGACACCTTTTATGTGTACGACGTAACCTTTGCCTTGGGGGCGAGAGGCGTCTATCTCTACCTGTTTGACCCCGTGAGGCGTTTTCAGCCACCAAGGCTGGTACGCAAACAGGTTGTCAGCAGGCTGGGTAAAAGACTGAACCTTGAGCCAGCCCTTGATCCCGTACGCCGCGCTAATGCGGCCTACATCAATCAACCCCGATTCGCTGTCTGACATTTTCTGTCGACGACCTTAAGCCGCTTTTTCGTCGGCCTTTTGCGCTTCGCGGCTTTCTTTCACCAGCCCAGCCACACGCTCGCTGAGCTGCGCTCCCTGGCTAATCCAGTAGTCGACGCGCTCCAAATCCACACGCAGACGCTCTTCCTGGCCGCGCGCAATGGGGTTGAAAAAGCCCACGCGCTCGATGAAACGGCCATTACGGGCACTGCGGCTGTCGGTGACGGACAGGTGGAAAAAAGGACGCTTCTTGGAGCCGCCACGAGCCAAACGAATAATTACCATTGAGGACTTTCCTGTATTTTCTCAGTTTGGCACCAGCACAACGGGCTGGTACCCCATAAAACGGTCAAAGCCACACCCACATAGCGGGCGCAGAAGGCGCGGTATTTTAAGGGAACGCGCGGGCTTTGTATAGCCTTTTGGGGCGCAATCGACCGTGAATCAAACCATATCCGAAAAGCGATTGGGTAATTCCAGGGATATTTCCTGGCCAAACCCCGGCACCTTGATGCCCTTTTCGTTCACCGCCAACTCTTTATCGTCGATCAACCCTTCACCGAACTGGTAAACCGTCCGGAAGCGTCCCGTCAGCGCCTCGGCATCATAGGCAGCGGCGCGCTCGCGCACCGCCTCGCGCCGTTGCGCGTAGGAATCGAACTGCTCCTGACCGTGGCGCTTGACCAGCATCCGCTCCACTACCCTGGGTGCCAGTACGCTGGCGGTGGCATTGTTACCCCCGAAGCCTTTGGAATTCAAAAACGCGACTTCGATAGGATCGTCTCGACGGTCCAAATCCGCCAGCGGAATGTCCAGTCGCTCCGCTACAACATCGTCCGCCACACGATCGATGGTTTTTATACCGGGAACCCAGCCGTAGCGGAACATCCCCAGGGTACATATGAGCTGCTCGCCACTGGCCGGAGCCAATGAATGACCAACATATGCCTTTATTGCCGCCACCGGCCAATTCTCAATTCCGAATACACGCGCCACCCGATCAAAAATTTCGGACTCGCTAACCCGGTTCTGCGGCGTGCTGGAACCATGGGCCTGCACCATGGAGCGGCGCTGAATCGTCTCATCGCCGACAATCGCGCGGGCCGATGCGACCGCTTTCGCCATGGTGATGTAGTTACCCGGCCCAGGTGCGGAGATGGATTTCTTGTAGCCATCGGCATTGATAAATACATCGTTGACCGCACCGTGAATATCCGCCCCCAACTCCAGGGCCAGGGCGTCGTCCATCAACACCACATAAGTACTGGCCTCGGCGATGGTAAAACCGCAATTCTCACCAAATGGACGACTGGAACGCCGCAGATCAGTGGTATCGCTGCCATCGAGCTTCTTCAGCCGATCTTCCTGGGCCAGCGCACCCATGGTGGCATAACCATCGATAATCTCGGAAGTGATGGGCGCCTCGGCGTTGCCCACGATGGCGACTCGGGCGCGGCCGCTGACAATATCTTCCACAGCGGCATTCAGATTGTACAAGAAGGAGGCACACGCCCCCGCAATGGCGCCAGTACGGCCCACGCTGCCGATAATGTAAGCGTTGACGAAGTCCGCCGGCATGCTGTTCAGACCCAAAGGACACTGCTTGGTGGACACCCGACCGCCCTTAAGGCGCGACTGCAACAGCCCGCCGAGCCCCGGCTCATCCATCTGGCTCATCACGTTGCTGGCGTAGACGCTGATTTGATCGGGTGGCACGGTCCGAGTGATCTCTGACCAGGGAATACCCATTGATTGCACCGCATCCGACGCCCCGATCACCGCCAGCTGCAAGGCACGTGGGTGAAAGCGGGCATTATATAAATCCGCCGGGTCGAATCCCGTGGGCAACTGACCGGCTGATTTAACCGCCATGGCACGGTAGCTATCCAGTTTCACGGCTACAGAACCGCTTACACTCACCTGTACTCGCCGGTTGGGCAACGGGGTTACGCTCCACTCTGTCGGCAGCGGCTCGGGCAGTTCCCGCTCATCCATTTCAAAGCACACCGGTTGGGCTGTGCCATCCAATACAGCCGACTTTTGCCAATGCACCGCATCCACGTCGAAAAAACCGGCCTCAATGCGCCGAATCAGCGTGCCATCAAGCACCTGTTGGCCGAAGCGGGCTTCTATTTCCGGCAGCTCCAGAGCCTGCCCGCCCTCATCTCGATAGGCGCCCTCGGTGTGCGTCACCAGGCCCATCATCACCGCCAGCCCAGCCAAAGTCTCCTGCCGCTCCTGGGGGCTCAGACTCTCTAACACCATGCGACGATAGGCGTGATGACCCGATGCGCGGCCCGCCGCATTAAAACCGCCAAAGCCCACAATCACCGGTAATGCGGACATAGAAAAAACTCCAGAAATTCAATATTCAATGAACAACGCGCAGCGCTGTGGGAATCAAGAACCCGCGCAACATTTAAATCGGCGTAAAGTTTATGGCCAAGCCCTAAGCTTGTCATGGTCATTCTAGCCATAAACTGTGGTATTTTAGCCGTTTTTCCCCTCACGTGTGTTTAAAGGAAAGGATTGTGAATCAGCCCCTGCCCAACCGGGTCCGGATTAGCTTTTTGCTGAGCGAGAATATGCTGGCAACCAGTGCCACCCTACCCATGGAAATGCTATTAACGGCCGAGAGTGCCGGTGGCGTCGCGCGCCGCAGAGGCAGCGCTAAAACCCTAATTGAGCTGCGCACGACGGGCGTAGCTGGGGCTGCGGTCAACACCCGTGCGGGAATGAAGTGGACACCGGAACTGACGCTTGAAGAGGCGGAACAAAGCGACATCATCTACGTACCCGGCCTGTGGCGCAACCCCCGGCCCGTAGTACGTCGCCACCCCGAGGTATTACAGTGGTTACGCCGCCAACACGAAAACGGTGCACTAATCAGTGCCGTTGGCACCGGTGTGTGCTATCTGGCTGAGGCCGGCCTGCTGGACGGCAAAGCCGCCACTACCCATTGGCATTACTTTGATCAGTTCCATAAGGATTATCCGTCGGTGCAGCTCAAGCGCCAGTACTTCATTACCCAGGCAGGCACTCTTTATTGCGCCGCCAGCGTAAACTCCCTGGCGGATTTAACCGTGCACTTTATCCAGCGTCTCTACGACAAGACCATAGCCAGCCATGTGGAGCGGCATTTCTCCCATGAGATTCGTCGTTCATATGAAAGTTCGGGCTACTTTGAGCAGGCTCGCAGCCGTCATCCCGATGAGGACATTGTGCAGATCCAAATCTGGTTACAAGACAATTACTCAAGAAGTATTGTGCTCAGTGAGGTCGCTGGGCGTTTCGGGATGAGTGTGCGCACGTTGAACCGGCGCTTCCGGGCCGCCACCGGCCAAACACCCTTGCAGTATTTGCAGGAAACCCGCATCAATCATGCCCGCGGCTTGCTAAAAACCAGCAATCTTTCCATCAGTGAGATTGCGGATAAGGTCGGCTATCAGGACGTGGGCCATTTCAACGCTTTATTCAAAAAACAGTTAACCACCACACCGGCCCAATACCGGGCAACGGTGCGCGCCAAACTGTTCAGCGCCGATTATTGACCGGATAAAAAAAAGCGCTGGCCGGGGTTAAGTGGCCAACGCCAAAAGGAGAAAGAAAAGAACAAATTCAATGGGCCCGCCTGAGCGGGCCCTTCAGGATTATGCCACTGCCGTGTCTTTATCGGCGCGGGGCACTTGTTTAATATCGGCGGCCGCTCCGGCATCGCCCTGCTCCAAAGCTCCCTGAATCTCGATGGTCCGAGGCTTCATGGCTTCAGGTATTTCGCGCACCAAGTCCACGTGCAAGAGGCCATTTTCAAAAACGGCGCCCTTAACCTGGACGTAATCAGCCAATTGGAAACGACGCTCAAAGTTGCGCGCGGCGATTCCCTGGTACAGGTAGTTGCGCTTTTCGTCTTCCGCTTGCTTTTCAGCGGACACGGTTAGAGTGTTCTGGTTTACCTCGATACTCAGCTCTGAGCGGTCAAAGCCCGCAACGGCCATAGTAATCCGGTACTGGTCCTCCCCGGTTGACTCGATATTGTACGGGGGATAGCTGGGCTGCTGATCCGCGCGGCTCAGGCTGTCGAGTATGCTGGCCATACGGTCAAAACCGATGGCGGAACGATAAAGTGGTGTCAGATCAAATGTACGCATGGTTTATATCCTCATGTTGAGCAATATAGTGGCGACCCATCATTACGATCAGGTCATGTTGGTATTTGCCACAATACGAGGCGTCAGCATTGACTCCCCATCTTGTAGCCCGCACCCCTCCTAAGAGCGGGTACACTACTTATATGGAGATAAAAAAAATAATTTCAAGCCCTGCTGCGCTATAAAACCCCAAATATCAAGGTGTCGTTAAAATCTGTTCCAGCGCAGGACGCAGCTGCGAAAATTGGAAGGCATACCCTTGTTCAAGCGCAACACTTGGGAGCACCCGCTGCCCTGCCAACAACAACTCATCCGCCAGTTCACCCATGACGGCACGCAACATAAAGCCAGGCACAGGCGCTAGTGCGGGGCGATCCAATACACTCGCCAGGGTCTTGGCAAAAACGCGATTGGTTACTGGAATGGGCGCGGTTCCATTGACCGCACCGCGCACCGCAGGGTTGCTCAAACACAATAGAATAATGCCCAGCAAATCATCGCGATGAATCCACGACATCCATTGTTTTCCGCGCCCCATTCGGCCACCTAAGCCCAATTTAAACAACGGCAACATCGCTTTCAAAGCGCCCCCGTTTGGACCCAGAACGATACCGGTGCGCAGTCGGCAAACTCGTGTGCCATAATCCGAAAATCGCTCCGATGCGGCCTCCCACGCCCGACAAAGTTGCGAGGCAAACCCATCATCGCTCTTATCGTCCTCTTCGGTAATCGGCTCATCGCCCTGCTTACCATAGACACCGATGGCGCTGCCATTAATCAGTACCTCGGGGAAATCCCCCAGACGCTGGAAGTAATCAAACAGCGCTTCGGTGGTACCGATCCGGCTGCGCCGCATCTCCGCCTTAAGGTCTGTATTCCAGCGACGGGTGGCCAGGGGCTCACCGGCCAAATTGATTACTCCACCACAGATGGTGCCCTCCAATTCATTCAGGTCTGTCACCAACTGGACGTTGTCGCCCAAGCGCTCACGGGCTCGGTGGATGTCCCGGGTCAACGCCGTTACCGGGTGACCCAATTCGTCCAGCCGGGCGCACAGAGGCGTGCCAATAAAACCTGTGGCACCGGTTACCAATATGCGCGGATTGTCAGCAAGTGCGGCCATGGTCTCCTCCGGGGTGCGATCGTCTGTAAGGCACCTGTCGTTGCCCACTGCTTGGCAGGGCAGCCGCCTTAACGCTACACTCACTATGCCATAAAAAAACCAAGAGAATACCTATGACGGGCTACGAAAAAATTTTGGTCGCAGTGGATTTAACAGAGGATGCGAAAACGGTTTTGCGTCAGGCGCGGCGCTTGTGCGGACCGGATGATTCCAGCCAACTGCACCTGATTCATGTGTCAGAACATCCGGTGACTGGGCATGGCAACGTCACCAGCAAAAATCACCGGGTTGGGGAAATACATCTGCGCCAGGAAATATTCCCGCGCTTACAGGCGCTGGCGGATGATCTGGATGCCGAACAGCTGCACATCGCGTTCGGCGATGCCGCCGAGGAAGTGAATCGACTGGCGGACTCTCTGGGCGCCCACGTTATCGTGACCGGCAGTCATGGGGAACGAGGCATTCGCCGCTTACTGGGGACCACCGCTAACAGCATTGCTCATCACGCCAACTGCGACGTACTGACAGTGCGGATTGCCCACTGACGCATTGTCTATCGAGAACTCAGCCAATAAAACGGGCCCATCGATCGCGCTATTGCTTTCAACGAAACGCCGTTCAGACAAATCACCGTCAAACAAAAAAGCCCCGGTGCAATGCACCGGGGCTTTTCATTTAAGCAGTCTGTCTTTCAGCGCCGTTGTTACACGCTCTTTTCACCGTGCTTTTCAGAATATCGGTTTACCAGAGTGTTCATGTTCTGCAGCGATTGCAAGTGGCTGAAAATCAGCTCCAGACCATCTCGTTTGAACAGACCCAGAATTTCCTCATCGCCGAGTTCCTTCAGGCGCTCACGATTCACCACGTAAAAGCCGGTCAGGTTGAAGCCTTCTTCATCACTGCCCTCTTTGGCTTTGATGCTCGCTTCCATTGGATCCAGGAGATTCAGCTCGGCCAACTTTTTGCAAAAGGCGGCGGTCAGGTCAGCGCGGTGCTGGTACTCTTTCAAAAACTCCATGGCGCTTTTCAGCGTCTCCGTCTGCTCACCCTCATCGGTAAACAGGCGCTGTCCCTTGCTGCCGTCTTTGCTCCAGCCTTCGAAGTCGGCATCGATGCACAAGGTGAAGTTCTCTTCTTCATTCGGACCGGCGAAAACAAACGGATAACGACGAATAAAACCAGGCGCGTACTTAAGTACCGAGCGTTTGTTGTCATCCAGCATCAGATTCTCGCCCCGCTTCAGTCCGGTGACTGCCAGGGGGATAAAGTCGCCGCTATTTGCGGCTTTGGAGAAGATCACGGGTAGCTCACGGGCCACCTGTACAATTTCGCTGGAAACCAGCGGAATGGAGTTGATCTCGCTGACGAAGCTATGATCGTTGATCTCAACAGCCCAGGTACGATGTGTCTCGCTGGACAGCGGCACAATTTCATTGTAAATCAGCAGTTGTTTTGACACGAGTTACCTCATTGTTATTAGGGGGCTACACTGGCTCTGGGCTCAGCAAAGTGCGGATATTAGCACCTTCTTCAGGTTTATCGCCAGTCGACGAACCGGCGCTGCGACCCGAGCGGGACCGCTGTGTTAACGCCAAAGGTACAGCCCATAAACAAATGAGGCGCCTGCAAGGGCGCCTCAAGTGAAAGTCATTCAGACTGTAATATGGTCGGAACGGCAGGATTTGAACCTGCGACCCCTACACCCCCAGTGTAGTGCGCTACCAAACTGCGCTACGCTCCGATTTTGATGCTGTGACTCGCTTTACAGCACGGGCCTTGGTGAGGGGCTCCGGTCACAGGGATGGGCATAATACCGCAAATTTTCAGGATTGCAAGACTCGGCTGGGCCCGACTTTAACGTGCTTTAAGCACTTCGAGCACCTGCTCCAACTCGGCTATCATCTGGCTGACCAGCTGACTGAACTGGCTGGCGTCTTGCTGCGCGCCCTCGCCTTCCATCTGCTGACGGGCGCCACCGATGGTAAAGCCCTGATCGTACAGCAAGGCGCGAATCTGACGGATGGTCAACACATCCTGGCGTTGATAATAGCGTCGGTTGCCGCGTCGTTTGACCGGTTTCAATTGGGGAAACTCTTGCTCCCAGTAACGCAGTACGTGGGGTTTCACCGCGCACAGCTCACTTACCTCACCAATGGTGAAGTAGCGTTTGCCGGGAATAACCGGCAACTCATCGTTATGGCTTGGTTCCAGCATAAGCTTCCACTTTCGCCTTTAGTTTTTGTCCTGGGCGAAAAGTCACCACGCGACGCGCACTAATAGGAATCTCTTCCCCTGTTTTGGGGTTACGCCCGGGCCGCTGGCTTTTATCACGCAATTCAAAGTTGCCGAAACCAGACAGCTTAACCGGCTCGTTTTCCTCCAACGAGCGCCGGATTTCCTCGAAAAACAGCTCGACCAGCTCTTTCGCTTCGCGCTTGTTCAAACCAAGCTCGTCGTAGAGTTTTTCGGCTAAATCCGCTTTCGTAAGGGCTCCGCCCGACATTTTATTGATTCCCTACCTAAGGGTGGCCTCAAATTCTGCCTGTAAATGCTGAACTATACGATCCACCGCAGCGTTGATTTCATCCTCCGCAAGAGTGCGTGATGGATGCTGAAAGGTCAAGCCCAAAGCAACACTTTTTCTTTGTGGATCAATACCTTTGCCCATGTAAAGGTCAAATACCTTTAAGTCCACAAGGTGCTCACCGGCGTTATTTTTAACCCCTTCGAGCACCTGGCTCACCGCCGTATCGCGCTTGAGTAGCAGCGCTAAATCACGCCGAATGACCGGGTGACGAGACAGCGGCTGGAAAACCGGGACCCGGGCGTCCCGTAATGCCCATTGAGTCACTTCAAACACATAGATGCTCTGAGGGATATCCAGCGCTTGCTGCAATTGTGGATGCACGGCACCCAGGTACCCCGCCAACTGATCGTCACGATACAAGGCGGCGCACTGGCCCGGATGCAGGGCTGGGTGCTCGGCGGCCTCAAAGCGGAACTTGTCTGTTGCGCCTGTGAGAGCCAGCAATCCCTCCAAATCGCCCTTAATATCGTAAAAATCCACGTTGTCCTGGCTGTTGGCCCAACCTTCGGGCTGGCGGCTGCCATAGATTAACCCGGCCAGCATGGGTTCTTGGGTAAGTTCGTCACCGCTCAGCACAAAACGCAGCCCGGACTCAAACAGGCGTACGCGCTCTTGTTGGCGGTTCAGGTTATGTTGCAACGTTTTGACCAGCCCCGGCAGCAAACTGGTGCGCATAGCGGCCATATCGGCGCTGATGGGGTTTTTAAGGGTTACCGGCTGTTGATCGGGGTCGAACTGACGGTTCAGCTCCGGCTCGAGGAAGCTATAGGTGATGGCTTCCTCGAAACCTCGGGCCACCAAGTGCCGACGCAGCGCTGGCAGGCCAAGCTCACGCTCTGGCTGCGGTGGCACCGCAATTGGCGCGGCAAGGCTGCGCTTGGGCAGACGATTGTAGCCGTAAATTCGTGCCAGCTCTTCCAGCAAATCCACTTCCAAGGTTAAATCGAAACGGTAGCTGGGCACCTTGAATACCCAGCCGTCCGCCGTGCGATCGATCAGGGTCAAACCCAGCCCCAACAACATGGCTTCCACTTCCTCGTCGGCGATTTGCAAGCCAAGAGTGCTGGCAATACGCTCGCGCCGTAGCGCTACCTGTGGCGCTTGAGGAAGGTGCTCCTCGTCTTTGACTTCAATCAGAGGGCCGGCTTGGCCACCCACGATTTCCAGCAAGAGTGCTGTCGCCCGCTCCATAGCCTCGACCTGAAGTTCGTAATCCACACCCCGCTCAAACCTGTGGGAGGAGTCGGTGTGCAAGCCGTAATTGCGAGCCCGCCCGGCTATGGCCAGCGGGCTGAAGAAGGCGCTCTCAAGGAAAATATTTTCGGTAACGTTGCTGACGCCACTGTCTTTGCCGCCCATAACGCCAGCCAGTGCCAACGGCCGTGCGTCATCCGCGATCACCAGCGTATCGGATGTAAGGCTTAGCTCCTGATCATCCAGCAGCACTAATTGCTCGCCTTCTTGCGCCATGCGCACATTGATGCCGCCTTTTAGCTTTGCCAGATCGAACGCATGCATGGGCTGGCCCAATTCGAGCAGCACGTAGTTGGTTACATCGACTACCGCATCGATGGAGCGCACACCCGCACGGCGCAGCTTTTCCTGTAACCACACGGGACTTGGCTGGGTAACGTCAATGTTGCGAATCACCCTCCCCACATATCGACTGCATGCTTCGGGTGCGTTTAACGCTATCGGGAAAGTGTCGGTGGCGGTCACGGAAGCGGGCTCGATGGCGGGCGCCGTCACCGTGCCGCGATTCAGCACAGCCACCTCTCTGGCCAGGCCTTTGATGCTCAGGCAATCGCTGCGGTTCGGCGTAAGGTCCACCTCGATAATACAGTCTTGCAACTGCAGATAGGTTTGCAGGTCCTGTCCCACTGGCGCATCGAGGGGCAGCTCCCACAGGCCGTCGTCATCATCGCCCGCCTCCAGCTCGGTTTGAGCACAGAGCATGCCGAAGGATTCGACTCCACGGAGCTTGGCTTTTTTGATTTTGAAATCGCCGGGCAATTGCGCCCCAACTAGTGCAAAAGGCACCTTAATACCCGCCCGCGCGTTGGGAGCACCACACACCACTTGGCACACACCTTCGGGATTGCCCGCCACTTGGCAAATGCGCAGTTTGTCCGCATCCGGGTGGGGCTCAACGGACAAAATCTCGCCCACCACGACACCGTCAAAGCGGCCCGCGACGGCTTCGATTCCGTCCACTTCCAGGCCTGCCATGGTGAGCTGCGCCACCAATTCATCGGTGCTCAGCTCGGGATTAACCCATTCGCGCAACCAGGCTTCGCTTAATTTCATAGTCAGTCTCTAGTGATCTCGCTCGTTATATTTCGTACCGCTTTTCGGTGTCCGCAGCCCGCAAACGACGCGCTTAAAACTGGCGGAGAAAGCGCAAGTCGTTGTCAAAAAACATCCGCAAATCGTTCACCCCGTAACGCAGCATGGCCATGCGCTCTACCCCGAGGCCAAAAGCGAAACCGGAATAGCGCTCGCTGTCGACGCCGCTCGCTTCCAGCACCGCTGGGTGCACCATGCCGCAGCCCATAATTTCCAGCCAGCCGGTGTTTTTGCACACCCGACAGCCCTTGCCGCCGCACTGGGTGCAACCGATGTCCACCTCCGCTGACGGTTCAGTAAAGGGGAAATAGGAGGGCCGGAAGCGCACCGGTACATCCGCTTCGAAAAACGATTTTAGAAATTCGTCGACGGTGCCTTTGAGATCCGCAAAGCTGATGCCCTGATCCACTACCAGCCCTTCGATCTGGTGAAACATAGGGGTATGGGTCAAGTCCGAATCGCAGCGATACACCCGACCCGGACAGATGATGCGGATGGGCGGCTGCGTGCTTTCCATTACACGAACTTGCACCGGTGAGGTGTGGGTGCGCAGGACAAACGCCTGCCCCGGCTTGGCAAACGCACTGTCGTCCACATAGAACGTATCGTGCATGGCCCGAGCGGGATGGTGCGCGGGGATATTGAGCGCCTCGAAGTTGTGGTAGTCGTCTTCGATTTCCGGCCCTTCGGCAACCCGGTAACCGGCGGCGGAGAAGATGGCCTCAATCCGCTCCAGAGTGCGGGTCACCGGATGCAAACCGCCGCTGTCGTGCTCACCCCGGCCGGGCAGTGTGACATCGACCGTCTCCGCGGCGAGACGAGCGTCAATGGCCGCTCGTTCCAGGCTTTCCCGGCGAGTGCTGATGGCCTCTTGGACCTGGTCTTTGGCGCGGTTAATTTGGGCTCCAGCGACCGGGCGATCTTCGGGAGAAAGTTTCCCCAGGCTTTTCATCTGAGCGCTGATCAGCCCCTTTTTACCCAGGTATTCCACGCGTACCCGGTCCAGCGCCTGAAGGTCTTGAGCGTCTTGTACGAGTTTGAGCGCTGCTTCGGTGAGCGCAGTCAGGTTTTCCATCAGTTATTCCACAATGGCGGTTGCTGAGTATTGGGTGTTTTTATAACCGTAAATTAAAAAAGGGAGGAGCCAAGCAGCCCCTCCCTTTCATCGCACCTGTTATAGAAGCCCACAAAGAGCCTCTAAACCGTTATTGACGATTAAGCAGCCAGAGCTTCTTTAGCCTGTGCAACAACGGCCGCAAATGCGTTTTTGTCGTGAACCGCCAGATCGGCCAGGACGCGACGATCCAGTACGATATTGGCTTTTTTCAAGCCTGCAATCAGCCGGCTATAACTCAGACCTTCAGCGCGGGATTGCGCGTTAATACGCGTGATCCACAGAGCGCGGAAGTTGCGCTTTTTATTGCGACGGTCGCGGTACGCGTACTGACCGGCTTTGATAACCGCCTGCTTAGCTACCCGAAATACCCGAGACCGGGCGCCGTAATAACCTTTTGCAGCTTTAAGAACTTTTTTGTGCCGGCGACGAGCCTGCACTCCACGTTTTACACGAGCCATGTTGAACTCCTCTCAAAATTGAATTTTTCGACGCGACTCAGTCGTGGCGAAGCATACGTTTAACCGCCGGAACATCCGCTGCATTGAGGATGCTCGTACCGCGAAGCTGACGCTTACGCTTGGTGGTCATTTTGGTGAGGATGTGGCTCTTGTTAGCGTGCTTGTGCTTATAGCCACCGCCAGTTTTTTTGAAGCGCTTGGCGGCGCCGCTGTGTACTTTAGCTTTTGTTGCCATGGGAAAAACTCCGCATTAAGAATCAATAATCCAGTAACTAAGGCAGCTAAAAGCCCAGCTACTTTCGTTTTTTCGGGGCGAGAACCATGATCAATTGCCGGCCTTCCATTTTTGGCATTTGCTCCACGGTACCCAGCTCTTCCAGGTCCTTTTCGATGCGTTGCATCATTTCCATACCCAGTTCCTGGTGTGCCATTTCCCGGCCTCGGAATCGAAGCGATACCTTGGCCTTGTCCCCAGCTTCTAGGAAACGTATAAGGTTGCGTAGTTTGACCTTATAGTCCCCTTCGTCTGTCCCTGGACGAAATTTCATTTCTTTAATCTGTTGCTGCTTTTGCTTTTTCTTAGCTGCCGCTTTGGTTTTCTTGATCTCAAACAGGTGCTTGCCATAGTCCATAAGTTTACAAACTATGGGGTCACTATCGGGTGCTATTTCAACCAAATCCAGGTCGGCGGCTTGAGCCGCTTTTAGAGCTTCCTCCAGGGACACTACACCCACTTGCTCCCCGTCAGCGCCTACCAGCCTGACTTGTCCGGCCTCTATCTGTTCGTTAATCCGGGCTTTTTTGGACTTTCCTTTAGCGGTTGGTCGTTTGATAGCTGTTTTCTCCCAATCTGTTTAAAGATGCAAGTACGCGCCTTAACGCTCCACCCGACCGCGCCGTTCGATATCGGCGGCCAGATGTTGCGCGAAGGCGTCGACACTCATTACGCCCAGCTCTTCGCCCGAACGGGTACGTACCGCCAGGGCGTCGGATGCCATTTCCTTGTCGCCTATGACTAAAAGGTAGGGTATCCGCTGGATTGTGTGCTCGCGGATTTTAAAGCCGATCTTCTCGTTTCTCAAGTCCGAAATGACCCTAAAGCCTTTATCGGCGAGGGTTTTTTGCACTTTTTGTGCATATTCGGCCTGATTATCGGTGATCGTGAGCACCACCGCTTGTTCCGGCGCCAGCCATGCTGGGAAGGCGCCTTCGTAATGTTCGATCAAAATACCGATGAAACGCTCGAACGAACCCAAAATGGCCCGGTGGAGCATAACCGGAACCTGCCGAGAACCGTCTTCGGCCACGTACTGCGCGCCCAAGCGGCCAGGCATGGAGAAGTCCACCTGAATGGTGCCGCACTGCCAGACACGGCCAATACAGTCTTTCAGTGAAAACTCAATTTTGGGTCCGTAAAAGGCGCCCTCGCCCGGCAGCAAAGTCCACTCCAGGCCTTTGGCGTCCAGCGCGTCCGCCAGGGCTTTTTCGGCTTTGTCCCACACTTCATCGCTGCCAACCCGCTCTTCGGGCCGGGTGGACAGGCGAATGAGGATTTCGTCAAAACCGAAGTCGGCGTACACCTGGTACAAGAGGTCGGTGAACTGGGACACTTCGCTCTGAACGTCATCTTCAGCGCAAAAAATGTGTGCGTCGTCCTGTACAAAGCCGCGAACACGCATCAGCCCCTGCAAGGTTCCGGAGGCTTCATTGCGGTGGCAGCTGCCGAACTCGGCCAGGCGCAGGGGCAGATCCCGGTAACTTTTCAGCCCCTGGTTAAAAACCTGCACATGGCACGGGCAGTTCATGGGCTTAACCGCAAAATCGCGCGATTCCGACTCGACCGCAAACATGTTCTCTCGGAATTTGTCCCAATGCCCCGATCGCTCCCACAGGGACCGATCGACGATTTGCGGTGTGCGAATTTCTTGGTAGCCATTGGCCCGCTGGACCTGTCGCATATACTGCTCCAGTGCCTGATAGAGCGTCCAGCCGTTGTGATGCCAGAACACCATGCCCGGCGCCTCGTCCTGCATATGGAACAGGTCGTATTTTTTGGCCAGTTTGCGGTGGTCGCGCTTTTCCGCCTCTTCCAGCCGGTGCAAATAGGCTTTAAGTTCTTTTTTACTGCCCCAGGCGGTGCCATAAATGCGCTGGAGCATTTCGTTATTGGAGTCACCGCGCCAATAGGCTCCGGCCACTTTCATCAATTTGAAATACTTCAGCTTGCCAGTGGACGGCACGTGGGGACCGCGGCATAAATCTTCAAAATCACCCTGCCGATACAGTGACAGAGTTTCATCGGCGGGGATGTCTTCAATAATTTGAGCTTTGTACTCCTCACCCAGCTCGCGGAAAAAGCTCACCGCTTCATCCCGCTCCAGCACTCGCCGGGCCACGGGCAGGTCGGCCTTGGCCAGCTCGGTCATGCGCTGTTCGATGCGCTCCAAATCTTCGGGAGTAAACGCCCGATGATAAGCAAAGTCGTAGTAAAAACCGTCTTCAATAACTGGGCCAATGGTGACCTGGGCCTCGGGGAACAGCTCTTTTACCGCTTGCGCCAACAGGTGCGCGGTGGAGTGACGGATGATCTCAAGCCCTTCGGGGGACTTCTCGGTGATGATGGACACTTCGGCGTCCTGATCAATCACGTAACCCAGGTCGACTTCTTTGCCGTCAACTTTGCCCGCCAGGGCGGCCTTTGCCAGACCAGGACCTATGTCGGCGGCCAGGTCATAGATAGACGTGGGGTTTGAGAATTCGCGCTGAGAACCGTCGGGCAGACTAATAATGGGCATGAGTGATCCTGTTTCAGTGGTGACCCCTACCAAAGGCCACTTGAGAATGTACTCCGGCCTATGGCCGGAACTGCGTGCAAAACTGTACCACCGTTACGTTCATAACTACGTAAAGGCGCGCCATAGTATATAAAACCTGGCGCCAGTGTGCCAGCATCCCGGTGGTTAACGCCCTTTATCCTATTATTCCGCTATATATCCGCCAGCATGTGCACGGTGCGCTCCAGGTTCTGCTCCTGATGATCGACGAACTTAAACTGGTTCCAGGCAATGCGCACAACGTCGTTGTGGTGCAGGCGCTGGCGCCCGTTAATTTTGCGATCGTTTACGAACGTCCCGTTGGTGCTATTCAGGTCTTCCAGGTAGTACTCATAAAACTGCGAAAAATGTTCATTCGCTTCGGCCACGATTACGGCGTGGCGGGCGCTGACGGCGGCATCGTCCAGACGAATTTCATTCTCGGGGTGGCGCCCCAGGTGAATGCGGCCGGGAGACACGTCAAATGTGTTGGCCACCACATCGTCAATCAGCTGTATAAGTTGTGCCATGTTTCACCTTCTCGCTGGGTTTTCAGGGTTCAGAAATCGCGCTCAATGGCTTTAGCGAGCGCCCGTGCCATGTCCGTCGCGCTGGCGTAACGATTCTCCTGGTCCTTCTGCAGAGCTTTGTTGATTATACGGGTGGCGCTGCGCGGCAGTTGTGGACGCAGATCACGAATACTCTTATGCCGGCCTTGCACGATGTGATAACTCAGCTCGGCAATGCTCTCCCCCACAAAAGGCAGAACGCCGCTTAGCAACTGGTAGAAGGTCACTCCCAAACTAAAAATATCGCTCTGGGGCCCAGCGCGCAGGCCTCGTAATTGCTCCGGTGACATATAGAGCGGGCTGCCAAATATTTCCCCCGTTTGGGTGCGGGCACTGCTAGCAATGCGTGCGATGCCGAAGTCGGTCACCACGACCTGTTGTTGCTGCGCCTTATATACGATATTGCCGGGCTTGATGTCCCGATGCACCACCTCCTGACTGTGCGCATAGGCCAGAGCCTCAGCCACTTGTCGCACCAGCTCGTATACCTGTGCGATGGGTAACAACTTAGCCTCGCTCACATGTTCACTTAGGGGCACACCGGCTATGTAGTCCATGGCAATGTAGGCCAGGTCCGGCTCCTCGCCCACGTCATACACTGTGACGATGCCCGGGTGTTTCAACCGCCCCGCCGCTTCAGCTTCGCGGAAAAAACGGGTTTTTACCGACTCGCGCTCTGTGCCGTCCAGGTGGGCATAGTTGAGGGTTTTGATGGCCAAGGGCCGGGCGATGTGCGGGTCGTGGCCCAGGTAAACGATGCCCATGGCGCCGCGCCCTAACTCCCGTTCAATTTCATAACGGCCCAGCCGCGTGGGCGCCTGAGCAATCTCCAGCACCATGGTTTTTGCCAAGCCATCCGTACCAACGGTCGCGGCGGCCGCCGCAGGTGGTATTTTGGTCAACCGCTGGGGCACGTCCCGGTAACGGCTGCGTCGTTGCTGAATAAGCGTGTAAACCCGCCGGGCCTGCACTGCTCGCCCTTGCTCCTCGTGCTCCCGCGCCTGGTCGTAAAGATCCGCCAACACCTCTGGTGCGGTTGCACACTGTAGCAACGCCGCGCTGGCGCCTTCCCAGTCGCCCTGCTGCATTTTTAACGCACCCAGCTCACGACTCACCACCTGATGGCGACGCTGCCAAACGCCCTGGCCGTACCAAGCGCCAATCAGCAGCAGTCCCAGCCATAAATACTGGGCGCTCAATCCCAGGGGCAACCAATAATGACGTGCGATCGCCGCTCCCAGCTGGGTGACAATCAGAACCATAAACAACAGGAGCGTGGCCAGCATTGCCACACTCAAACGCAGGCGCGGCACCAGCAGGCACAGGTAAGCGGTCAGCGTGAGCGCCAACAGGGAGTGCGCGGGGTAAAACCACCAGGGCACGTGAGGATGCGCCCCCCAGTTGGGAGGCGCACCCGCGCTATTCATTACAAGGCCGGGCAAATCGGCCGCCTGAAGCCACCAGTTTGCCGTCACGGGGCCCACGCCCTGCATCCAGCTGAGGTAAGTAGGATCGTTGGTTAAGGCCGCGGCCAAGGATGCCAGGGTGGCATCGAGCCACTGCAAGGCGGGGTAATATGGCACGGCCAGCGCCAGGCACACTCCCAGTACAAACGTCAGGGTGCGTAAATTCAGCAGGCTGACAAGCCTTTCAAATGGTGTGGTCATGACAGGCCGTTGTTATTGGAATCGAGCCACGGGCCGAAGCCTACTCGGTGGTGTAGTAAACGCCGGGAATCCAACTCTTTTTTATTTTCAATGTTTTTTGCAGTGCATCGGATATGTTGTCCACGAAATGTAAATCGTGCGTACCGACCACAATCGTGTCGCCGGCTTTAATCCGCTGGCTCGGCACCCGCTTACCGTTCACAAACACCCCGTTGGTGCTGTCCAGATCACGAATCTGGTAGCCGTCGTCGGTCTTTTCAATGACCGCATGACGGCTGCTGACCGTGGCATCGTCAATCACCAACTGATTGTCCGTGCTACGGCCAATGGTCAGGCACTCTCCCAGCTCGTAATGACAGATGCTGGCGCCATTGAGCTGATGATGAATGTACGGCATCGCATGGGCCTCCCGGGTAATGGCACGGCATTCAGCATAGCACAAACCCAACACCCGTCGCGTGACGCCCGTCTCCTCATGGGACTCTCGTCAGAGCCGCGTTGGCTTCGCCGCACTGGATTCATCCGCCGAATCGCGGCAGTATACTGTCGCACTCGTCATTAACAACCAGTCAGGTCTTTAACGATCAGCCAGCGGCCTTTTGGCCAGTCAAAGAGGCGCGGCCCTGATCTCGACACCGTTGCGCTTGACCTATCGCGCAACACGATAAATCGATCAGTTGCCAGGGACTCTGAGAATGCGGCACCTTATAAACACCTCAAACTTGATCCTGCTTCAGCTGGTTTTAGCCGCTTCAGTAATAGCATCGGGACTGGAGAACGCGGCTGCGGCAACCGATTTGACCCGCGTCGAACAGGCTGGTGGAAGCTGGCAAGAATGTGCCGATATACCGTGGAAGGTGCAAGAGCTTTACGGCACAACGCGGGATGGCAAAGTCATTATCGCTGGCGGTATGGCTCTCTCTGAGGCAGACGCCCCTGTAGGAATCGATCGAACCGGCATTTATGACCCGGCCACCGACACCTGGACCGAAGGCCCGGCTTTGCCCTCGGCCCGCCATCACTCATTGATGATCAGCGCTGGTGGGCGAATCTACGCCGTTGGTGGGGCGACCCATGGCGCCTCGAAAGGTCACTGGCAACCCCGCCGGGAGGTGTACGTGCTCGACCGAACCGGGGGCTGGTCCACTTTGACCCAAATGCCCGTCGATCAAACCGAGGCGATGGCGGTTGAGCATGAAGGCCGTATTCATATTCTGGGCGGGCGCACACCCAACTTTGACGATGCCAGCCGCTGGAGCGAGTACCGCGATGTGGATTGGCATACGGTTTACGATATCCAAAGCAACACCTGGTCAACCGCCGCGGCCCTGCCCTCGCCCCGAAACAGTGCGGCGGTGGCCATTATCGATGGCCTGATTTACGTGGCCGGTGGGCGAACGATGAAAGGCGGCAACATAGCTAACCTCGATCGCTACGATCCGGTGACGGACGAATGGCAATCGCTCAGCCCCATGCCCTATGCCGCCGGAGGTTTTAATGGCGCCGCCGTGGGTGGGAAATTTTATGTTTTTGGTGGCGAAGAGTTAGGTGTTTTAGGCGCGGACGGTGTCTTTGCGCAATCGATGCGTTACGACCCTGAGACCGATCAATGGCAAGCCTTGCCGAACCTGCCCACGGCGCGCCACGGGCATGCGGTGGTACCGGTACAGGGAAGTTTGTTCGTCATTGGCGGCGGGGCGCATACGGCCACCGGCATGACCACCAATACCCTTGAAGTCTATACGCCTGAGGGCAACTACCCACCGGTGAGCTGCCAACACAGGGACGCTAGTAGGTGAGGGGTTGAGGGGTCAACGTTCGCTGGCTTGGGAAAAGCCAGCGACAATACCTGCCCGCCACCTATCCCGACGTGCAAACCCTCCGGCTATTTAGCAGAGCCGTCTGGGTTTTGGCTTTCGGCGGCGCTTAAGCGGGTTTAGAAAACGTTTCTCAACGGCCTGCTAGGCCGCCGACCCAACCCTCAGAATCGGCTTGACCGTTACGCCGTTTTTCGAATCCTCGAACGCCTTATCGATTTGATCAAACTCGTAAAACTGCACCAGCTTGTCAAACGGAAAGCGGCCCTCTTTGTAGTAGGCCACCAACTGAGGAATAAATACCCTCGGAACGGAATCGCCTTCGATGACGCCGATCATGCTCTTACCTTCGGCCATCAAGTCGTCTTGAACGTTTAGAGTCAGTTCACCGGTCACGCCGACAATGGCACAGGTGCCCAGCGGCCGAAGTGCGTGCAAGGCTTGGCGGACCACCACCGGCACGCCCGTGCTTTCCACCGCGTAGTGAAGACCGCCGTCGGTGATTTTGCGTATCTCTTCGACAACGTCAACATTCTTGCTGTTTAGCGTATGGGTTGCCCCCAGCTCTTTGGCCAGAGTCAAGCGGTTGTCGTGGATATCCACGGCAATGATCTGATGACAGCCTACGATTTTCGCCGCCATGATCGCACTCAAGCCAACAGCACCGGCTCCAAAAATGGCGATGGCGCTGCCGAACTCGGGCTTCAAACGGTTGAGTATCGTACCCGCGCCGGTTTGAATACCGCAGCCGAGCGGCCCCAGCAGAGCCAGGTCGACGCTCTTGTCCACCTTGACCACGTTGCGCTCATGGACCACCGCGTGAGTGGCGAAAGAGGATTGCCCAAAAAATGTCGACACACCCTGATCGCCCTGACTCAAACGGTGCGAACCATCATCCATTACGCCGCCGAAGTTCAGATCATTGAAGGTTTCGCACACCGTCGGGTGTCCGGTCAGACAGTTACCACAACTGCCGCAATGGGCGAATGACATCACCACATGATCGCCTACCTCAAGCCCGGTAACGTTCGGGCCGAGTTTTTCAATAACACCCGAGCCCTCATGACCGAGAACGACGGGAAATGGTGATAGCCCCAGCTCACGAGCCACCTCATCAGTGTGACAAACGCCGGTGGCAACAACGCGGACCAACACTTCCCCCGCCTGGGGCTCCGCCAACGCCACCGACTCGAGAACAAAATCCCCAGCCTGAGCGTGGGTTACCGCTGCTTTAATATCCATAATCTATCCTCAATGTTAAGTTTCAAAAAAGGTACGTGTAAAAAGTCCTGTTAAACGGGCTGCGTTTAAAACGGATACTTTCGGGGTTGGTGCTGAACACTGACCCATTGGTCTGTGGTGAACTCGGCGATGGCCCAATCACCACTGAAGCGCCCCAATCCTGAATTCTTTTCACCGCCGAACGGTGCATTCGGCTCATCGTTGACCGGCATATCGTTGACGTGAACCATACCCGCGCGGATGCGCTGGGCGAAGCGCAAGCCTCGCGCCAAATCACCGGAAAAAACGGCGCTCGACAAGCCATACTCGGTATCGTTAGCCAGCTCGAGGGCATGGGCTTCGTTGCGGGCTTTAAGAATTCCGATCAACGGGCCAAAAATCTCCTCGCGGCTGATGTTCATCTCCGGCGTTACATCACCAAACACATGAGGTGGCAGCACCTGTCCCTTAACCTCGCCTTCGAGTAAAACCTTTGCACCCTCTTGTTTGGCTTTGGCGATTTTTTCTTGCAGCCCTTCCAGTTGCGCCTGGTTAATAATCGGCCCGATTGCCGTGGATGCCTGGGCTGGATCACCCACTGTCAATGCCCGCGCCTTGGCGACGAAGCGCTCGACAAACTCGTCATAGCGGCTCGCGTCAACAATGATTCGGTTAACCGCCATGCAAATTTGGCCTTGGTGTAAAAAGGTGCCGACGATAGCCGCCGCCACTGCCTGTTCAATGTCGGCATCATCGAGAACCACAAACGGACCGTTGCCGCCGAGTTCCAGTGCGACCCGTTTAATGTGTTCGCCGCCTCCGGCAATTCGGGCGATGCCTCGCCCCACCGGGGTGGAACCAGTGAACGAGATCAAGCTCGGCACCGGATGCTCCACAAAGGCATCGCCAATTTCCCGCCCTGGGCCCACCACAACACTGAGCGCCCCCGCCGGCAAACCCGCCTCTTCAAATAAACGCGCAATCAACAAGCCGCCGGTGACCGGTGTGTCGCTGGCGGGCTTGATCACTACGGTATTACCCAGTGCCAATGCCGGGGCCACCGAGCGTTGGGATAGATGCAAAGGAAAGTTCCAGGGGCTAATGACGGAAACGACCCCCAACGGCTTTCGGTAAACCAAGTGCTCTTTGCCCGGAACGTTACTCGCCATTGTGCGACCGTGCATCCGGCTCGGCATACTGGCGGCTTCCAGAGTGATTCCGCGGGCGGACGCCCACTCAATCTCGGCTTTCATTTTGGTGCTGCCGGATTCGCGCACCAGCCAATCAATGATTTCATCCTTGCGCACATCAAACAACTCAACTACGCGATACAAAATGGCGGCTCGCGCCGCTGGGGAGGTTGCCGCCCAGTCAGGCTGAACTTCATTCGCCCGGGCGTAAGCCGCGTCCATATCCTCTCGATTGGCTTGACGGATCTTCAGCAACTCTTGATCTTGATACGGGTCTTTCACCGTGAGGTCCTGCTTGCCTGATCCCTCGCGCCACTGCCCCGCGATCGGTAACAGATGCATCTCTTCGTAAGGTTTAGCCATAACATTTCCTCCTTCCGGACGATGAGTATCGATACGGCAGAGCATGAATGGCGCATTAACCAAAACGGCTCGGCACGCTCCGATATCTGTGCCGCCTATTCTGCCACATGGGCTATGGCAGATGGGCGTAATAAGAAAGCGTTTCTGTCTGCCCGGGGCGAGACTATGCCCCGCTCGCTTTGTTGAGTCGGTTGAGCGCCGGCTCAGGTAACGACAGCGTTACCGCACCCATTATTTCCTCGAGCTGTTCCAGCTTCGTGGCACTGGCAATGGGCGCGGTGACACCCGGGCGGCTCAACAGCCATGCCAATGCCACCTGCGCCGGGCGTGCGGATAGCTCATCCGATACCGCCAGCAACTCGTGCAAAATTCTCTGGCCACGGCCCGTGAAATACTGCTGCATGAAGTCGGCTCGGGCACTGCCTTGCAGATCTTCCACCTTGCGGTACTTGCCGGTGAGAAAACCACTGGCCAACGAGAAGTAACTCACCACGCCGATCTGCTGTTCCTGTGCCAGATTCGCCAGCTCAGATTCAAAATCATCCCGATCATGCAAGTTGTACAGCGGCTGTATCACTTCATAGCGGGCCAGCCCCTGTTCCTTTGAGACGTTCAGCGCCTCGCGTAAGCGCTCTGCGGAATAGTTGGACGCCCCCAGTGCACGCACCTTGCCGGCCTTTACCAATTTATCGAAGGCGGTCATGGTTTCTTCCAAGGGCACCTGCTCGTCGTCAATATGCGCAAAGTAGATGTCGATATAATCCGTGCCGAGGCGTTTTAACGAATCGTTCACAGCCGCTTCAATATTGGCGGCGGACAGACCTTTCCGTGGTTCCCACATGCCCACTTTGGTCATGAGGACAATGTCATCGCGTCGGCCGCGTTTGGCCAGCCACTTGCCCAGCACGGTTTCCGATTCACCGCCGCTAAGGCCGGGTGCCCAAGCCGAATAGGAGTCCGCTGTATCGATCGCGTTAAAGCCCCGCTCGACGAATCGGTCCAGCAGTTCAAAAGAGCGGGCTTCATCGGCGGTCCAACCGAAGACGTTGCCGCCAAAAACGATCGGAGCTATTTCGATACCCGAACGACCGAGTGTGCGCTTTTTCATCATCAGAACTCCTTAATTTGTATGAAAGAACGAGGCGCGAATGAATTTAGGATTTCATCGCCTCGGCGATAAGTTCCAGCGATCGCAGCCGTGCTTCATGTTCGTAAACATCTGAGACTATCATGACCTCATCGACGCCGGTATCGGCAATAAACGTTTTAAGTCCGGCGCGCACGGTATCCACAGAGCCAAAAATCGAATATTTCAACATATGCATGGCCTGTGCCTTTTCACCGGCCGACCAGTAACTGTCGATATCGTCGATGGGAGGTTTACTTAACCCCCGCCGTCCGGCGAACAAGTCCGCAAACGACATTTGCTGGGTGGTTGCCAGCCGCACGGCTTCCTCATCCGTATCCGCGGCGATGATATTGATGCCGGCAACCGCATAGGGCTCGGCCAGCTGTTTTGAGGGTTTAAAGCGGCTGCGGTATATCTCCAACGCTGGCATCAGCATGTCCGGTGCAAAGTGCGAAGCGAAGGCGTAAGGCAAACCCAGCTCGGCCGCCAAAGTGGCGCCGAAGTTGCTGGAGCCCAGTATCCACAGGGGCACATTGGTGCCCGTGCCCGGTACCGCAAGAATACGCTGCTGCGGTGTGCGCGGCCCCAGGAATGCCTGGAGTTCCTGAACGTCTTGTGGAAAATGATCCGAGGCATTGGGCGCACGGCGCATGGCGCGCACGGCAATCTGGTCGGTGCCCGGCGCGCGGCCAAGGCCCAAATCAATGCGCCCAGGGTAGAGATGCTCCAAAGTGCCGAACTGTTCAGCAATGATATAAGGCGCATGGTTGGGCAACATGATACCCCCCGCGCCAACCCGAATGGTTTTGGTACCGCCGGCAATATGACCGATCACAATGGAGGTGGCGGCACTGGCAATACCCTCCATGTTGTGATGTTCGGCCACCCACACACGTTTAAAGCCCCAGCGCTCGGCGTGGGCCGCCATATCCCGGGCATTGTTCAAAGCCGTGCCTGGGTCTGTGTCTTCGGTGACGCGTACCAGTTCAAGAATAGAAAATTCGGTCATTTCGGATTGCTCCCGATTGCTGAATGCTTAATGGCTGAGTGCCTAGTTGCTGAGTGCTCAATAGATTCGTGCGCATTTTTCGTCGAATCGTCGGCCAGATAACCGTAGGCGAGTATCTCGTCGACACTCTCCGGCGCCGCGCCGTACTCGCGTACTTTGTCGTGGACAAATGCCGCTCCCAGCACGCTAAAAAATAATGCCTGTGGAGCGACCGACGGGCGCGCGGCACCGTCAGCTTGGGCACGAGATAAAAACTCTTCTGTGATGGAAATCAGAGTCTGGCATGTAACAGCCAGAGGCGATGTTTGAGCTTCCATGGCTTTGACAAACGATCTGGGTAGACCGTTGAAAGCGCTGAGGTAATCTTTGAGTTCGGCCATCCATGTCAGTAGAGCTGTTTTGGCGCAGCTCAGGGCGGCCGCCTTGTCCCGATTAGACAACAGCACCGTCTGGCGCTCGTGCAACAACTCGCATAATAAGTGCTCGCGAGTCGGAAAATGCCGATAGAGCGTCCCCGGGCCAACCCCGGCGGAGCGCGCCACCTCATCGAGCGACGCATCAATACCATCGCGAGCGAACGCGGCCTTTGCCGCCTCGAGAATTAAACCGCGATTGCGTCTCGCATCCGCCCTTTGGACTGTCTGTGCTTGCATCAGAGCCTCGTCAGTGGAATGTCAAGTTTTCGAGCATAACGGCAGTATAACATCTATTCGGAGGATATCTCCGTTTTCCGGCTACTGAACGACGTGAACAACGCCGCGCGTTGCGGCAACGGTTAACTGCATGAGAAAAGAAAAATTATTAACGCTTGTCGAAATCGCGGATGGGTGTACGACTATTGAGAAAACCAGTCACCCCTGATCACAGTGGTAACGCCTATGGCGCCATGCTATCTAGACGATGGTTACCGTAAATTATAGACTGCAGCATGACACCCTCTTCCATTGAACAACGTATTGCAGCGATCTACCGCAATGAATCGCGCAGAGCCCTGGCCACCCTGATTCGGCTGCTACACGGCAACTTCGATCTCGCCGAGGATGCGCTGCAGGACGCCTTTATGGCCGCTTTGTCACAGTGGCCCCATGATGGCATCCCCCGCAACCCCCGGGCCTGGTTGATATCCACCGGCCGCTTTAAAGCCATAGACCGGGTACGCAAAAACGCACGCCTTGAGAAGTATCTGAATGGCCTCGCCCACACTTCGGATATCGGTCCTGAAAGTCAACCCTGGGAAAACGATGAAGCGATCGAAGATGATCAGCTGCGCCTGATTTTCACCTGCTGCCACCCAAGCCTGGCCATAGAATCCCGCCTCGCACTTACCCTACGGGAAGTGTGCGGCCTCACCACCGAAGCGATTGCCGCGGCATTTTTAGTGCCGGTGCCAACGTTGGCACAACGTATCGTCAGGGCGAAAAACAAGATTCGGGATGCCGGCATTCCCTACGAAGTGCCAGCTCCTGAAGCGCTATCAGAACGCTTGGACGCCGTGGTGCCCGTTGTTTATTTGGTTTTCAATGAAGGTTACTCGGCATCCGGTGGCACGGAGGTTATCCGGAGAGATCTTTCGGCGGAAGCAATCCGGCTCGGAAGGTTATTGCACGAGTTATTGCCCAACCCTGAGGTCGCCGGCCTGCTGGCCCTGATGCTGTTACATGATGCTCGGCGCGGCGGACGCACCAACGCCAATGGTGATTTGATTCCCCTGGAAGAGCAAAACCGCACACTGTGGAACCGCGCCCAAATTCGCGAAGGCTGTGACTTGGTGGTGCAGGCGCTGCGATCTGGACCACCCAGCGCGTATACGCTGCAAGCCGCCATTGCCGCTATTCATGCCGAAGCGCCCACAGCCGAAGAAACCGACTGGGCAGAAATCACCGGTCTTTACGATCTACTACTTCGTATCAACCCTTCCCCCGTAACGGCACTCAACCGTGCTGCCGCGCTGGCCATGCGTGATGGGCCAGAAGCCGGTCTGCAAGCGATAGACAAGCTCATGAATCACAAGGAGCTGCAACGTTACCATCTGCTGCACGCTGCGCGAGCAGACCTGTTCCGTCGTCTGAACCAATTCCAGGAGGCCATCCAATGCTATCAGCAAGCGCTGGACCTGGCACAGCAAGAACCTGAACGGCGCTTTTTGCAACAGCGGTTAACGGCATTACAAAATAAAAATTCTTAATGGTTGTCGAAATCGCGTAGGGGCCAACGACTATTAAGTGAACCCATTCACCACATGAGGAGTTAAACCATGAGTTATATCGATGGCTTCGTTATTGCTGTACCCAAAACCAGCCGAGAAAAATTCATCCAGCACGCGGAAACCGCCGACGCTGTATTTATGGAATGGGGCGCCACCCGCGTTTTTGAATGCTGGGAAGACGACGTGCCCGATGGCACCGTCACTGACTTTCGCCGGGCCGTTCAGGCAAAAGACGACGAGGCGGTGGTATTTTCCTGGGTCGAGTGGCCGGATAAGGAATCTCGCGACGCGGGGATGAAGAAGATGATGGAAGCAATGGAGACCGACCCACGCGTCAGCGTCGAGAACAACCCCATGCCTTTCGACGGCAAGCGCATGATATTCGGCGGCTTTGTGCCGGTTGTGGCACTGGAAAAATCATAGCCGTGCATTCACATACAGTGACGAGGAAAACACTATGGCCAACAAACACGGCGAGTTCATTTGGTACGAATTGTTAACTGATGAAAGTGATGCCGCACTCGCCTTTTACAGTTCGATACTCGGTTGGCAGGCCAGTGATAGCGGTCAGCCAGGCATGGACTACCGCATTCTGCGTGCCCGGGATAAAGACTCCGGAGAAGAACACGAGGTCGGCGGTTTGATGCAATTAACCGACGAGATGCGTCAACATGGTGCCAGTCCCGTATGGCTGGGTTATATCGGCGTTGATGATGTGGATCTTACAGTGGACAGAATCGTCACCGCCGGCGGCCGTGTACAGATGCCCCCCTTCGATATCCCGGACGTTGGTCGTCTGACCATGGTCACTGATCCTCAGGGTGCCGTTTTTTACGTCATGCGGGGATTCAGCAACCAGACCAGCCTGGCCTTTGCGGCGGACAAACCCCGTGTCGGACACTGCGCCTGGAATGAGCTCAGCACTACCGACCCAGAAGCGGCCAAAGCGTTTTATTTTAGGGAGTTTGGTTGGACGAAAGACGGTGAAATGGCTCTGGGCCCCATAGGCAATTACGAATTTATCCGTCATAACGGTGTCATCGGCGCCATCATGCCAAAATTCGAGGAGATGCCGAGACCGATGTGGACCTACTACTTCCGCTGCGCGGACATCGATCAGGCCCACCAAGCCATCACCGACAACGGCGGAAAAGTGTTAAACGGACCCGATGAGATCCCAGGGGGTGACTATATCCTCAAGGGCGTCGATCCCCAGGGAGCGCTGTTCGCTCTGGTTGGAACAAGGCGATAACGAGCGTAAAAACGCGCCTGTAACACGACTGTCACGTAAGGAAGGAAATGATGAAATATTTATGCCTTGTCTATTATGACGAAAAGGAAATACAGCAACTCTCCCAGCAAGAGTGGGACAGGCTCAACCGCGATTGTATGGACTGCGTGGACGATTTTACCCAGGGCGGTCACTTTCTCGACGGTGCGCCGCTGTTATCCACAGATGCCGCAACCACCTTGCGGGTGCGCGACAACAAGGCGCTTATTACCGATGGTCCGTTCGCGGAAACCAAGGAACAACTGGCGGGGTTTTATATGCTGGAAGCCAGGGATATCAACGAGGCCATCCGTTTGGCGGAGAAAATCCCACCAGCGCGCTACGGATGCGTGGAAATTCGCCCGGTACGGGAATTAATGGAACAGGGCAATAGCCGTTAATTGCGAATGAAGCCGCCGGGGCAACCCCGGCGGAGCGCTGCATTTCATCTAAGGACCGCCGCCTTCGTCACCTCCCAAATTTAGCCACGATTGCGTTTCATCTCCCCCATGAACCGTCTGTGCTTACATCAGAGGCTCATCAGCTGCGTTTCACTTTTACCGACATAGCCGTCGTACGACAGCTATCAACGGTTCTCGATAGTTACTCGACAGCAAGCGAGGTAGAATGTAAACGCCAGTCACAACATGCGCCCTTGCCAGCCATAACGTTTAAGGAGTTACTATGAAAGCCTATCGCCTCTCCCACGGCGGAAGAATTGACGGACTGCAGTTGCACGACGTTGAAGAGCGCCCGCTCGATCCCCACGAAGTGCGCGTTGGCGTAAAAGCCGTTTCGTTAAACTACCGCGACCTCATGGTGGCAGAAGGCGGTTACCCGATTAAAAACGACACGCCCATTATTCCCTGCTCCGATGGCGCTGGCGAAGTCCTTGCCATCGGATCAATGGTCACACGTGTGCAGCCTGGCGACCGGGTGGCCGCCTCCTTTTTTCCGCACTGGTTTGATGGCCAGCCCACCCAGGAAAAAATCGCCAGCGCACTCGGCGGCGACGTGGATGGCATGTTGGCGCAGGCCGTCACCTTGCATGAGAACACGCTGGTAAAAATGCCGGATCAACTGAGCTATCAGGAAGCGGCCACCCTGCCCTGCGCAGCGGTCACTGCCTGGAACGGTCTTTTCGAGTCGTCCCATCTTCGCCCCGGCGATACTGTACTTTTGCTGGGCACCGGCGGCGTCTCCATTTTTGGTTTACAGATGGCAAAGGCGGCGGGTTTGCAGGTGATCATCACTTCATCAAGCGACGACAAGTTAGCGCGAACCCGTGAATTGGGCGCGGATGAAACCATCAACTATCGTACGACGCCCGAGTGGCAAGACGAAGTGCTGCGCCTGACCAGCGGTAAAGGCGTTGACGTGGTTTTGGAAGTCGGCGGAGAGGGGACCATCAACCGCTCAATCGCCGCGACGGCGGTGGGCGGCAACATCGTAACCATTGGTGGCGTCAGCGGTTTCGGCGGCGAGGTTAACCCGCGCTCTTTGGTAACCAGCATCAAACGGTTGTCTGGTATTTACGTGGGCAGCCGAGCCATGCTTGAGCGCACGGCAGCATTCATTGGGGGCGCTGGCATAAAGCCGGTAATCAGTAACGTGTTCCCCTTCGCCGAAGCGCAAGCCGCTTACCGACACCTTCAATCCGGCAAGCATTTTGGCAAAGTCGTCATCGATTTAACGCAATAACTCGCCCGCTATCGTTACCCGCGCGTTTTGCGTGTGGCAAGCACGGCTTGCGCTATTCAATAACAACGCTTCCGCGCTTGCCCTGGGCCTCAGTGGCCGTGGCTAATTCAATGTCGTGGGTAGAATCTGACACGATGGCTGCTATAGCCTGAGCTCCCACTGTGCGTTCGCACCGACAACACCCGCCGGGTTGTGTTTTTGGGTTTACACCATTGCACGAACTCATCCACTAGCGCGTAGAGCACAGGAATGGCCAACAGGCTTAAAAAGGTCGAGGTGATTAAACCGCCGATTACGACAATGGCCATAGGCGCACGAAAACTCGGGTCAGCACCAAAGCCAAGCGCGATGGGGAGCATGCCGGCGCCCATGGCCAACAGAAAACTACAGCCCAACTCATTGGAAGTTTCGGCCTCGCCGATGTCAATTTTCACCAAGACCGGCGGCAACTGGAACAGGCTGGACAATGCCGCACTCCGGCCGATCAACAACAGCTGCGAGAGCTTCTACAGCGGTTGTTTACGCGCGGAAAAAGCTAGTAGAGATGTTTATGGCACGTCACCGCTGCACCGGATTGCGCTGAGACGGGACTCAATGCGCGGCCTCACCCCTTTGTTTAGGCACCCGCACCTCGGCATAACCGATACCCGCTGGCGCTTCACCCGGCATGGAGTAGCGCAGGTCCCGGAAAGTGACCAACCAGTGGTCGGTGCTCTCATCTACATCCCAGTATAAAAACCGACTCCAGTAGATGAAGCCTCGTATGCCGGGATCAGCCATGGCCTGCTGGACAATGGCGTTTGGCGGTTCACGGGGGATTTGCTGCACGTCGCCATCGGCGCTGACTATTTGGTAATGATCCTCATGAACCACCACAAGCCGATGTGCCCTGGGGATGCCGGGTATGGGATTGGCCTGCACTTGCGTTGCTGCCCCACCCTCGCTCGCCCAGGCGTGCTCGGCTACCCGGGCCAAACCGTAGGCCATACATATATACATCACCAGAGCTGCAAAGCTCACCTGAGCGACCCGCTGCGAAAGCACTGGAGACGGTTGCCGCCAGCGCAGCGTTACTATCACCGCAAGGCCAATCAGCCACAGCGACTTAACTCCCCCAGAGACCAAATCGCTGGTGAGAATCAACCCGCTGGTCAGCCCGCCCAGGACTACCCAGGCGACCCACAGTGGGCGCGATGCCGAGCGGGCCAGCACCACGCCGGCCGCCGCAAGAAGCCAAACCCACGGATCGATAATGAACAAGGTGTCGCCGTAGAACCAGGTGTCGTCAAACGGCATGAGAAGGCGAATGCCGTAAGTGTTGAGCCAGTCCAGTAAGGGATGGGACCACACCGCAATAAAACTGATGGCCACCAGCCAGAGCCAATGCACCGGCGGCGCGTCGGGTCGTCGCCGGTTGCGCCAACGGTGCCATAGCCAGATACCGCCCACCAAGACGACCGGCAGCACAACCATGGCTAACACGCCGTGGCTCCAGCCCCGACGTATATAGAGTGAAATGTCTTCTCCCCACAACATGGCAACCGCATCAATATCGGGCAAGTTGGCGCCAATGAGAAGCGTTGCGGTGGCATAGCGGGAATATTTTTTCAGTCCGGTTTCCGCCATGGCGGCGCCGAATAACGTATGAGCGAGAGGATCCATAAAACCGTATCTGGGGCTGCGCCCCGACTCCTTATTTTTTTAATGCCAAGCACCGGCAATCAGGGATTAGCACGGCGTCTCACTTAAGGATTGGTATCGTACGACGGATCGTGCGACGGAAAGTGCGGCAGCACATACTCAGCCAATTCCTCTAAAACCTCAACATACGGCTGGCGACTGACTTTGGCATTAAGCGCTGCGTGGCTAAAACCCACCGTTTGGGCTTGCTGCAAGTATTCCACCAAACCGTTGCGACCGGCCCGCAGACCGCCTGGGATTCTCTGAAACGGCTCATCGGGATCGGGACTCAAATCCAAGAACCCACCCATACCCAAGGGTTTGAAGACATTCTCGCCGGCGGCGGCCCGCACATGGCTGCGCCAGTCGTCGAACGCCCGTTGCAAACGAATGGGGCTGGGTGCAAACGACAGCAGTCCATCAAGGTTTTGCGCCAACCACTCGGTACTTTGTCGGGAGCGGCCCACCGCGATGGCCGGGATACGGCCAAACAGCGATTTGGGAACCAGATCCAGCGCACCGTTTGCGTGGCCATAACGCTCGGAGCGAAAATGCGGGAAACGCTCTTCTGTCAGAGTGCGAAACACAGCGAAAGCATCCCGGTAGCGCTCGCCGCGCGAGTCGAAATCAATGCCTAACATCGGATAGTCACTGCGACGATCTCCCGACGATAATCCCATCACCAAACGGGCGCCACTGAGCTGATCCAGGGAGGTAGCCTGCTTGGCCAAGTACATTGGCTCGCGGGTCGGCAGCACAATGCCCGTTGTACCTAACGCTATCCGGCTCGTTGCGGCCGCGAGATAACCGAGATACACCATCGGCTCAAATACCTGCGCAACGTCGTTATACTCCGGGTCAAAAAAAGGTACATCGCGCATCCAGAGCGCCCCAAAATCCAGCTCATCGGCCCGTTGAGCCAGCTGTAAATGGTTTTCCATGGTGGGGGCGGCGCGACGGGGATGGGTTTCCAGCGGCAGAATAAGCCCGAGAGTCAGAGCCTGTGGGCGGAATAGACGTTGAAACCCGGGGTGGCGATCAAGCTGAGGTTGTGAAGGCGTCATTGTGGCTCCGGTTCAACTCACGTGGGGGGAACTGGGGTTGAGTTTGCGCAACGCGGTATTGGTAAACCCATCAGACCTCGTTTCGGTTAAGGCGTACCACGACCATCGAGGGACTCCACCTCAACAATGGTCCCTTGATCATAGTGGTAGCGCAAATAACGCCAGTGGATCGCATCGGAAAGAATTCGGGGGCGCATCACGCCGTAGCACTCTCCTTCTGTTCGGACGCTTAAGTAGCGGACGCCGAAGCTGTTGGCGTTGCGTAATGCGCGGCCGAGCTGCTGGGCTTCACTGTAGTCATCGAGGTGGTAAATGGCGTTGCCAGACAACGGCCGCACATCGTGCAAGATGGCGGGGCCCAGGTGGGCGCGGATAACACGCATTTCCAAAGTGGTTTTTTCGATTCGAGATTCCCGCAAAAAACGCGCCCGGTGGAAGGACGTTTCAGCGATGGCAACGGCTTCCTCGGCGGCGCAATAATAGACTCCAAAGTCCTGATTAAAGCGACCGCCGCGACCATCCACTGGCGGATGTGTAAAGGCGGCCATGATCCAGGATGCTCCATCGCCGTAGACGCGGTCTTCCAGGGGCACCAGTCGAATATCACCCACTTCGTCGCGAAGCCTGGGGTTCGTTAAAGACTCAATGGCATACAGCACATCCCAGTCCTGTGCATTGGCGACTCGCTCGAACAGTTGAATCTGCGGGTAGCGCGCCAGTATGACCCGGTAAACCGGCTCATTGATTTCGCTTCTGGGTAGCGTATCGATCGCAATCACCAGCCACCGCGCTCCGCATCCAGGAAGTTCCGAACCACGGCCAGGTCCACAACCTGCCCCGCCAGCAACCGATCAAGCGGTGCCGTGCCGTTAAATAACGGATTGTCGTTGGGCGTGGCCAGCCACTGATCAGCTAATGTCTGATCGGGCAAGAGAATTTGCAGGGATTTGTAAATGCCCAAAATATAACTGGCCCGCTCCAACAAGTCCCGGGTCAGCTTGGCCTTTTCGGGCCGGCTCTTCCAGTTATACAGGGTCTTTTCATTGCTGAGCCCCAATAACGTCATCTGTTGGGCGCCCGTCAGTCGCCACTGGCTGAAGATGTTGAAAAGCGCCGGCAGTAGTGAGCTGGCGACATCGGAACCACGCTGCAACAGTTGTTCGGCTTGAACGATCATGGTGGCCTCCTAAACTGAGCAATAACTGTAACATTACAGTTCATAATGACAGCCTAGCAGGCTGTAATAGTACAGTCAATCGTTTCAGAGGCGTTTACGTAACAGCTTGGTGGGCTGAATAGGCGGCGGCGGAAAGGTTCACAACAGCCATTCGATAGGAAACAGTCCAGAAATCCACAG